>NZ_JBEXCR010000007.1:31278-150771 GCF_040605375.1 Nonomuraea sp. NPDC005650
GCCTTCGCCTCCAGCCTTCGCCTCCAGCCTTCGCCTCCAGCCTTCGCCTCCAGCCTTCGCCTCCAGCCTTCGCCTCCAGCCTTCGCCTCCAGCCTTCGCCTCCAGCCTCCGCTGGCCTCAGCCGCCAGAGCTACCCCTGGCTCAGCCGCTAGAGCTCCCCCTGGCTCAGTTGCTCGAGCTATCCCCTCGGCTCAGCCGCCCCAGCCATCCCTCGGCTCAACCGCCTTCAGCCTCACCAACTCGCCTCAGCGCCCTCAAACCAGCGTGGTCCAGCCCCAGATCGCCCTTCCCACGCCACCTGCCCATCAGGTCAGCCCCGATGAAGGCCGCTTCTTGAGGCCAAGCCGAGCCGCACCTGGTCCTGGCCCCCAGAAGGAGTTCTTGCCGACCAACGCCTCACCCGCCTATGGGAGGAGCAATCCCCAATACAGCGCCCACGGAACGAAGACGACGCCGCCCGCGACCAGCAGCCCGACCCGTACCTTCTCCCCGAGTGGAGTGGAC
Organism: Nonomuraea sp. NPDC005650; assembly: GCF_040605375.1. NCBI lineage: Bacteria > Bacillati > Actinomycetota > Actinomycetes > Streptosporangiales > Streptosporangiaceae > Nonomuraea > Nonomuraea sp. NPDC005650. Next base: position 31,783 of record NZ_JBEXCR010000007.1, read on the forward strand.
CGCCGCCACCGTACGCAGGTCAAGACGGTGCCCACGACGGTCGCGACAGCGAGAGCCTGGAGCGCCAGCCAGATGAGAGGCCGCTCCGCCACCAGGGGCCCCGGCGAGGCCAGCTTCCCCCCGGTCATGATCGAGTAGAACAAGTACGCGAACCCGCCGACGACCACCGCAAGCCCACCGACACTGACCAGCCACGCCCCCTTGATGGGCCGTACCTCACCGTGCCGCACCCCCTCGACGGGTGACATTTCATCCCGCCGCGCCTCGTCGGCAAGCAGCGCCCCACCCCGTTGGACTTCCTCGGCAGGCAGCACTTCACCCTGCCTCGCCCTCTCGACGGGTGACACCTCACCCCGCCTCGCCTTCTTGGCAGGCAGCACCCCACCCTGTTGGGCCTTCTTGGCAGGCGGCACCCCGCCCTTCCGTGCCTCCTTGGCAGACAGGACTCCACCCCTTCGCCGGACCCGCCGCACCAAGGCCACCACCGGATACCCCCCGAACGCGACCAGGAACAACACCAACACCGCGACCTGAACACCCGCCGACTCCCACCACTCAGCAGGCGGCACCGCCACCGTGTCATCCGCCTGGACCGGCGCGGGCCCCGTCACCTGCGCCACAGGCGCCCGCCCCGACGTCGCCTCTCCCACCCAACTGCCGACCAGCTCCGCATAGCCAGGAGCGAGCTCGGGCAACCGGGTGACCCCGCCGTCGGGCGTCCGATGAGCAGCATGATCGGCATCCGCGAAGAACCGGAACATGTACCGCCGGTTTCCACCCTTCTCCAGCGCCTTGGCGAAGATGGGAGGCGTCTCCCGGGGCGGGGTCAGCAGATCGTGTACGCCCCAGATCCCGAGCACGGGCTGCCGTACACGCGCGATGACCGGCTCCGGATCGTAGTAGGGCTCGGGAAACAACCCGCCATCCGCGATCATCCGGTACATCGTGGGCTCCGTACGGTCGACGAAGGACCCGTGCACCCCCGCCTTCCGCAACCCGGCCGCCACCGCCCACGTTTGCTGCCGCAGCGGCTGCAGCGCGTTGGCGCCCACCAGGATCACGAACGAGATGTCTTTGGACCGCGACGCCGCCAGCGGCGCCACCCATCCACCCTCACTGAGCCCCCAGATTCCGACCTTGGCCGGATCGACCCCCGGCTGTCGCCGCAACGTCCCCACAGCCCCCAGGGCGTCGTCGGCCAGCTGCGAGTACGACCTCTCGAACAGCGAATACCCCTCGGAACGCTTGTCGTAGATCAGCACCGACAGCCCTTGCCGGGCGAACGCCACGGCCTCGCCCAGCAGCTTTTCCCGTTTCGTCCCGGTCCCCGCCCCATGCACCAGCACCACACCGGCCCGCCCACTCCGCGCCCGAGCCGGACTGATCACGCTGCCATGCATCTCCAGCCCACCACTCCCTCGAAAGCTCACCTCGGAGGCCACCAGATCGTCGGGCACACCAAGCCCCCCACCGCCCCCAGGGCCGGAACGCACCTCAACACCACCTCCACGCCGCCCACCCGAGCCGACCTGCCCGCCCGAGCCGACCTGCCCTCCCGAGCCGACCTGCCCGCCCGAGCCGACCTGCCCTCCCGAGCCGACCTGCCCGCCCGAGCCGACCTGCCCGCCCGAGCCGACCTGCCCTCCCGAGCCGACCTGCCCTCCCGAGCCGACCTGCCCGCCCGAGCCGACCTGCCCTCCCAAGTTGAACTGTCTGTCCGAGCTGAGCCCGCCCGAGCTGAGCCTGCCTGGGCCGAGCTGTCCGCTCGGGCCGCGTTGCCCGGCCAGGTCGTGCTGTCCAGCTCCGAGCCCCCGCTGCAGGACACCCTGCCCCGCCTGCCCGTCGATGTGCTCGGTCGAGGATCTGACCGCCAACTGCCCCACCTGAGAGGTGACCGCCGGAAGCCCCACGGAGGTGCCGGGTGAGGCGCTGAGCGAGGAGCCGAGTACTGAAGAACTGCCAGAGGGACTGGCTGCCAGAAGCGTGGCGGCGAGGGCCGCGAGAATCGTTCGCATATCGCCGAACATACTCTGCAGAGAAGTGTCGGCAAAGAGAAGTCTGCAGATATCGTTCGGGAGGACTACCCTCCTCCTCATGAAGGAGGACGAGACGAAGGATGGCGACGAGCCGTTCATCCTTGACGACCCGGGCAGGCTCAAAGCACTGGCCCACCCTATGCGCCGCCGTATGCTGACCCACCTCAACATCCACGGCCCAGCCACCTCCACCACATTGGGCGAGTTGCTCGGCGCCAAGACCGGCACCACGAGCTACCACCTGCGCCAGTTGGAGAAGTACGGCTTCATTGAGGAGATCCCCGAACGCTCGTCCGGCCGCGAACGCTGGTGGCGCCGCGCCGAGCTCCCTAGGGACATGCGCTTCCCCAACCCCGACCAACTGGCCCCGGAGGACCGCGCGGTCCTGACCGAGTTCCTGAGGGTCGGGTTCGAGGAGGACCGCGCCCTCGTGGACCGTTTCCCGGCCGCCTACCGCACTGACCCCGACTGGGCAAAGGGCTCAAGGGGTCTGGCGCGCATGACGAAGGAGGAGCTGAACGAGTTCTACAACGCGTATATCGCGCTGCTCCTCCAGTACAGCCGCCGGCACGAGGACACCTCTCCGGACGCCCGCCCCGTCTACATCCGCCTCTTCACCCTCCCCGCCGACGAGCCCTAACCCCCGGCACTGGAGCAGCGGCCTGGGCCGTAGGCGCTGAGAGCGTGCGCTGCCACGGTGGGGGCTGTGGTGGCGTGCGTTGCACGGTGAGGGTTGCGACGGCCGGGTACTGTCCGGGCGCCGGGGCGGTCGGCACTGTGGCATGGGTTGCCACAAGACGTGTCGTTGTGGCGGGGGCCGAGGCGGCGGGTTGTGACGGTTGGGTGCTGTCCGGGCACTGGAGCGGTGGGCTGTGGCGGCGTGTGCTGCTGCGGCTGATGCCGCCACAGAATGCAACTGAAGCCCGGAGAGTGCAACGGAAGCCCGAGGTCCGTGCTCGGTGCGTCTCGAGGGCTGTTGTCACGCCCCGAGACGCGCAGCCTCACTCCGCGGTGCCCAGAAGGCCGAGGTTGGGTTGTTCGGGCTTGTTGGTTGGCGCCTCGCGGGTGGTAGGGGTGCTGGTTGTCAGTCGTTGTCGGGTAGGGCCGATTGGATGGGGGTGGTGTTGCCTGTTCGCACCAGGAAGCCTCGGCCAGGGGGGCCTCCGGTGGTTCCGCGGGGGAGGCGGATCGAGAAGATGTCGCCGTCGGCCTGGCTTTGGACCGCCAGTAGCACGCCGGTGCGGGACTTGCGGGTTTCGGCGACGAAGCCGCGATAGGCGACGGCCAGGTCTCCGGTTGTGCCGGCGATCAGCAGTGCGTGATCTCCGTCCCGGCCCGATCGGAGCACTTCCTCCAATGCCATCCCCAGTGGGCCGTCCGCATTGATCAGCTCGGCGTCGTCCACGAGCACGACGTACTGCTGCAGCTCCGCGACCAGCTCCGGCAGGTTGGTGGCGTTGCCGTCCAGCACGGCCAGTGCGCCGTTCAGCTCCCTTAACGGGCTGCGCCTGGGGGCGACGGCGATGACGGGTGTGCCGTGGGCGATGAGCGAATGGGCGGCGGTCAGCAGGATGGACGAGCGGCCGGAGCGGGACGGGCCGGCGATCACGGCGCCGGGCCCGTGAGCCAGCAGGTCGAGGCCGAGCGGTGCCAGGGCGTCGCCGCCGGCGCCGATCAGCGCCCACAACGGGGACGTGGGTGTGAACGTCGGGTCCAGGGCGAGCGACTGGGATGCCGTGATGCGCATGGGGAGGGCGTCCACCCGCAAGGGCGGGTCGCCTTTCCAGGGCCAGTTGCCCTGGCCGGCGTTCGCGGATCGAGCGCGAGCGGGGCCGGAAGCACGTCGTAGACCCTCCGGGCCTGCCGTCGAAGTGCGGGCGAGGGTTTGGAAGGCGGCGACCTGGGCCGGGCCCGACGGGTCGGGGGAGAGCAGCGCGATGTGGTGTTCGACGATGCCGTTCTCGCCCATCGAGAGGGCCCGGCCGGGTGGCATCGACGAGGGCAGTCCCTTGAGGGGGAAGCCCGCCAGGCCGTAGTCGGCGGAGTCTGAAAGGCGCAGGAGCAGGCGGTCGTCGAAGACCGTCGAGACCTGGCCGAGCAGGCCAGAACGGTCGCTGGTGACCACCGCCCTGAACCCCACCGCCGGGCCTTCGCGCATGAGCTGGAGCAGGGCCTCGATCAGGCGGCCGTAGTCGTAGCTCTCGAAGGCGGCGACGAAGCCCTCCCATCGATCGAGCATGAACACCAGCCAGGGGAGGCGGTGGCCGGCCTGGCGGTATTCGGCCAGGGAGGCGTGGCCGGCCTCGGCCAGGAGTTGCTGGCGGCGGCCCACCTCGGCACGCAGGCGGGTGAGGAGACGTTCGACCCGGTCGAGCTGGTCGCGGGTGACGACGGCGCCGCAGTGGGGCATCGCCATCAGGGGCAGGAGCGCTCCGGAGCCGCAGTCGACCGCGTGGACGTGGACGTCTTCAGGGGAGGTGTGGGCCGCGATGGAGCCCGCGATCGTGCGCAGTGCCGTCGATCTGCCGGAGCGGGCGGCCCCCGCGATGAGCAGGTGGCCTCCGTGGGCCAGGTCCAGTGCCAGCGGGCGGCGGTCCTGTGCCCAGGGGCGGTCGGTCAGGCCGTAAGGCAGGGGTGGCACCTCGCCGACGAACGTCCCCTGAGGGGCGGTGGTGCTGGGGTGGTCCGGCGGGGGAGCGAAGGGGGCCGGTGCTGGGTCGCGCGGGCTGCCTGGCAGGGGATTTTTGGCGCCTCCGGGGGAGCGGTGGCCTGAGGCTGCTACTGGGTTGAGGGGCGTGGGGTGGTCCACGGGTGGGCTTCCGGGGAGGCCGAGGGAAGGCTGGGCCGAGCCTTTCACGGAGGCCTGGATGGGGTCGTGGGGGTGGGCGGCGATCCCTGGAATGTGCCGTTTGGAAGCGCTCTTCGGCGGTGCTGGGAGGTCTGAGCCGTTGGGGGGTGGGAGTGGTGGTGTGGTTCCCGGGGGTGGGGTGGTGAGGGCCGGGAGGTCCAGGACGAAATGGGTGGGGAGGGGGTCGAGCCAGGGGCTGGGCTGGACGGGGACCGCGGCCAGGTGGGTGGCCTCGATGAGGGCGTCGGCGACCAGGGTGAGGTCGGTGACCGTCGAGTCCTCCGTCGGCTCCGGAGGGGGCGGCAGGGGTTTGCCCAACGAGCGCCAGCTCACGTCGAGCACTCTGACGGCGGTGCCCGGCCCGGTGAACGGGTCCGCAGAACCCGGTGCGGGGCTGCGGCCGCCAACCCTGGCAGTCTGTACGGCCGTCGCCGCTCCCATGCCGGAACGGACGTAGCAACGGCCGGGCGTCGACTTGGAGATATGGGCGGCGTCCGGCAGGTCGATGACGTCGGAGGACTCGGCCGGCTCGGTCACGCGCAGGGCGATGCGCAAGGAGGTGTTCGCCTGGATGTCGGCCGTGACCACGCCCGCGGGGCGCTGCGTGGCCAGGATGAGGTGGATGCCCAGCGATCGGCCACGGCGGGCGATGTCGACCAGACCCGTGACGAAGTCGGGCAGCTCGGCCACCAGGGCGGCGAACTCGTCGATGATCAACACCAGCCGCGGCATGCCCGTGCCCGTGTAGTCCTCGATGTCCTTGGCGCCGGCCGCCGCCAGCAGGCGCTCTCTCCGGCGGATCTCGGCCGCCAGCGAGTCGAGGGCCCGCTGTGTCAGATGGCCGTCGAGGTCGCTGACCATGCCGACCGTGTGCGGCAGGCGTACACACTCCTTGAAGGCGGCGCCGCCCTTGTAGTCGATCAGCACGAACGTGAGCTGGTCGGGCCGGTTGGCCACCGCCAGCGAGCAGATCAGCGTCTGCAGCAGCTCCGACTTGCCCGCGCCCGTGGTGCCGGCGACCAGGCCGTGGGGGCCGTCGAGCCTGAGGTCCACCGAGAACGGGCCCTCGGGGCCGATGCCGATCAGCGCGCTGGTGGAGCCCTGGGCGCGCCATCGCCCGGCCAGCTCCCGGCCGGACGGGCTGGGCAGACCCATCAGGTCGAGCAGGCGGACGGCGTCGGGGAGGTTGCCCGACGCGTCGTCCCTGCTCACGTCGCGGATCGGAGACAGGGCCCTGGCCAGCCGGTCGCACCAGGCGGGGGAGACGAGGTCGCCCAGGATCGGGCCGATGACGTCGAGGCCGCCGCCGCGCAGGCGTACGAGACCGCCCGGGCCGCACGCCGCCACCGTCTGGCACTCCTCGGGAAGCAGCCGCTGGTCGTCGTCGATGGCGAGCGTGAACACCCCCGAACGCGGCCCCTGGCGCAAGACCTGCGGCATGTTCGGCAGGCCGCGCAGGACCTGGGCGCCGTCGAGGATCACCAGCACGTCGTAGGGGCGCACGTCGTACGAGGAGAACGTGGGCTTCTCCGGGCCTCCGAGGTCGTCCCAGCCGGTGGGGATCTTGCCCAGCTCGGGGATGGCGGTGTTCTGGCGTTCGTCGATGAGGGCGGCGAGCTCGGAGACGCGGCGGGCGGCCGACTCGGGGTCGGTGCCGACCAGCGCGACGCACTCCTCGCCCGAGCGCGGCGTACAGTGCGGGAGCCAGCGCGTCCAGCCCCAGCGGCGCTCGCCGTCGGCGTGTGCGGACACGACCACGATGGCCAGGTCGCGGGGGCTGTGCAGGGTCGCGGCCTGGGCGATCAGCCAGCTCGCGAGGCTGGTGGCCGCGGCGCGCGGGCCCGTGACTCCCGCCACGCCCAGCCTGCGCATGGGCAGCGCCACCGGAACCGAACGGCACATCGGCGGGTCGATGGCGCCGCCCTGCTCCTCCGACAGCTCCAGGTTGGCGGGCAGGTCGGCGAGGCCGACCCTGAGCCTGAGCGAGTCGGCGTCGTGGATCCTGCGCTCCCACAGCCGCCTGCGCGGGCCCGTGGCGGTGAGCAGCACCTGCGCGGGGTCGGGCGCGTCCGACCTGCGGGCCGCCTCGTCCGCCACCCTCGCCTGCTCGACGGCCTCGTCGTACGCCTGGAGCTGCTCGTCGTAGTCCTTGAGCGCCTTCTTGTGCTGCTTCTTGCCGTGGCGGCGGTCGCTCCACCATTGGCCGATCATGATGACCGGGGTCATGAGGGCGACGAGCAGGTAGTACGGCTGCTTCAGGGCGAACGCGAGCGTCACGCCGAGCACGGCGGGGAGGAGGGCGGCGAGCAACTGGAGGCGCAGGCCTTCGTTCCTGGACGGCTCCTTGGGCTTGACGAACTTGCGCTCGGGCTCCGGGCGCCGGAGCCTGGGCGGGCGGTTGTAGGACACGCCGCCCTCGCTCCTGGGCGCCAGATGCGCGTCCTTGGGCTCGATCGACGTCAGCACGAACACCGACGAACCACTCGTGAGCACGGCCTGGTCGGGCCATTCGATCTGCTCCGTGAGCGGCCTGCCGTCGAGCTCGGGCACCTCGCCGTAGTCGGCGGCGAGCTCGGCCGCCTCCCGCTCCGCGACCCTGGCCGTGAGCTCGGCGACCTCTTCGGCCCATCTGCCCTTGAGCTTGAGCTTGGGCGCCTCGCCGGCCGGTCGCCACGCGCGCTCGATGGTGATCGCGTCGGGCGTCACGCGTACGGTCACCGCTTCCGGGGCGAGGGCGGGGTCGGCGGTGGTCATGGCGCACATCGGGTCGGAGCCGATGACGTGCACGCCCAGGCCCAGCCGGTGTACGGTGCCGGCGGCCGGGCCGCCCACCACGCGTACCTCGGCCACCCCGCCTGGCTCCTCGATGAGGGTGGCGCGGGCGAGCTGGGGGTCAAGCGTGATCTTGTCGCCGTCGCGCAGGACGGCGGTGGCGGGGGCGCGGGGGTCGAGCGGGCGGCCGTCACGCCACAGGACCGGCGCGGCCTTTGCCTGTGCCGTGGCCGCCTGTGCCGGTCGTGTTGCGGAGTGCTCCGGTTGGCGGGGGTGTGGCACATGGGTGCCGGTGTCTTGCGTGGGCGACATTCCGTAGGGGGCTCGTGCTTTGGGCAGGCGGACGATCTTCGCCAGCGGACCGTGATCGTTGAGCGCGTCGCTCACCCTCGCCACTGTGGCGCCGTCGTCGCCGTCGATCACGACGTCACGGTCGCCCTGCCCGCCGAGCACGGTGAGCATGATCCGCATGATGCCGTCTCCTCGCTCGGATCTCGGGCGCCCAAAGGTAGCGCCCGCAGCGAGAGTAGGCGGGTTGGTTGACGGCAAAGGCATGGCTGGCGGTTGCTGTGGATGGGCGGGGGTTGGTGCTCCTGGCGGCTGTGGATAACCGGTCTTCGCTCTTTGGCGGGGGTGGGCGGCTGTCTGGGGGGTGGTGGGTGTGACTGACGGGCGTATGGCATTGCTGTCCGTTTGGTTAGGGGTGGGGGGTTGCGTGTGGCATGGGTGGGGGTGGGTGGTTGGGCGTCTTGCGGGTTGCGCCGGGCTGGGTGGTGAGGGTGGGCGGTGGTGGGCAGGGGCGTGATCGTTGGGTGGCGGTGGGTGCGAGCGGAGTGGTGATGAGAGGGGGCGAGGGTGGGCAAGGTGCGATCGCTGGGTGGGGTGGAGCGGGGTCGGTGGTGGTGAGGCTGAGTGCGGTGGTTGGGGTGGGTGCGGCGGGGGTGGGCGAGCGGGTGATGGTTCGGGCGGGGTGAGGTGGGTGGTGGGGATATGGGAGTGGGGAAGGTAATGGGGTGAATGTTGTGGTGGGTGTTATTGGAGTGGTGACTAGCCGGAGAAAACGCCGTTCGTCAACTCGATAGAAAGAACGGGCATCGATTATCCGGCATTGGCATACCGTCACCTGCGAAACAAGCATGGGTCCTCGCATTCCGCCCCCGCGCGCCCTCCCCGCACCACATAATGGCGGCAATTCCACGATTCAATTGGGAGCCCCCACCCATGAGGACCAGTGAAAAGCCTGCCGTCAACGCGGCGGCGGGGTTGTCCGGCCCGGCCTCGCGTAGGCTCCCCGTGCCCCCTCGAGAGCGCAAGCCGGCCCTCGCCGCCTTGGCCGTTCTCCTGATTCTGGGCGGCGCGCTGGCCACGACCCTGCTCGTGCTGCGCAGCGGCGACCGCGTCTCCGCGATCCGCGTGACCCAGCAGGTCGGCGCGGGTCAGAAGTTCACCGCGCAGATGCTGGAAGAGGTCCAGGTCGCGGCCGACAGCGGTGTCGACTACGTGAGCTGGTCGGAGCGGGGCAAGGTGGAAAACAGCTTCGCGACCGTCACGATCCTGCCCGGCACGCTGTTGACGAGCCGGATGGGAGTCAAGCAGAGCAGCGAGCTGGGCCAGGGAAAGGCGACCGTCGGATTGGCCCTCAAGCCAGGGCAAATGCCTGCCGGAGTGGAGCCGGGTGACCGGGTCCAGGTGATATATGTGCCGAGCCGTACGGGCCAGGGACAAACACGCGTGCTCGCGGAAAGCGCCCTCGTGTTCTCGGTGGGCGACAGGTCCCGGACGGGAAATTCCGGCCAGATCACGGTAATAGTGGATTCATCGGCGTCACCGGAAATAGTGGCGTTCGCCTCCAGCGGTGAGATCGCGGTGGCCGAGCTACCGGGGGCACGCTGACGTGGCGCTGATCGTACTGGCCGCCGACAAAGGCGCCCCGGGTGTGACGACGGCGGCGACGGCCCTCGCGGCGGTGTGGCCGCGGCCCGTGCTGGTGGCCGAATGCGACCCGGCGGGCGGCGACCTCGCCTACCGGCTCCCGGCCGCCGACGGCGGCGTGCTGAACCCCGGCAAGGGACTGCTCACCCTCGGCGCCACGGCGCGGCGCGGGCTTGATCCCGCCCAGATCCAGCAGCACACGCAGAAGATCGTCGGGGGGCTCGACGTGCTGGTCGGGCTCACGCACGGCGAGCAGGCCGCCGGGCTCACCTGGCTGTGGGGGCCGCTGGGCAGGGCGCTGGCCGGCATCCCGGACGCCGACGTGATCGCCGACTGCGGCCGCCTCGGCGCGCACGCGCAGCTCGGCGACCTGATCGCCGAGGCCGAGCAGGTCGTGCTGCTCACCAGGGCCACCCTCGACCACGTCGCCCACCTGCGCGAACGCCTCCAGATCACCAAGGCGCACGGCGTCGCCGTGATCGCCGACCCGCGTAACTACCGCGGCTCCATCGACGAGGTACGCAGGATCGTCGGCCCGACCGTCCAGTACGTGTACGGCCTCGCGCACGACCCCAAGGGCGCCGAGCTGCTGCGCGGCCAGTGGGGCGGACGGCTCGACCGGTCCCTGCTCATCCGCACCGCGAGAGACCTGGCGGGAAGGCTGGTGAGTCACCGATGATCGATCACTCGCTGGTCAAGCGCTTCCGCCAGGAGGTCGGCGACCGGCTCGCCCACCAGCGCCGGCTCGACCAGGCCAACGGCCTGCCGCCGATGACGGGGGAGGACGAGCGCCAGTTCGCCCGGGCGCTGATCTCCCAGGTCCTGGAGGAGCACGCCCGTAACGAGATCGGCCTGGGCCGCACGTCGCCCACGGTCGAGGAGGAAGAGGCTCTCGCGGCCGGCATCCACGCCGCGCTGTTCGGCGTGGGCAGGCTGCAGCCGCTGCTCGACGACCCCCAGGTCGAGAACATCGACATCAACGGCTGCGACAGGGTGTTCGTCAGCTACGCCGACGGCCAGGAGGTCATGCACGACCCGGTCGCCGAGTCCGACGACGAGCTGATCGAGCTCATCCAGATCCTGGCGGCGTACTCGGGCCTGTCGAGCAGGCCGTTCGACAGCGCCAACCCGCAGCTCGACCTGCGCCTCCCCGACGGCTCCAGGCTGAGCGCCGTCATGGACGTCACCATCAGGCCGGCGGTCTCGATCCGTCGCGCCCGCCTCGGCAAGGTCTTCCTGTCCGACTTGGCAGGCAACGGCACGATAAGTCGGGATATAGCGCTGTTCTTGACGGCCGTCGTCGCCGCCCGCAAGAACATCATGATCGCCGGATCCACCAACGCCGGCAAGACCACCCTGCTCAGAGCCCTGGCCAACGAGATCCCGCCCAGCGAGCGCCTCATCACCGTCGAACGCGCCCTGGAGCTGGGCCTCGACCAGTTCCCCGAGCTCCACCCCAACGTCGTCGCCTTCGAACAGCGCCTGCCCAACTCCGAGGGCCAGGGCGAGATCTCCATGGCCGAGCTGGTCAGACGCTCGCTGCGGATGAACCCCAGCCGCGTCATCGTCGGCGAGGTCCTCGGCGACGAGATCGTCACCATGCTCAACGCGATGACCCAGGGCAACGACGGCTCCCTGTCGACCATCCACGCCAACTCCAGCATGGAGGTCTTCAACCGCATCTCCACCTACGCCCTGCAGGCCGGCGAACGCCTCCCGATCGACGCGACCCACATGCTCATCGCGGGCGCCATCGACTTCGTCGTCTTCATCGAGAAGCGCAACGACTACCACATCGGCGGCACTCTGCGCCGCTACGTGGCCAGCATCCGCGAGGTCAACGGCTGCGACGGCCGCGTCCTGTCGAGCGAGGTGTTCGTGCCGGGCCCCGACGGCGCCGCCGTCCCGCACGCGCCGGTCTCCTGCCTGGACGAGCTCATGGCCCACGGATACCTGCCGGGGGGATGGTGACGAGATGATCTTCGACCCGTTCGCGCTGCTCACCGGGGCGGTCATCGGCGGCGGTCTGTTCCTGTTCTTCATCGCCCTGTACGGCATGCGCCCCCGCCCGCCCCAGCCCAAGCGCCACCTGCTCAAGGCGCTGACCACCCGCACGGCGATAGCCGCGGTGGCGGCCGGGCTGGTCCTGATCATCACCGGCTGGCCGGTCATGGCGGTGGGCACGGTGCTGCTCGTGTTCGCCTGGCGCGGACTGTCGGGCGGGGCCGCCGAGGAGCGCGCCGCCATGCGCCGGCTCGAAGGGCTCGCCGCCTGGACCGAGTCCCTGCGCGACACGATCGCCGGCGCGGCCGGGCTAGAACAGGCCATCCCGTCGTCCATCAGGGCCGCCGCCCCCATGCTCAGGCCACACCTGCGGGCCATGATCGACCGGCTGCACACGAGGATGGCGCTGCCGGAGGCCCTGGCGTTGTTCGCCGACGAGCTCGACGACCCCTCGGCCGACCTCGTGGTGGCCGCGCTCATCCTCAACTCCCGGCTGCGCGGCCCCGGCCTGCGCGACGTGCTGGGCGCGCTGGCCGTCTCGGCCCGCGAGGAGCTCGACATGCGCCGCCGCGTCGAGGCCGAACGCCGTGCGACCAGGCGCAGCGTCCAGATCGTGGTGATCACCGCGCTCGTCTTCGCCGGGCTCCTCATCCTGTTCAACCCCTCCTACGTGGCCGAGTACGAGGGCCTGCTGGGCCAGGCCGTGCTCCTGGTCGTCGCGGGGCTGTTCGGGGCCGGGTTCGCCTGGATGAGGCGGCTGGCCAGGTTCGACAAGCCGACCCGGCTGCTCATGGGAGGAGGCGGCGTCAATGGTTGAGGGCGCGCTGGGCGGAGCCGTACTCGGGCTCGGCCTGTTCGTGCTGCTGCGGGCGCTCTTCCCGGCCCGCCCGGGGCTGGTGGCGCGGCTGCTCGCGCTCGACGCCGTGCGCGAGGACGCGGGCGCCCCGAGCCTTCAGCTCCTGCTGCCCGAGGAGGAGGTCAGCGCGTTCCGCCGCGGCCTGGGCGCGCGCCTGGCCCGCCTGTACGCGGCCCGTGGCTGGGAGGTCAGGTCGATCAAGGCGGACCTGGCGCTGCTCGGCCGCTCGTTCGAGGCGTTCCTGGCCGGCAAAGTGCTGCTGGCGGCCAGCGGCCTGCTGGCCTTCCCGCTGCTGCTCGGCTGGCTGGTGCTCATGGAGTGGGGCACCTCGCTCGCCATCCCGTTCTGGGCCGCCGTGCTCGTCGCGCTGCTGTTCTTCTTCCTGCCCGACCTCCAGATACGCAAGGACGCGGCGGCCAGGCGGCGCGACTTCCGCCACGTGGTCGGCGCGTTCCTCGACCTCGTCTCCATGAACCTGGCCGGCGGCCGAGGCGTCCCCGAGGCCCTCATGATGGCCGTGTCGGTCAGCGGCGAGCAGCCCAACTGGGCGATGGGCCGCATCCGCGACGCGCTCAGCGGCGCCAGGATCGTCGGCATCACCCCGTGGCAGGCGCTCGGCCAGCTCGGCGAGGAGATCAACGTCGACGAGCTGCGTGACCTGTCCGCCGCGCTCGGCCTGGTGGCCGACGACGGCGCCAAAGTACGCGCGTCGCTGACGGCGAGGGCCGCGACGCTGCGCCGCCGCGAGCTGGCGGAGATCGAGGGCAGGGCCGGCGAGCGGTCACAGTCGATGCTCGTCGCCCAGCTGCTGCTCTGCGCCGGTTTCGTGATCTTTCTCAGTTTTCCCGCCGCTATGAAGATGTTGGGGTCCTGATGAACCATCCCTGGATCGTTTACCTCACCGCCTACCTGGGCGTGCGCATCCATCGCGCCCGCACCGCCCCCACCCGCGGCGCCTCCGCCGTCGAGTGGGTGATCATCACCGCCATCATCGCCGGTGTCGCGCTCGGCCTGGCCACCTTGATCAAGTCGCTGGTGGAGCAGAAGCAGAGTGAGATCCAAGGCAGTTTCGGCGGTGGCGGCGGCACCGGTGGCAACCCGTAGGAGGCGCGAGCGGGGCGCCACGGTGATCGAGCTGGCCATGCTCATGCCGGTCATCCTCGCGGTGGCGCTGCTCGTCGTGCAGGTCGCGCTCTGGTTCCACGCCCGGCAGGTCGCGGAGGCCGCCGCCCAGGAGGGCGCGCGCGTGGCCAGGGCGGCGCCGTTCGACTCCGGTGACTGGCCGGGCCAGGCCACCGCGAAGGCCACCGACATCATCCAGGCCGTCGGCCCGAAGCTGCTCCAGGGCGCCACGGCCACGACGTCCGAGAAGGACCCCGACGAGCGCTTCGTCACCGTGACCGGCAGCGCCGTACAGGTCATCCCGCTGCTGCCCGAGCTGACGTTCACGATCACCGCCACCGCGGGCGGGCCGGTCGAGTGCTTCCGCCCGGACAACGGCGGAGGGGACTGCTCATGAAGGCGGGAGAGCGCGGCTCCATGGCCGTGGAGACCGTGATGCTGGCCCCGGTCTTCCTGCTGTTCCTCATGTTCCTGGCCGGGGCGGGGGTGCTGGTGGAGTCGCAGGGGCGCGTCAACGGGGCGGCCAGGGACGCGGCCAGGGCCGCGTCGGTGCAGCGCACGTTCGACGAGGCCGAGGCCGCCGCCAAGGCGGTCGCCGACGGCACGCTGACCGGGCCCTGCGGGTCCCCGTCCGTCTCGCTGGACGGCTCCGAGTGGGAGCAGGGCGGCCAGGTCCAGGCCGAGGTGAGCTGCGAGCTCGACCTCGGTTTCCTGGGGTTCGGGGGCGTCAAGCAGATGACCGGCACCGCGGTGGTGCCGATCGAGCAGTTCAGGAGGGTCGAATGAGCGAGCGGGGGTCGATGTCGGTGTTCACCGTGCTGTTCTCCGTCGTCGTGTTCCTGCTGGCCGGGCTCCTCGTGGACGGCGGCGCGGCGATCAACGCCCGGTTGCGCGCGGCCGACGTGGCCGAGCAGGCCGCGCGGGCCGGCGCCGACGAGATCGACGTCGACCACCTGCGCGCCACCGGCCAGACCCGGTTGCTCGGCGATGACCAGGTGTGCGCCAGGGCCGACGAGATCGTCGCCGCGCAGGGCGGCGAGGGCGTGACCCGCGGCGAGTGCACCGTCGGCCAGGCACAGGCGCAGGTGACGGTCACCGTGTCGGTGCAGTGGAAGGCGTTCTTCCTGAGCGCGATCGGCTTCCCCGGCGACGAGATGACCGGCCAGGCCGTCGCCGCGCCCGAAGCGAGATAGACCGAAACTCACCGGTCGATGGATCGGCGAGCTCACGAGCACGACCCTGGACTGGCGGAAGGGAGAGACGATGCCGACGCGAGAGCCCGCGCGCCCACACGGACGTCACACGCCCGTGCGCGTCAAAGCCAGGCGCAGCGCAGGAGACGTGCTCGCCGGCATCGGGTCGCTGATCGTGCTGGTGGCGCTCGTGGGCGGGGTGCCGTACGCGCTGCTCACGTTCGTCGGGCCGCCGATCGCGCCCGAGCTGCTCGACCTCGACCTGCTCACCAGCCGTGTCGGCCCGAGCACCATCGTGGCCGTGCTGGTGCTGCTGGTCTGGCTGGCCTGGTTCCAGATGTTCGCGTGCGTGCTGGTCGAGGTGTACGCGGGCGTCCGCAGAGTCGGCATGCCGGCCCGCGTGCCGCTCTCCGGAGGCACGCAGGCGCTGGCCAACAAGCTCGTCGGCGCGGTGCTGTTGCTGTTCACGGCGGGTGCGATGGTCGTACCGCTGGCCAAGCTGGCGCCCACGCCGCCCGCCACGCCCGTGACGGCGGTGGCGTACTCCGCGCCGATCGTCGAGAAGACGGCCCTTGAGACGCAGAAGACCAAGAAGGTGTACGTGGTGCAGCCCCCGCACGGCCGGCACCACGAGAGCCTGTGGGAGATCGCCGAGAAGTGCTTAGGAGACGGCCGCCGATATCCCGAAATTTATCGGCTTAATCAGGCGAAGGAGCAGCCGGACGGCACCCGCCTGCGCATGGCCGACCTCATCAGGCCCGGCTGGGTGCTCGACATGCCGGACGACGCCAGGAACGTCCACATCGTCCCCGTCGACCAGCCCCGCGAGCAGACGCTGCGCGAGCACCCGGGCAGGGCCGCGACCAGCCAGGACGCGGGCCGGCACGCCGACGAGCGGACCGGCCGGGCCGAGAAGAAGGTCGAGGCCAAGCACCGCCAGCCGGAGCAGCAGGAGCAGCGGCGGCCCGACCAGCCGCAGGCCACCATCAGGGAGAGCCAGTCGGCCGACCTGACCGACTACCTCGCCACCGCCTCCCTGGCCGCCGCGGGCCTGCTGCTCGTGCTGGCCAGGCGGCGCCGCGAGCAGCTCTGGCGGAGGGTGTTCGGCCGCCGGATCGTCCGCCCGCGCGACGACGCCGCCCAGGCCGAGGTCGCGCTGAGGCTCGGCGGCGACGCGCCGGGCGCCCGCATCCTCGACATCGGCCTGCGGCTGCTGGGCGCCGAGCTGGCCGCCCAGAACCGCACGCCCCCCACCGTGTACGGGGCGCACCTGTCGGCCCGCACGCTCGACCTGTGGATCCACCCGCCGGACGGCGACGCGCCCGCGCCGTGGACGGCCCAGGACGGCGGCCAGGTGTGGCGGCTGCCCGCCCATGAGGGCCGCCTGCTGGAGGAGCAGGCGGGCGGGGCGCCGTACCCGGGGCTGGTCTCCATCGGCACGGACGCCAGCGGGCGCGTGCTCATCGACCTGGAAGCCGCGCAGGGCCTGATCAACGTGCGCGGCCCGCAGACCACCGCCGCGCTGGCCGCGCTCGCCGTCGAACTGGCCACCAACCGCTGGTCCGACCGCATGCGCATCACGCTCGTCGGCTTCGGCGAGGAGCTGACCGCCATCGCGCCCGACCGGATCAGGGCCGTCGGCGGCCTGGCCGAGGTGCTGCCCGAGCTGGAGGCCGTCGCCACGCCGCGCAGGGAGGTGCTGACCGGGCGCATCACCGGCAGCCCGCGCGAGGCCCACTACCTGCTGTCCGCGGTCGCGCCCACGCACGAGGAGGCCCGGCGGCTCGCGCTGCTGGCCCGCAGGGACACCGCCGGTTACGTGCTGGCGGGCGAGGTCCCGCACGCCACCTGGACGCTGGAGATCGACGACGACGGCCGGGCCAGGATCGCCGAGCTGGGCTTCGACGTGCAGGCCCAGCTCCTGCCCCGCCGCCACTACCAGGCCCTGATCGACCTGTTCAGGACGGCCTCCCGGGTCGACGGCGAGGCCGTCACCGAGGCCGAGCCGCTGGCGGGGCTGCACCCGCCCGTCGTCGAGGTCAGGATGCTCGGCCCCATCCAGGTCACCGGCCTGCGGCCGTTGGAGGAGGGCCGGCTGGCGCTGGCCGCGGAGCTGCTGGTCTACCTGGCCACGCACCCCGGCGGCGTGCATCCCTCGGTGCTGGGCGGGGTGCTCTGGCCGCGCGGCGTGCAGGACATGGTCAGGGACGCCACGATCGCCAGGGTCGCCGAGTGGCTCGGACGCGAGCACCTGCTCACCGACGAGGCCGGTCGGCTCAGCCTGGGGCCCGACGTGCGTACGGACTGGGCGCTGTTCCGCGAGCTCGTACGCCGCTCGCACGGCGACCCGACGGCCAGGGCAGTCCTGCTGGAGAAGGCGCTCGGCCTGGTCAGGGGCCCGCTGCTGAGCGGCCGCCAGCCGGGCAGGTACGCCTGGCTGGCGGCCGAGGACCTGGAGTACGACGTGGCCGCCGAGGTGGCCGACGCGGCGCACCAGCTCTGCGAGCTGCGGCTCGCGCACGGGCAGCCGGACGCCGCGGTGGCCGCCGTACGCGCGGCGCTGCTGCTGGCGGTGGACGACGAGGGCCTCTGGCGCGACCTGCTGCGAGCCACGCACGCCACCGAGGACACCGTACGGCTGCGCGCCGTCGTCGAGGGCCTGACCCGCAGGGCGGCCTCGCACCCCTACGGCGGCGGGATGGCCCCGGAGACCGAGGCATTGATCGAGGAACTGCTGCCCACGTGGCGCATCCATGTGGTGAGGGAGTCGTCGGCATGAGACGAGTCGTGGTGCTGCTGATGATCGTCCTGGCGGGCTGCGGGCAGGCCGAGCGCCCGTACTCGCCCGCGACGGAGCCCACCCCGGCGAAACCCTCCGCCAAAGCCGCACAGCCGGAGGAGACGCTGCCCGCCGGCCCCCAGAGCATCGCCATCGGCGACGGTCTGCGCGTGCGGGTGGAGTGGCCGGCCGATCCCGACCCGCTGCTGAAGGTCATCGTCGACCAGTACGTGGGCACCCGCCAGGCCGTCGTCGACGGGACCCGCGGCTACCGGCGCAATCTGGAGATCAAGGCCGAGGCGCAGGCGACGGAGTGGGTGAACGGGTTCATCGACGAGGAGCAGTCGATGCGCGGGACGGGCCGGCTCTACGACCTGCGGGTCAGCGCCCGCATGGGCAAAGGCGCTCAGATCAACGCGTGCGTGGACGAGTCAGGCGTGCGGATGATCTCCTCGCGCACCGGGAAGGCCGTCGCGCCCCAACCCGATTGGCTGCGCACCCCCTACAGCCAGAGCGTGGTCGCCCATCGCGGTGACGACGGGGTGTGGCGCATCAGGTCCTACATCACCTCCACAGAGAGATGCACCCGATGAAATCTTTGCTCGCGGTACTGCTCGCGGTGCCGCTGTCGCTCGGTCCGACTCCGGGACCCCGTGATGTCGACGTCAACGGCAGCCAGAGCGGGCGGACGACGAGCCTGAGCCTGGAGGCCAGCTCCATCAAGATCAGCGGTGACGGCGCCAAGGGCGGCTCGGGGGACGGCTATCGCATCCCGCGCCCCTGCTGGTACGAGCCCAGCCTGAACGCCGAGGAGATGTTCCGGCTGCACACCGAAGGCGCGGGCCCGGCCAGGCGGGCGGGCATCGACGAGGGGAGTTTCCGGGCCTTCGTCCAGCAGTTCAAGGACAAGCTCGGCAAACCGGGCCGATGGTGGGTGCCCGCGTACAACAAGGCCGATCCGAACGGCGCCGCCTGCTGGGGCGGCCTCGATCTGTTCGTCTTCATGCCCCCGAACACCACGCCCCCGTCCGGGATCACGATCGAGCAGCTGGCGCAGATCGCCAGGGCCGCGCTGACCGTCCCCGAGCCCACGGTCAAGCTGAACCCCGACGCCAGGAGCTTCGTCAACCTCCCGACCTTCGTCTGGCTGGAGAACGTCGGCCAGCCGCGCCGCACGGTCACGGCGGCGATCCCCGGCGTCATGAGCGTGACCCTGGTGGCGACGCTGCAGGACATCAAGATCGATCCGGGTACGTCCAAGGACCGGGCCGAGGTGCACGAGGAGGGCTGCGGGGCGTCCGGGAAGCCGTACGTGAAGGGCGCCCAGTTCACGTGCGGCGTGCGCTACCTGCGCTCGGCGATCGACCAGCCGCGCGAGAAGTACACGCTGACCGTCACCACCGTGTGGCCGGTCCAGGTGGCCGACAACGTGGTGCCGTTCCAGTTCGCGCCCGTACAGGTCGGCGCCAGCCGGGACGTGCCGGTCGGCGAGATCCAGAGCAACGTCAAGCCGTGAGCGGCGGGTCCGGGCGGCTCAGGCCCGGACCACCGCCACCAGCGGGGCCAGCTCGGGCTGCTCCGCCGCCTCGTCGAGCACCTCTTTCAGCACGCCGTCGTGCGTGGGACGGGCCCGCCCGAGCAGCTCGAACCCGGCCTGCGTGACCTCCGAGTAGATCCCGCGCCGGTCGTCCTCGCACAGGTAGCGCTTGAGCAGGCCGCGGTTCTCCAGGCGCGTCACCAGCCTGGTCGTGGCGCTCTGGCTGAGCACGACGGCCCTGGCGAGCTGCTGCATCCGCATGTGCCAGCCGTCCTGCCTGGCGAGCACGTCCAGCACTGTGTATTCGCTCACGCTGAGCGAGTGCTCCTTCTGGAGTGATTTCTCCAGCTTGTCCTCGATTTTCGCGTGCAGCGCCGCGAGGGTGCGCCAGCCCTGGGCGCGCGCCTCCACGGCGTCATCGGCTAGGGGCATGTGACGACCTCCTCGACATCCTTGTATGTTCATGTAGTCGGCGTGTGCAAATAATGTCCACGCTTACTAACGTCGTCTGAGGAGAAGTCTATGCCTCTCGCCCTGTTCGCCCTCGCGATCAGCGCCTTCGGCATCGGAACCACGGAGTTCATCATCAACGGGCTGTTGCCCGAGGTGGCGGCCGATTTCCACGTGTCCATCCCGGCCGCCGGGCTGCTCGTGTCCGGTTACGCGCTGGGCGTGGCCGTCGGCGGGCCGCCGCTGACCATGCTCGGCGGGCGCCTGTCGCGCAAGACCATGCTGCTGTCCCTGATGGTGCTGTTCATCGTGGGGAACCTGCTGTCGGCGCTGGCGCCCTCGTACGCGCTGCTGATGGTCGGGCGGTTCCTGTCGGCCTTCGCGCACGGCGCCTACTTCGGGGTCGGCTCCGTCGTGGCCGCCGATCTGGTCGCGCCGCAGAAGCGGGCCAGCGCCATCGCCATGATGTTCACCGGTCTCACGCTCGCGAACGTCCTGGGCGTGCCCCTGGGGACGTGGATCGGCCAGGCGTTCGGCTGGCGGGCCACGTTCTGGGTCGTGGTGGCGATCGGCGTGGCCGGTCTCGCCGGCGTGGTCGCCCTCGTGCCCCGGCAGCCGCGCCCGACCGGGAGCATCGTGCGGGAACTGGCGACGTTCCGCAAGGCCGGCGTCTGGCTGGCCCTGGGGATGACGGTCTTCGGCTTCGCCCCGGTCTTCGCCGTCATCACGTTCATCGCGCCCATCATGACCGGCGTGGGCGGCTTCTCGCCCGGCGCCGTGCCCGTGGTCATGGCCCTGTTCGGGGTCGGCCTCGTGGCGGGCAACCTGATCGGCGGCAAGCTGGCCGACCGCGCGGTCATGCCCAGCATCTACGGCTCGGTCGCCCTGCTCACCCTGCTGGCCGTGGCGGTGGCCCTGGTGTCGGGCAACCAGGTGGCCTTCGTGATCACCATCACGCTGTTCGGGGTGGCCGCCTTCGCCACGGTCCCGCCCCTGCAGACCCGCGTCCTGGACGCCGCCGCCGGCGCCCCGACGCTCGCCTCGGCGGCCAACATCGGGGCCTTCAACCTGGGCAACGCGATCGGCTCCTTCGCGGCCGGCCTCACCATCGACGCCGGCCTCGGCTACACGGCCCCCGCCTGGACCGCGGCCCTGCTGGGCCTGGCCGGGCTGGCCGTGGCGGGGGCGGCGGGCCTGCAGGCCCGCCGCCTGGTGCCCGCCACCTAGCGAGCGCCGCCTAGCGGACGCCGGACTCGTGGGCGAGCAGCCACTCCTTGACCGGCACGCCGTAGTAGTAGCCGCCGTAGCCGCCGCCGCTGGGCAGCACCCGGTGGCAGGGGACGAACGGCGCGATGAGGTTCTGCGCGCAGGCCGAGCCGGCCGCCCTGGCGGCCGTCCTGGGCATGCCGGCCCGCTCGGCCAGCTCCGCGTACGAGACGGTGGTCCCCGCCTTGACCTCGCGCAACGCGGCGTGGAGCCGCTTGCGGGTGGCCGAGCCCGGCTGGGAGACCGGGACGGAGTCCAGCGCGTCCAGATCCCCGTCCAGGTACGCCCGGACCGCCACGGAGACGGCCCCGAGGTCGTCCACGACCTCCAGGCCCTCCGACCGCAGCTCGGGCGTCAGGCGGTCGAACATCTCCGTCGGGTCGGCGGTGAAGCCGGCCGCCACCACCACTCCCTCGCGGCAGAGCAGGGACAGCGGGCCCATCGGGGTCGGGATGAGCTGAGCAGCGATCATGATGAGCTCCAAAGGTGCAGGGCGGCGTAGGCCCGCCAGGGCCGCCACCGTTCGATGTGGTCGTCGGGGATGCCCAGGGCGGCCATGCGCTTCTTGAGCACGAGGTCGCCCGTGGGCCACGCGTCCGGGTCGCGCAGCGCCCGGAGCGCGATGTAGCTGGCCGTCCACGGGCCGATGCCCGGGATCTTGAGCAGGTCCGACACCGCCTCGGCGGGGTCCTGGCCGCCGTCGAGGTCGAGGCGGCCCTCCACCAGGTGGCCGGCCAGGTGCCTGAGCGTGTCGATCCGGCGGTTGGTCAGGCCCAGGCCGATCAGGTCCGTTTCCAGGAGTTCGGCCGGGGTGGGGAAGAGCGGGCCGGGGGCCTTGGCGACGATGCGGCCGAGGAGGGTGCGGGCGCCGGCCACCGAGATCTGCTGGCCGACGACCGCGCGTACGGCCAGTTCGAAGCCGTCGAACGCCCCCGGCACCCGCAGCCCGGGACGGGCCGCCACCAGCGGCCCGAGCGAGGTCTGCTCGAGGATCTCCGAGATGGCGGACGGGTCGGCGTCGAGGTCGAGGAGCCGGCGGCAGCGGGCCACGACGCGGGCGAGCTGCCGGGTGTCGTCGATCGCGACGTCCAGGGCTATGTGGTCGCGGCGCGGTGTGAGTGTGATCGTCCCACCCGGTACGGCCCGCGCGTACGACGTCAGGTCCGCCACCTCCAGCCCTGGGATGGCGCGCGCGGCCAGGAACGCGAAGACCCCGTCCACGTCGTACGGCTCGCGCCGGTGCAGCCGGAGCCGGAGCGTCGCGTCGGAGGCCCGCGGGCCCGCCGTGGCCCGCAGCTCGCTGGGCGTGAAGCCGTACGTCTCCCGCATTGTCGCGTTGAACTGCCGCACGCTCCCGAACCCCGCCGCGAACGCCACCTCCGTGACCGGCAGCCCCGTCTCCGTCAGCAGCTGCTTGGCCAGCAGCAGCCGCTTGGTCCGCGCCACCGCCAGCGGCCCGACGCCCAGCTCGGCCACGAACAGCCGGTGCAGGTGCCGCTCGGTGATGTGCAGCCGCTGGGCCAGCCCCGCCACGCCCTGCTCGTCCGCCGCGCCGTCGTCGATCAGCCGCAGCGCCCGGCCGACCAGGTCGCCGCGCACGTCCCAGCCCGGGTCGCCGGGCGAGAGCTCAGGACGGCACCGCTTGCACGGCCGGAACCCCGCGGCCTCGGCCGACGCCGCGTGCCGGTAGAAGCGCACGTTCCTTGACGAAGGCGTACGCGCCGGGCAGATCGGACGGCAGTAGATGCGCGTCGTCGTCACCGCTGTGTAGAAGCGCCCGTCGAACCGGGCGTCCCTGGCGGAGACGGCCCGGTAGCAGGAGTCGAAGTCGAGCTGGAGTGGTGACATGCCTCCGACACTAGGCGCTCCCGGAGGGCGCCGACTGGCGGAAATCGGACGTGAGCGTCGAACGGCAGGTCAGCAGGCCGAGCCGGGTGACCTGCGGAAATCGGACACCCGGCCCATGGCTACTTGGACGAGACTCCGACGCCCAGGTCGAACTCCCGGTAGACCCGGGCCCAGAAGCCGTCACGCAGCCACACGCGCGCCTCCGGGTAGGGGCGCAGCGAGTGGCCGAGCTCCTTCTCCGCCTCGATCAGCAGCTCGGTGTCGATCACGGTCGGCAGGATGGGGCCGGGCAGCAGGTCGCGGATGTTGTCGCGGCCACGCGTGAGGATCCACTTCTGTGCCACGTGCTCGCCCACGTCCTCCACGCGCGGGCGGCTCGGCCCGAGCTTGGCCACCTGGCCCGGTTTGGCGTGCGGCTTGACGGGCGCGCGCCCGGCGAAGACCTGCGCGGGCGACGGGGCGGCAGCGGGCGGGGTGACCGGGACGGGCTGGGGAGCACGGCTGAAAAAGGGCCTCAGGAAATCAGCGGAGATCACTTCCACGGTGTCGGACTCCCACACCAGGCGCTCGGCCTGGTTGGTGCCGTACGGCGGCTCGACGCCCCACAGGTGGATCCGCACTCCGTACGCCTGCGCCGCCTCGACCGCCGGAACCATGTCCTCATCGCCGGCCAGCAGGATCGTGTCGGTGACCGCATGATGTCGGGCCAGCGCCTCCAGATCGCTCCGGATCTGCGCGTCCACGCCTTTCTGCTGGCCACGGGCGTTCAGGTTGCCAAGCCGCACCTTGACCCACGGGAGCTGGGCGATGACCCGCTGGTCGACGGTGGGCACACGGTCACGGGCCGCGTCATACCAATAGATCCGCAGTAGTTCGCCGGAAGTACGTTCCTCTGCATGTTTCTGTAGACTCTGGATGAGCTCATCGGCGGCCACCCGATATTCTTTGCGTTCCTTCGCGCCGAGCAGCACTTCACCCGCCGCCGCGTACAGATAACCGACATCCACTAGGACGGCGTACTTGGCTGCCACAGGATGCGGCATGAGGTCTGGGATGGCCATGTCGTCCTCCAGGCCGCGGTGTTAGTTGATCGGCTGACTATATACGCCTACTTTCTCTAGATAGTCCCAACTCCCGGGGAACTTGACACCCGATTCTCAGGATCTATCTAGGGTAGAGCGCTCATCCGCCAAGCCGACTTCCCTGGGACGACAGGCTTACGCATAGCTCTGGCAGGGTTTCGCCACGTTTGCCGACGGGGCTGTGGAGGTGCCTCCGGTTCTGCGTGTGAGCCCTGCCGTGTCGCGAGGACGGCGACCAACGCCGCGATCTCCTCGGGCGTGGCGTCCCCCCGTACTATTCGCAGATCTGGCGTCATAGCGGGATGTTCCCATGCTTCTTCGGCGGGAGCGTCGCCCGCTTGTTCCTGAGGGCCCGCAGCGCCCTGACGACCTGGGTCCGGGTCTCCGACGGCCGGATCACCGCGTCCACGTAGCCGCGCTCCGCCGCGATGTACGGATTGGCCAGCGTGTCCTCGTACTCGGTGACGAGCCGGGCCCGCTCGCCCTCGGGGTCGTCGGAGGCGGCGAGTTCGCGCCGGTAGAGGATGTTGACCGCGCCCTGTGCCCCCATGACCGCGATCTGGGCCGTGGGCCAGGCCAGATTGACGTCCGCGCCGAGGTGCTTGGAGCCCATGACGTCGTACGCGCCGCCGTACGCCTTGCGCGTGATCACCGTGATCAGCGGCACGGTGGCCTCGGCGTAGGCGTAGAGGAGCTTGGCGCCCCGGCGGATGATTCCGTTCCATTCCTGATCGGTCCCTGGAAGGAATCCCGGCACATCCACAAATGTCAGTATCGGAATATTAAAGGCATCACATGTTCGAATAAATCGGGCGGCCTTCTCCGACGCGTTGATATCCAGACATCCGGCGAAATGCATGGGCTGGTTGGCCACGACCCCGACCGGCTGGCCGTCCACGCGGCCGTACCCGACCACGATGTTCGGCGCGAACAGCGCGTGGACCTCCAGGAACTCCCCTTCGTCCAGCACGTGCTCGATCACCCGGTGCATGTCGTACGGCTGGTTCGCCGAGTCGGGGATCAGCTCGTCGAGCTCCGGATCGGGCTCCAGGTCGGCGGCCGGCTCGAAGGCGGGGGCCTCGTCCAGGTTGTTGGACGGCAGGTAGGACAGCAGCGCCTTGACGTACTCCAGCGCGTCCTGCTCGTCGGCGGCCTGATAGTGGGCCACGCCCGACTTCGTGTTGTGCGTGTGGGCCCCGCCGAGCTCCTCGAACGTGACCTCCTCGCCCGTCACCGTCTTGATCACGTCGGGCCCGGTGATGAACATCTGGGACGTCTGGTCCACCATCACCACGAAGTCGGTCAGCGCCGGGGAGTAGACGTGCCCCCCGGCCGCGGCGCCCATGATGAGCGAGATCTGCGGGATCACGCCGGACGCGTGCACGTTGCGCTTGAAGATCTCCGCGTAGAGGCCGAGCGCCACCACGCCTTCCTGGATGCGCGCGCCGCCGCCCTCGTTGATGCCGATGATCGGGCACCCGGTCTTGATCGCCAGGTCGAGCACCTTGACGATCTTCTCGCCGTACACCTCGCCGAGCGAGCCGCCGAAGACCGTCACGTCCTGCGAGAACACGCACACCTGCCGGCCGTCGACCGTGCCGTGCCCGGTGATGACGCCGTCGCCGTACGGCCGCCGGCTCTCCAGCCCGAACATCGTCGACCGGTGCCTGGCGAACTCGTCGAACTCCACGAACGAGCCCTCGTCCAGCAGCGCGAGCACCCGCTCCCTGGCGGTCAGCTTGCCCTTGGCGTGCTGCTTGTCCACGGCCGCCGCGGAGCCCGCGTGCGCGGCCTCGTCGAGCCGCCGCTCCAGGTCGGCGATCTTCCCGGCGGTGGTGTGGATGTCCGGCCGGTCCGGCGACTCCTCGGCAGCAGTGCTCATGCTCGCAAGGCTAGTCCTCCTCCTAGAGTGGATCCATGACGGATGCGGTTCGCACGCAGGGGCTCTTCAAGCGCTACGGGCCGCAGGTCGCGGTCGCGGGCGTCGACCTCGTGGTGCCGTCGGGGAGCTTCGCGGGCCTCGTCGGACCCAACGGCGCGGGCAAGACCACCACGCTCAGCATGATCACCGGGTTGCTGCGCCCCGACGGCGGCTCGGCCGAGGTCGACGGGTTCCACGTGTGGCGCGACCCCGTGGAGGTCAAGGCGCGCATCGGCGTGCTGCCGGAGGGGCTGCGGCTGTTCGAGCGGCTGTCGGGCCGCGAGCTGCTGCTCTACAACGGCCGGCTGCGCGGCATCCCCAAGGCCGACGTCGAGCAGCGCGCGGGCGAGCTGCTGGCCGTGATGGACCTGACCGCCGCCGCCGACAAGCTCGTCGTCGACTACTCCACCGGCATGCGCAAGAAGATCGGCCTGGCCGCCGCGCTGCTGCACAACCCGTCCGTGCTCTTCCTGGACGAGCCGTTCGAGGGCGTCGACCCGGTCAGCGCCAACACGCTCACCGACGTGCTCCGGCGCTTCACGGCGTCCGGCTCGACGGTGATCTTCTCCAGCCACGTCATGGACCTGGTCGAGCGGCTGTGCGACTGGGTGTCGGTGATGAGCGCGGGCCACATCGTGGCGCAGGGGACGCTGGCGGACGTACGCGGCGGGCGCAGCCTCAACCAGGCGTTCCTGGAGCTGGTCGGCGGTTCGCGCGACAACGGCGAGGGCCTCACGTGGCTCGGCGCCAACCCCAGGTGACATCCGTGAGCCCCGCCGCACCCGAGGAGCGCCGTTGACCACCGTGATGAGCACCGTGGCCCTGTTCGCGCAGCTCAAGCTCCGGCTGCTGGCCGGAAACCTGCGCGGAGACCTCCAGCGCAAGCTCGGCTTCGTCTTCACCCTGGTCATCGCCACCGGCCTGGCCGTGCTCGGCTTCTTCCTGATGAGCCTGCTCCGGCTGGCGCCCCACGACATCGCCGCCGACCTGGTGATCGTCGCGTTCACGTCCTTCCTCTTCGGCTGGATGATCGTGCCGCTGCTGGCCTTCGGCCTGGACGACACGCTCGACCCGGCGAAGCTGTCGCTCTTTCCGCTGCGTACGCGGCAGCTCGCGGTCGGCATGTTCACCGCGTCCGTGACCGGGGTCTGGCCGCTCGCCATGCTGATCGTCACGGCCGGCGCGCTGGTGGGGCTGGCGACGGGCGCCGGCGGCGTGCTGCTCGGGGTGCCGGCCGTGCTGCTGCAGTTCGCGCTGTGCGTGGTGACGTCCAGGCTGATCACCACCTCGCTGTCCAGCGCGCTGCGCACCCGGCGGGGCCGTGACGTGCTGGCCGTGGCCGCGCTGCTCGTGGTGGTGCTCGCGCAGTTGCCCAACCTCATCATGAACCGCGGCCTCGGCGACCCGGAGGCCATGCTGCGCCAGCTTGCGGGGGTGCTCAGGTGGACCCCGCCGGGCCTGGCGGCGCACGCGATGGCCGACGGCGGTCTGGTCGGGCTGGCCGAGCTCGCGCTGCTGGCCGTGATCGTGGTGGCGCTCGGCTGGTTGTGGATCAAGGCGCTGGGGCGGGCGCTGGTGACGCCCGACGTCTCCACGCAGACCTCGTCCGTACGCAAGGAGAGCGGCCTGGTCGACCGGTTCCTGCCGGACGGGCCGCTGGCGGCCGTGGTGACTAAGGAGCTGAAGTACATCAGGCGCGAGCCCAGGTTCCGCGTCGGCTGGTTCAGCGCGGTCGTGGTCACCGCCGTGCTGGCGTTCTCGATGGGCAGCAGGTCCGGCGGCGCGGAGGGCCTGCCGATCGTGCTCACCTGCGTCGGCGCCCTGATGATCGCGCTGCAGTCGGGCAACGCGTTCGGCATCGACGGCCGCTCGCTCTGGATGAACGCCGTGGTGTTCGGCTCCGAGCGCGGGGTGGCCACCGACCTGGCCGGGCGGCACCTGGCCAACGCGCTGATCGCCCTGCCGCTGCTCGCCGTGATCGCGGTGGCCACCGGCCTGTTCACCGGCCATCCCGGCGTGATCGTGTCGGCGGCGCTGGCCGGGTGGGGCGCGCTCGGCATCGGGCTCGGCGTCGGGTCGGTGACCAGCGTGGTGGTGCCGTACACCGTGCCCGAGCGGATGAACGCCTTCAGCGGCGCCGCGCCGGGGCAGGGCGGCCCGGCGTTCGCCTCCGCCATGGGGGCCACGGTCGGCATCGCGCTGCTGTCGCTGCCGTTCGTGGTGCCGCTGGCGTTCGGCTGGCTCTGGGTGTGCGCGGTGGCGCCCTTCTACGGGCTGCTCGTGGAGGCGCTCGGCAGGCGCCTGGCCGCCAGGATCGGATTCGCCCGGATGCCCGAGCTGCTGGGGGCCGTTTCCAAAGGTAGTTGAATGGTCTAGTCCAATGGGCGAGACCGGTTTACGGCTTCCCTGAGCGACTCGATACCCTTCGAAACATGATTGACCAGGGGCTCGAGCGACGCAGCGCCGCCGTTACCGAGATGCCGGACGAGCTACGCCACGATGTGCGCCTGCTCGGCAAACTGCTCGGCCAGGTGCTCGCCGAACAGGGTGGCGAAGACCTGCTGGCCGACGTCGAACGGCTGCGCAAGGCAGTCATCGCAGCACGTAAGGGCGAGGTCTCGGCCGACGAGATCACCGCCATGGTCGCCACATGGGAGATCGAGCGGGCCGTGGCGGTAGCCCGCGCGTTCACCTGCTATTTCCACCTGGCCAACCTGGCCGAGGAACACTACCGGATCCGCACACTACGCGAGCGGGACGCCGAGGGCAGGGTCCAGCGAGAGTCGCTGGCCCAGGCCGTACAGGAGCTGGGCCACGAGCGGGTCGCCGAGCTGCTGGGGGGCCTTGAGCTGCACCCGGTGCTCACCGCGCACCCCACCGAGGCACGCAGACGCGCGGTCGTCACCGCCATCCAGCGCGTCAGCGGCCAGCTCACCGAGTACAACACGCCCGGCCGCGGCGCCACCGAGCGCGCCGAGAACAAGCGCCGCATGCTGGAGGAGATCGACCTCCTGTGGCGCACGGCCCAGCTCCGCTCGACCAAGCTCGACCCACTCGACGAGGTGCGCACCGCGATGGCCGCCTTCGACGAGACGCTGTTCCGCATGGTGCCGCAGGTCTACCGATCGCTGGACGCCGCGCTCGACGAGCGCACCGGCACCCGCCCGCCGCAGGCCAGGCCGTTCATCCGCTACGGCAGCTGGATCGGCGGCGACCGCGACGGCAACCCCAACGTCACGGCCAGGGTCACCCGCGAGACCATCCAGATCCAGTCCGAGCACGTGCTGACGGCCCTGGAGACCGCCTGCACGCGCATCGCCCGCACGCTGACCGCCTCCGTCCAGTTCGCCTCGCCGTCGCCCGCGCTCAAGTCGGCGCTGGCCGAGGCCGTGGACGCCTATCCCGACGTGGTCGGCGAGCTGGCCACCCGCTCGCCGCGCGAGCCGCACCGGCAGTGGCTGCTGTTCGTGGCCGCGCGCATCGCCGCGACCCACCGCCGCGACCTCGACCTGGCCTACCGCTCGCCGGTCGAGCTGCTCGACGACCTCCGGCTGGCGCAGGAGTCGCTGGCCGCCTCGGCGCCGCGGCAGGCGTACGGGGAGCTGCAGCACCTCATCTGGCAGGTCGAGACGTTCGGCTTCCATCTGGCCGAGCTGGAGGTGCGCCAGCACTCCCAGGTGCACGCGGCCGCCCTGGAGGAGGTCAGGGCCGGCGGCGAGCTGTCGGAGCGCACCGAGGAGGTGCTGGCCACGATCCGGGTGATCGCCTGGATCCAGGAGCGGTTCGGCGTCACGGCCTGCTCCCGTTACGTGGTCTCCTTCACCCGCTCGGCCGACGACATCGCGGCAGTCTACGAGCTGGCCAGGCACGCGCTCGGCGAGCGGGCGCCGGTGCTCGACGTCGTGCCGCTGTTCGAGTCGGGCCAGGACCTGGCCAATTCGCCGGACGTGCTGACCGGGATGCTAGAGATCCCGGCGATGCGGGAGCGGCTGGAGGCCACCGGCCGGCGCATGGAGATCATGCTCGGCTACTCCGACTCGGCCAAGGAGCTCGGCCCCGCGGCCGCCACGCTCCGGCTCTACGAGGCCCAGGAGGAGCTGACGGCCTGGGCGGCCAAGCACGACGTGAAGCTGCGCATGTTCCACGGCCGCGGCGGCGCGCTGGGCCGCGGCGGCGGTCCGGCCAACCGCGCGGTGCTGGCCCAGGCGCCCGGCTCGGTCGCCGGCCGGTTCAAGGTCACCGAGCAGGGCGAGGTCATCTTCGCCCGCTACGGCCACATCGCCATCGCCCGCCGCCACCTGGAGCAGGTGGCCAACGCCGTGCTGATGGCCTCCTCGCCCACGGTCGGCGCCCGCACCGCGGCGGCCGCCGAGCGCTTCCGCGGCCTGGCCGAGCAGGTGGCCACGGCCTCGGAGCAGGCCTACCGCGGGCTGACCGAGGCGCCGGGGTTCCCCGAGTGGTTCGGTCTGGTCAGCCCGCTGGAGGAGATCGGCACGCTGCGCCTGGGCTCGCGCCCGGCGCGCCGCGGGCTCGGCGCGCCGCGCTCGCTCGACGACCTGCGGGCGATCCCGTGGGTGTTCGCGTGGGCGCAGACGCGGGTCAACCTGCCCGGCTGGTACGGCCTCGGCACCGGCCTGGCCTCGGTCGGCTCCCTGGACGAGCTGCGGGCGGCGTACGCGGAGTGGCCGCTGTTCAACGCGATGCTGGACAACGCCGAGATGTCGCTGGCCAAGACCGACCGCTCGATCGCCAAGCGCTACCTGGCGCTCGGGGGGCGGGAGGACTTCGCCCGGCAGGTGCTGGAGGAGTACGACCGGACCCGTGACCTGGTGCTGCGGGTCACCGGTCACACGCGGCTGCTGGAGAACCGCAAGGTGCTCTCGCGCGCCGTCCAGCTCCGCGACCCGTACGTGGACGCGCTGTCGCACCTCCAGCTGCGGGCCCTGCGCGCGCTGCGCACCGGCAACCCGTCGGAGCAGGAGCGCGAACGCCTGTCCACGCTCCTGCTCCTGTCGGTCAACGGCGTCGCGGCGGGCCTGCAGAACACCGGCTGAGCGCGGGCGGTCTAGCGGAGGCCCTCGAAGAAGGCGATGACGTCGGAGGTGAGGGCCTCCGTCGCGGTGTGCGCGGTGTAGTGGCCGCGCGCCGGGGCCGGCAGCGTCTTCCAGGAGACGATGTTCGCGTGGTCGCGCTCGGCGAAGCGGCGGATCGACTTGAAGTCGCCCTCGGCCATCGCCAGCGCGGTCGGCGCGGTGGTGGGCTCCTTGGGCTGCTCCATGCCCGCGTTCTCCCGGTACAGCCGGATCGCCGACCCGGCGGTGCCGGTGAACCAGTAAATCGCGGCGTTGGTGAGCACGAAGTCGTCGTCCAGGTCCTCGTCGAAGAGCTGGGCGAGCCAGCCCACGAGCCCGGCGGGGGAGTCGGCGAGGGCGTGGGCGAGGGTCTGCGGCTGCTGCGAGTGCAGCACGTTGAACGCGCCCTTCTCCTTCCAGAACCAGTCGAGCACGGCCAGCCCCGCCTGATCCTCCTCGCTCAGCCCGGCGAACTCGGCCGGGTCGCCGGAGGGGAAGGCGAACAGCTGCGTGACGTGCACGCCCACGACGTGGTCAGGGTCGAGCCTGCCGACCTCGGGCGAGATCATCGAGCCGGCGTCGTTGCCGACCGCGCCGTAGCGGGTGTAGCCGAGGCGGGACATCAGCTCGGCCCACGCCCTGGCGATGCGCTGGTTGTTCCAGCCCAGCTCGTTGGTGGGGCCGGAGAAGCCGTAGCCGGGGATCGACGGGATGACCAGGTGGAAGCGGCGCGACAGGGGCTCGATGGCGTCGAGGTATTCGGCGATCGAGCCGGGCCAGCCGTGGGTGAGGATCAGCGCCAGGGCGTCGGGGTCGTCGTTGCGCACGTGGATGAAGTGGATGTTCTGCCCGTCGATCTCGGTGGTGAACTGCGGGTGGGCGTTGAGCCTGGCCTCCTGCGCGCGCCAGTCGAAGCCGGCCCGCCAGTGGCCGATCAGCCGCTTGACCCGCTCGACGCCGACGCCCTGGTCGGCGCCGGGGATCTCGTGGGTGAAGCGGGTCAGGGCGAGGCGGGCCTGGAGGTCGTCGAGGTCGGTCTGGGGGATCTCGACGCGGAACGGGCTGATGCTCATGGAAGGCTCCCGGAACAAGCGGAACGGTTTGTTCTGTTCCAGAATACCAGAACGGAATGCTTTATTCCATAGCGATCCGCTCCGATCCCGCGTAGACGTTGCAGCGCTCGCCGCGCAGGAACCCCACGAGCGTGATGCCGAACTCCCTGGCCAGCTCCACCGCCAGCGACGACGGCGCGGAGACCGAGCACACCGCCGGGATCCCGGCGGCCAGGGCCTTCTGCATGATCTCGTAGCTGGTCCGCCCGCTGACCATGAGCACGTGCTCGGCCAGCGGCAGCCGCTCGGTCAGCCCCGCCCAGCCGACCAGCTTGTCCACCGCGTTGTGGCGCCCCACGTCCTCGCGCACCGCCACCATCGTGCCCGCGGCCGAGAACAGCCCGGCGGCGTGCAGGCCGCCGGTCTTGCCGAACACGCCCTGGGCCGCGCGCAGGGCGTCCGGCAGCCCGTACAGGAACTCGGGGGTGAGGGCGAGCCGGCCCCTGGGGACCGGCTTGCAGCGGTCGTGCAGCGCGTCGAGGCTGGCCGAGCCGCAGACGCCGCACGCGCTCGACGTGAGGAAGTGGCGCTCCAGCGCGGGCAGGTCGGGGATGAGGCCGCGCAGGCGCACGGTCACCGTGTTGTAGCGGGCCTCGGGCGGGAGGTCCTCGTCGGTGCAGTACGCGATGGCGGCGATGTCGCCGGGACCGGCCAGGCCCTCGCCGTGCAGGAACCCGGCGGCCAGCTCGAAGTCGTGCCCGGGGGTGCGCATGGTGATGGCCACGGTCTTGCGGGTGCCGTCGTGCGCGGTGAGCCGGATCTCCAGCGGCTCCTCGGTGGTCAGGTCGTCGCGCCGCTCCCTGGTCGTGGAGCCGGACAGCTCCACGACCCTGATGCGCGTGGTGGGCCCGGGACGCGTGGTCACAGCGGCCGCACGGTGACGAGGGCGTCGTGGTCGGGGTGGTTCGGCTTGCGCGGTCGCCAAGAGGCCCGGTCAAGCGGGTCCAGAGGCTTGCTCATCTCTTTATTTTCCTCCCGCCTGCCAAGATAGAGGGATGCCCGACTCGCGTTACTCCGACCTCGAACGCCCGCCGCTCTCCCAGGCGGCGCTCAATCGCGCGCTCGTCCGCCCCGGCTCCCTGTGGACCGGCGTCACCGTCGTGGAGAGCACCGGCTCCACCAACGCCGACCTGGCCGAGGCCGCCCACGCCGGAGCCCCGGAGGGGACGGTGCTGGTGGCGGAGTCGCAGCGGGCGGGCCGCGGCCGGCTGGGCCGCACCTGGACGGCGCCGCCGCGCTCGGGCCTGACGTTCTCGATCCTCCTCAAGCCGGACGTGCCGGCCGCCACGCAGGGCTGGCTGACGCTGATGTACGGCGTCGCCGCCGCCTCGGCCGTGCGCCGCCTGGCCGAGGTGGACGTCCGCGTCAAGTGGCCCAACGACCTGCTGATCGGCGAGCGCAAGCTGGCCGGGATCCTGGCCGAGCGGGTGGAGGACGGCGTCGTCGTCGGCATGGGGCTGAACGTGTCGCTCAGGCAGGAGGAGCTGCCCGTCGAGACGGCCACGTCGCTGGCCGTCGAGCAGGCGGCCTGCCTCGACCGGGATCCGCTGCTCCGGGCCGTGCTCAGGGAGGTCGAGAGCCACTACAGGGAGTGGACCGACGCCAAGGGTGACGCCGAGGCGTGCGGGCTGCGCCCGGCGTACCTGGCGGCCAGCGCCACGGTCGGGCGGCGGGTCAGGGTCGAGCTGCCGGGCCGGCAGGCGGTCAGTGGGACGGCGACGGGGGTCGACCAGTTCGGGCACCTGCAGGTGGAGTCGGAGGGGGAGCGCTACACGCTGAGCGCGGGCGACGTGGTGCACGTCCGCCCGGCGGACTGACCTGATCCGGCGGGAGCGTAGCCGCCGCGCCGCGATGGTGGCACGATTTTGCCATGACCATTCCCGACCATCATCTGACGCAGGGTGAGCGGCGCATCCGGTCCTTCCATCCCCACTGGAAGCGGCTCGTGCTCCCTTTCCTCGCGCTGGTCCTCGTCGTCGCGGCCGCGGGCGCGGCGATGTTCTTCATCCCGGGTAGCTGGGAATACGCGTTCTACGGCAGGATCGCCGTCGTCGTCATCGGCCTCGTCCTGCTGACGATCTGGTCGCTCGTCCCCTACCTGCGGTGGGTCAACACCGGCTACGTGCTGACCACCCACCGCTTCACGATCAGCACCGGCGTGCTCAACAAGTCGACCGACGAGATCCCGATCACCAAGGTCAACACGGTCAGCTCCGACCAGACGTTCTTCGAGCGCCTGCTCGGCTGCGGCACGCTGACCGTGGAGTCCGCGGGAGACCGGGGCGAGATCGTGCTGCGCGACATCCCCAAGATCCAGGACGTGCGCACCGACCTGTTCAGGCTCGTCGAGGACGCCTCCGACGGCGAGCTCGACGGCCACTGACGCGTGAGCCGCCCCAGCCGGCCGAGCGCCGAAGAGATCGAGCGCCTGCTCGTCGGCTTGTCGCCGCGCTTCACGAACGAGCAGGTCACGGCGAAGGCCGAGGTGCCGCAGGAGCTGGCCGAGCGCATCTGGCGCGCGCTCGGGTTCGCGCAGCGGGCCGATGACGCCGTGGCGTTCACCGACGGCGACGTGGCGGCGCTGCGCCGGGTGCGCCGCATGCTCGACGGCGGCACGCTCGACGAGCAGACGGTCATCCGCATGGCCCGCGCGCTCGGCCAGACCACGGCGCGGCTGGCGCAGTGGCAGGCCGAGATCATGATCGGCGCGATGCTGCCGGCGGAGCCCACGGAGGACGACCTGGCCAAGGTGCTCGGGGCGGCGCAGGAGCTGATCCCCGACTTCGAGCACGTGCTGGTCCACGTCTGGCGGGCCCAGCTCGCCGCCGCCGGCACCCGGCTGCTGGCCATCGCCGACCGCGGCGACGAGCTGGTGCCGACCCGGGTGACGATGGCGGTGGGGTTCGCGGACCTGGTCTCGTTCACCAGGCGCTCCCGCGAGCTCGACGAGAAGGAGCTGGCCGAGCTGGTCGAAGGGTTCGAGGCGCGGGCCTCCGACGTGGTGGCCTCCCACGGCGCCCGGCTGGTCAAGACGCTGGGCGACGAGGTGCTGTTCACCGCCCCGACCCCGGCCCAGGCGGCGGGGATCGCGCTCGACCTGGTCGAGTCGGGCGTGGAGCTGCGCGTCGGCCTGGCGTACGGGCCGGTCCTGCCCACCATGGGCGACGTCTTCGGCACCACCGTCAACCTGGCCGCCAGGCTCACCGCCCTCGCCCGGCCGGGCTCGATCCTGGTCGATTCCGCGCTGGCCGAAGGGCTTGAGGGGTTCGCTCTGCAAAGGATCAGGCGCCAGCCCGCCAGAGGGCTCGGCGTGGTCCAGCCCTATCTCTTGCGGAGATCATCCTCCTGACACAAGATGGCTGGCATGCCGTACGAAGTGCAGGGCGTCGTCGCCCGGGCCAAGGGTCAGGAAGTTTCGCTCGAGACGGTCGTGGTGCCGGACCCCGGTCCCGGCGAGGCGGTCGTCAATGTGCAGGCCTGCGGGGTCTGTCACACCGACCTGCACTATCGCGAGGGCGGGATCAACGATGACTTCCCGTTCCTGCTCGGCCACGAGGCGGCGGGCGTCGTCGAGGCGGTGGGCCCCGGTGTCACGGAGGTCGAGCCCGGCGACTTCGTGATCCTCAACTGGCGCGCGGTGTGCGGCCAGTGCCGCGCGTGCCTGCGCGGCCGCCCGCAGTACTGCTTCGCCACCCACAACGCCAAGCAGAAGATGACGCTCAAGGACGGCACGGTGCTCTCGCCCGCGCTGGGCATCGGCGCGTTCCTGGAGAAGACGCTGGTGGCCGCGGGGCAGTGCACCAAGGTCTCCGCAGAGGCGCCCGCGCAGGTCGCGGGCCTGCTGGGCTGCGGCGTCATGGCGGGCCTCGGCGCCGCGATCAACACCGGCGGCGTGACGCGCGGCGACTCGGTCGCCGTCATCGGCTGCGGCGGCGTCGGTGACGCCGCGATCCTGGGCGCCTCGCTGGCCGGGGCCTCGAAGGTCATCGCGGTCGACGTGGACGACCGCAAGCTCGCCTGGGCGCGAGACTTCGGCGCCACCCACACCGTCAACTCCCGCGAGAGCGACCCGGTCGAGGCCATCCGCGACCTGACCGGCGGCTTCGGCGCCGACGTGGTCATCGAGGCGGTGGGCCGCCCTGAGACGTACAAGCAGGCGTTCTACGCCCGCGACCTGGCCGGCACGGTCGTCCTGGTCGGCGTCCCCACGCCTGACATGACGCTGGAGCTGCCGTTCATCGACGTCTTCGGCCGCGGCGGCGCGCTGAAGTCCTCCTGGTACGGCGACTGCCTGCCCTCCCGCGACTTCCCGATGCTCATCGACCTGTTCCTGCAGAACCGGCTGCCGCTCGACAAGTTCGTCTCGGAGACGATCGGGATCGGGCAGGTCGAGGAGGCGTTCGCGAAGATGCACCGCGGCGAGGTACTGCGTTCGGTGGTGACGTTCTAGATGATCGACCGGGTCATCACCTCGGGCACGTTCTCGCTGGACGGCGGCACCTGGGACGTCGACAACAACATCTGGCTGATCGGCGACGCCCGCGAGGTCGTCGTCATCGACGCGGCCCACGACGCCGCGCCGATCGCCGAGCGGGTGGGCGGGCGCACGGTCAAGGCCGTCGTCTGCACCCACGCCCACAACGACCACATCAACGCCGCCAAGCCCCTCGCCGACCGCACCGGGGCGCCCATCCGGCTGCACCCCGCCGACCAGGTGCTGTGGGAGCAGCAGTACGGGGACGCGGTGCCGTACGAGCCGCTGGCCGACGGCGAGAAGATCGAGATCGGCGGCATCGCGCTGGAGGTGCTCCACACCCCCGGCCACTCGCCCGGGGCGGTCTGCCTGTACGCCCCCGACCTGGGCGCACTGTTCAGCGGCGATACCCTCTTCAAGGGCGGCCCCGGGGCGACCGGCCGGTCCTACAGCTCGTTCGACACGATCATCGGCTCGATCGGGGAGCGGCTGCTGACCCTGCCCCCGGAGACCGTCGTGCACACGGGTCACGGCGACTCGACCACGATCGGCGCCGAGGCGCCGCACCTGGACGAGTGGATCACCCGAGGTGGATAGCCAGGTGTGTCCCACCTAACATAGGCAAGCCTTACCGAAGTGGGGTACCTTAGGTGTGCCTAACCTAAAGGCACCCCCACTTCGCTTGCGAGAGGCCTGCTACCGGATGTACGTGTGCATATGTCGTGCTGTGACCGAGAATGAGGTCCACGACTGCATCGCTTCCGGTGCCACCAGCGCCAAGCAGATCCGCGACACCACTGGTGCCGGTGGTGACTGTGCCCGATGTGTACGGAAGATCTGTGCAATCCTGAAACGGTCTGAAGAACTGACGACCGCATAGCGAGGGGCCCGTTCCATGCAGGGCGACAAGCAGATCATCGAGCTGCTCAACGAGCAGCTGACCGCCGAGCTCACCGCGATCAACCAGTACTTCCTGCACGCCAAGATGCAGGAAAACTGGGGATACACGAAACTCGCCGAGCACACCCGCGCGGAGTCGATCGACGAGATGCGCCACGCGGAGCGCCTGACCGATCGCATCCTCTTCCTGGAGGGGCTGCCCAACTACCAGCGCCTGGGCACCCTGCACATCGGCCAGACCGTCGAGGAGCAGCTCAGGGCGGATCTCGAGGTCGAGCTCTCGGTCGTGCAGCGTCTGCGCCCGGGGATCGCGCTCATGCGCGAGAAGGGCGACATCACCTCGGCCCGGATCTTCGAGGAGATCCTGGAGGACGAGGAAGAGC
Source organism: Nonomuraea sp. NPDC005650 (assembly GCF_040605375.1). Taxonomy (NCBI): domain Bacteria; kingdom Bacillati; phylum Actinomycetota; class Actinomycetes; order Streptosporangiales; family Streptosporangiaceae; genus Nonomuraea; species Nonomuraea sp. NPDC005650. The sequence goes on from NZ_JBEXCR010000007.1 coordinate 69,370, forward strand.
ACATCGACTACCTGGAGACAGAGCTCAGCCTCATCCGCAGCCTGGGCGAGCAGCTCTACCTGGCCCGCTACGCCGAACCGCCCTCGTCCGACGACTGACCGGCCCGTAAGGCGCCCCGCCTCCGGACGGGGCGCCTTACGCCTGCCACGGCGCGTTCTACCGCCAGAGCCACGCCTGCTCCGCCGTGTCCCTGCACGTCCACTGGATGATCCACTTTCCCTTCTTGCGCTCGCCCTTGCCGACCGCCAGGCACAGGCCGGTGGCCCGGTTACGCAGGCGCTGCTCGTCGTCGTAGACCCATTCCTGCTCGATCCCGCCGTCGGTGCACGGCCACTGGATCGCGTACTTGCCCTTGGCCATGGAGCCGCGCGCGATCGCCAGGCACATGCCGGTCTTGGAGTTGACGACCTTGCGGCCCCGGTAGATCCACTGCTGGTCCTTGTTGTCGGAGCACGTCCACTGGATGACCTTCTTGCCGGCCTTGACCTCGCTCTTGCCCACGGCCAGGCAGAGGTCGGTGGCGGCGTTCATCAGCCGTCCGCTGCCCCCCGCCGAAGCGGGAGCGGCGGCCAGGGACAGCGCCAGGGCGGCGGTGGCGGCGACGGCGAACAATTTGGTGGGGGTGGCGACCACGTCAGTGACCCTTTCCGTTGAGGTATTGATCACTGAGACGCGCGCAAATCCCGATTTGTTGTGATCGGATGCCCGGTGAGGCTTCAGCTCTGGGGTGAGCAGTCGGTGACGACGTCCTCGGAGATGACGTCCTCGTACACGCCGACCTTGTAGTTGATGAGGTCGAGACAGCGGTTGAGATCGCTCATCTGGCGCAGCACGCGCTCCCGGTGCGCGAGCATGATGGTGAGGCGCTCCGCCTCGTTCCCGGCGCCGTTCCTGACGAGGTCGGTGTACTCCCGGATCGCCGGCAGCGGCATCCCAGAGGCGCGCAGGATGACGCACGTGTTCAGCCAGTGCGCGTCCGAGTCGCTGTAGACCCGCCGCCCGCCCGGCCCGCGGCGTACGGGGTTGAGCAGGAGGCCCTCACGTTCGTAGAAGCGCAGCGTGTGCACGCTCAGCCCGGTGAGCTCGGCGAGTCGGCCGATGCTGATCTGCGATGACATGCCGACCAGGATACGTACGGCGGCTGCGCGGCCTACGGGCTGACCCGGCTGACGGTGTACGCCGTCCCGGCCTGGGCGTCCCAGCTCAGCGTGTCCCCGGAGCGCCGCGGGCGCACGCCGCCGGACACCCGGCAGCCTCCGGCGAGGGTCGTGCGCACCGTGATCGGCCCGGTGCGCCCGGCGTGCAGCGTGATCCGCTCGGCGGCGCCGTCCCGCCAGTCGATGTCCACCGTCACGTCGCCCCGGGCCCGCAGCCCGCGCACCGACCCCGTGGGCCAGGCGGAGGGCAGCGCGGGCAGTACGTGGATCTCGCCGTGCTGACTCTGCACCAGCATCTCCGCCATACCCGCGCAAGCCCCGAAATTTCCGTCGATCTGGAACGGCGGGTGCGTGTCCCACAGGTTGTCCAGCGTGGACGTCCGCAGCTGCTCGCTCAGCATCCGATGCGCGTGATCCCCGTCCAGCAGCCGCGCCCAGAAGTTGATCTTCCACGCCTTGCTCCACCCGGTGCCGCCGTCCCCGCGGGCGGTCAGCGAGACCCTGGCCGCCTCGCCCTCGCGGCTCCCGGCGGCGATCTGCCGCCCGGGGTGCAGAGCGAACAGGTGCGAGACGTGCCGATGCGCGTTCTCCGGGTCGTCCCGGTCGGCCTTCCACTCCTGGAGCTGCCCCCAGGACCCGATCCGCAGCCCCGGGTCCAGCTTCGCCAGCGCGTCCCGGACCCGGCCGCCGAACTCCGCGTCTCCCAGGACGTCCGCGGCCTCGGCCACGTTCGTGAACAGGTCCCGGACGATCTGCTGGGACATCGACGCCCCGGCCGAGAAGTCCCCGTGCTCGGGGGAGTAGCTGGGCGAGACGACCAGCGTCCCGTCACGGGGGTCGGTACGCAGGGTGTCCAGCCAGAACTCGGCCGCCCCCTTCATCACGGGATAGGCGGTGTCGCGGAGATATCCGGTGTCCGAGCTGAAGCGATAGCGGTCGTAGAGCTGCTGCGCCAGCCAGGCTCCGGCCTCCGGGAACCAGAACGACGTGGCCCAGTCGTGCACGCCGGTGAAGCCGAACGGGTTCGTCTCGTTGTGCACCAGCCACCCGCGCGCCCCGAACATCTCCCGCGCCGTGATCTCGCCCGGCCGCACCAGGCCCGCGACGTAGTCGACGTACGGCTGAGCCGTCTCGGCCAGGTTCGTCTGGTCGGCGAGCCAGTAGTTCATCTGCAGGTTGATGTTGACGTGGTAGTCGCCGGACCAGGGCGGGGTGGTGGAGTCGTTCCAGACGCCCTGCAGGTTCGCGGGCAGCGATCCGGCCCGCGAGGAGGCGATCAGCAGGTAGCGGCCGTAGGCGAAGAAGAGGGTTTCGAGCGCGCGATCATCGGCGGAGGCGCCTCCGGCGTAGGCCGCCCGGAGCCGATCCGTCGGGATCGACGGCTCCCGCCGGCCGAGGTCCAGCCGTACCCGGTCGAACAGGGTCCGGTGGTCGGCCTGGTGGGCGCGGCGCAGGGCCTCGTACCCCTGCGCCACCGCCCGGTCCACGGCATCGGTGACGGCGGCGTGCGGGTCCTGCCCGCGGTAGTGCGGATGGACGGGGGCGTAGTCGGTGCCGGCGGACAGGACGAACACGGCGCTGTCGGCCCCGGTGACCGTGATCCGGTCGACCCCGTCCGTACGGCTGCCGCCCTCCGTGACCACCCGCACCTGGGCCTCGAACGTCATCCCGTTGTCCGCGAGCCGCCCGCGGATCGTCAGCCGCCCGGCCGAGACGCCGACCCGCCCGTCCTCGTGCGGCGTGGACACCCGGAGCGTGAACGACACCTGCCCCGGTTCGTCGGCCGAGACACGCCCGGCGATCACGTTCGCGGGGTGGCTGGCGAGGTATTCGCGCGTGTGCCGCACCCCGTCCGCCGTGTACGTCACCCTGGCCGCGGCCTCGCCCAGGCTCAGCTCCCGCCGGTAGCCGGCGGCCGAGCCCGGTCGCGTGGCCAGGTCCAGCCAGAGATCGCCGAAGGGCTGGTACGCGCCGAAGCCCGACTTCGGCTGCCCCAGCGCGGCCGCCACCGCCTCCGGGGCCATGCTCCCGTCCCGGTCCAGCGCCTCCTGGACCCCGGCGATCGCGCCCGGCCGGGGAGAGGTCCAGTCGCCGAAGTCATATCCCTCGCGTGACCCCGGACCGCCCGTCCACAGGCTCTTCTCGTTGAACTGGAGCCGCTCGGTGCCCGTCCCGCCGAACACCATCGCCCCGAGCGCGCCGTTGCCGATGGGTAGCGCCTGGGTCTCCCAGTCGGTGGCCGGCCGGTCGTACCAGAGGGTCAGATCAGTCACAGCGGACAACGTTAACAACATTGTTTGTTTTCGCGACCGGCGGGGGCCGAGGACTTCCATTGCTTTTGATTCCCGGCAATCGCGGTAATTTAATCCCGACTAACCGATATTTAGCCGCGTTTGCCCAGGTCAATGGATAGGTCAACTGCGAGTCAAACCGCGCGCTGTGCCCGGGAAACGATCGCTTAAGGTCCTACGATCGCTTCATGACCTGCGTACTTCTCGCCGAGGATGACACCTCGATCTCCGAGCCGCTCGCGCGTGCATTGCGCCGTGAGGGCTATCAGGTCGAGGTGAGCCCCGACGGCCCGCAGGCCCTGGAAAGGGCTCTGTCGGGCGGCATCGATCTCATCGTTCTTGACCTTGGACTGCCCGAAATGGACGGTCTGGAAGTGGCCCGTCGCATTCGGGCCGAGGGCCACGGCACTCCGGTCCTGATACTCACCGCTCGCGTCGACGAGGTGGACACCGTCGTCGGCCTCGACGCCGGGGCGGACGACTACGTGACCAAGCCGTTCAGGCTGGCCGAGCTGCTCGCCCGGGTACGGGCGCTGCTCCGGCGCGGCACTTCCGAGACTCCGGTCGTCCAGGGCGTGCGTATAGACGCCGACTCCCGCCGCGCGTGGATGGGGGAAAAGGAGCTGCATCTGACCACGAAGGAATTCGACCTGCTGCGGGTGCTCGTTCGCGACGCCGGAAAGGTGGTGACGCGGGAGCAGATCATGCGTGAGGTCTGGGACACCAACTGGTGGGGTTCGACCAAGACCCTCGACATGCACATCTCCTGGCTGCGCCGCAAACTCGGTGACGACGCCGCGAAGCCGCGCTACATCACGACCGTCCGGGGAGTCGGCTTCCGATTCGAACGCGAGTAGGAGATGCGCCGCCGACTGCTCTCCTCAACCCTGGTCGTCGCGGTCATCGCGGTTCTGCTGCTGGGGGTCCCCCTGGGCGTCGTCGTCAGCCGCCTGATCGTCGACGAGGCGGCTCAGGAGCTCGGGGCGGAGGCCAAGCGTCTCGTGGGAGAGGTCGAGTACGCCCGCGTCCAGGAGACTCCGCTCGACCCCCAGCAACTGGAGCAGAAGTATCCCGGCAGGTACATCCAGATCTGGGAACGCGGAACCCCCCTACGGGTGACCGTGGTCGGCACCGCGCCGGCGTCCGGTCACCTGATGACCGAGGACGCGCAGACCAACACCGGCGTCTATGTCCGTATAAGTCGTGATCGTGACCAGGTTGAGCAGGACGTACGGGCTCGGCTGCTGCTCATCGTGGCCCTGGCCGTCGCCGCCCTGGCGGTGGCCGTGAGCCTGGCCGTCGTACAGTCCCGGCGGCTGACGCTGCCCCTGCAGGACCTGGCGAAGATCGCCGAGCGGCTGGGCTCCGGAGACGCCCGGCCGAGCAAACACCGCTACGGCATCCCCGAACTCGACCGGGTGGCGCAGGTGCTCGACCGCAGCGCGACCCGCATCTCCGACCTGCTCACCCGCGAGCGCGAGTTCGCCACCGACGCCTCTCACCAGCTTCGCACCCCCTTGACCGGTCTCACCATGCGCCTGGAGGAGATCGTGTCCGCCGCGCACGAGCCTGAGGTCGTACGCGAGGAGGGCGAGGCGGCGATCGTGCAGGCGGAGCGGCTCACCGCCGTGATCGACGAGCTGCTGGCGGCGGCCCGGCGCCAGCGCCACGCCCAGGCCGAGCCGGTCGCCGTCGACGACGTGATCATCCAGCAGATCAGGGAGTGGGAGCCGGTGTTCCGGGAGGCGAGCCGCGTCCTGCGGCTCGAAGGCTCCCGCGGCCTGAAGGCGATGGCGACCACCGGCGGCTTCGGCCAGGTGATCGCGTCCCTGCTGGAGAACTCCCTGCGCCACGGCGGCGGCGACGTCACCGTCACCACGACCAGCGGTGACAACTACGCGGTGATCGAGGTCGCCGACGAGGGCCCGGGCATCGCCGACGAGATCGCCCCCAAGATCTTCGAGCGGAACGTCAGCGGCGGCGGAGGCACCGGCCTCGGGCTGACGCTGGCCCGCGCGCTGGCCGCCGCCGACGGCGGCAGACTCGAGCTGGTACGGCGCCGCCCGGCGACGTTCGCCATCTTCCTGCGCCCGGCGGAGGACGACGGCGCCAGGACCCGGGTGGTCAGCGGTCCTGCTTGACCCCGGTCTCGGGCAGCTCCATCGGGATCGGCTCGGTGGCCTCCAGGAACACCCACTTCTTGTACGACCAGTAGCGGAACAGCGTGCCCAGCCCGACGCCCACGATGTTGGCGATGTTGATGCTGAGCGCGTCGTGCCGGTCGAGCGTGTAGGTGGTGAAGCCGATCGTCAGCATGCCGAACAGCAGCGCGATGCCGTTGAGCAGGAAGAACAGGAAGTATTCGCGCCCCAGCCCGCTCTGGTCGCGGTCCCGGAAGGTCCAGAAGCGGTTGCCGATGTAGGCGAAGGTCGTGGAGATCGTCGTCGCCACGACCTTGGAGGTCAGCGGGCCGAAGCCCAGGACCACGTTGCAGAGGTTGAGGAGGCCGAAGTCGATCAGGAAGGCGACGGCCCCGATGCTGCCGAACTTGGCCAGCTCGTGCACAAGGGAGGAGAACCGCTCGTAGAGGCGTTTTACGAAGTCCACGTCTCCGCTCGGTCCCTTCCTTCGTCGAGCCTGACCCAACTCAGCGTACCGGCCGCCATGTAGGGGCGACGTCAGGCTGGTGAACTTACCACTTAGAAATATCGTCCTATGCCCGACATTTAAGACAGCTGGGCATTACGCTGCCATGCACATCGCCCGCGACCCGGCATACGCGGGCGGAGCGGAACGCTGGGCGGTCGTGCCTGCGAAGGTGACCCGGAACGGCCGCCCAGCCCGGGGCGGTCCGGGAAAGTCGGTCCGTCCCGGTAAGCTCACCTGGCGTGAGTTCCTACAGCCCCATCGGGCCGGTCGTCGGCATCGTCGGCGCAGGCCAGCTGGCCAGGATGTCGCAGCCACCCGCCATCGCGCTCGGGGTCGAGCTGCGGGTGCTGGCCAACACGCCGGAGGAGAGCGCCGCACGCGTGATCGTCGACACGCGCCTCGGAGACTATCGCGATCTTGATGATCTGCGCGAGTTCGCCAAGGGCTGCGACGCGATCACGTTCGACCACGAACACGTGCCCACCGAGCACATCCGGGCCCTGACCGAGGCCGGCCACGCCGTCCACCCCGGGGCCGACGCCCTCGTGCACGCCCAGGACAAGGCCGTCATGCGCGAGCGGCTGACCGCGATCGGGGTGCCGTGCCCGGCGTGGGCACGCGTGTCGTCGGCCGAAGAGGCCACGCGCTTCGCGGAGCAGCACGGCTGGCCGATGGTCCTGAAGTCGGTGCGCGGCGGCTACGACGGCCGGGGCGTGTGGGTGTGCCGGTCGGCCGAGGAGGTCGCCGAGGCGTTCGCGACCGGGGTCGAGCTGCTGGCGGAGGCGTTCGTGCCGTTCGAGCGGGAGCTCGCGGTGCTGGTCGCCCGCTCGCCGCACGGGCAGGGCGTCAGCTACCCGGTCGTGGAGACCGTGCAGCAGGACGGCATCTGCGTGGAGGTCATCGCGCCCGCCCCCGGGCTGGACCCCGAACAGTCCGCGCAGGCGCAGCGCATCGGCCTGAAGATCGCCGACGAGCTCGGCGTGACCGGGCTGCTCGCGGTCGAGCTCTTCGACACGCCGAACGGACTCGTGGTCAACGAGCTGGCCATGCGCCCCCACAACAGCGGCCACTGGACCATCGAGGGCTCGACGACGTCGCAGTTCGAGCAGCATCTGCGGGCGGTGCTGGACCTGCCGCTCGGCTCGCCCAAGATGACCGCCCAGGTCGTCGTCATGGCCAACCTGCTCGGGGGCGAGGAGCCCGACCTGTTCAAGCGCTACGAGCACGTGCTGGCCCACGATCCGGGCATCAAGCTGCACTTCTACGGCAAGGAGGTGCGCCCAGGCCGCAAGATCGGCCACGTGACGGCCCTCGGCTCCAACCTCGACGAGGTCCGCGCCCGCGCCCGCCACGCCGCCGTCTACCTCACCACCGGGGAGTACACGTGAGAGAGCGAAGCGAACGAACAATGGGACACAGCAGCATCTCGATGCTCACGATGCCGACGAAGGCGGCATCGTGAGCATCGGGATCGTCATGGGGAGCGACTCCGACTGGCCGGTCATGAAGGCCGCCGCGGAGGCGGTCGCCGAGTTCGGCGTGCCTTTCGAGGCGGATGTGGTCTCCGCGCACCGCATGCCGACCGAGATGATCGAGTACGGCCGCCAGGCCGCCTCCCGGGGCCTCCAGGTGATCATCGCCGGGGCCGGGGGAGCGGCGCACCTGCCCGGCATGCTGGCCTCCGTCACGCCGCTGCCGGTGATCGGGGTGCCGGTGCCGCTGAAGTACCTCGACGGGATGGACTCGCTGCTGTCGATCGTCCAGATGCCCGCCGGGGTGCCGGTGGCCACGGTGGCGGTCGGCGGGGCCCGTAACGCGGGGCTGCTGGCCGTACGCATCCTCGCCGCGTCGGATCCCGGGTTGAGGGAGCGGATGGAGGAGTTTCAGGCGCGGCTGAAGGAGCAGGCGTACGCCAAGGGCGAGAAGCTTCGTGCGGAGGCCGCGGACCTCGGGTTGTGACGGGGGGTGCCGAGGCTGCGGGATTCGGGGGATCCAGCTGACTGGTCGAACGCAGGTGGGTGGGGCTAGGAGCTTGAGGCTAGCTAGGGGCTAGGGGCGGCCGAGGGCGCGGTAGTGCCATCCGGCGGACCGCCACGTCTCGGCGTTGAGGGCATTACGCCCGTCCACGATGCGCCGGGTCGCCACCACGGCCCCCAGCTCCTCGGGATCGAGCTCCACGAACTCCTGCCACTCCGTGAGCAGCAGCACCACGTGCGCTCCGCGTACCGCGTCGAGGGCTGATTCGCCGTAGTTCAGCTCGGGGTGGGCTTTACGGGCGTTGACGAGCGCGATCGGGTCGTACACGGTGACCTGTCCGCCCTGGTGGCCGATGGTCACGGCGACGTCCAGCGCGGGGGAGTCGCGGATGTCGTCCGAGTTGGGCTTGAACGCGGCGCCCAGCACGCCCACCGTGCAGCCGTGGAACGAGCCTCCGGCCAGCTCCCTGGCCAGATCGACCATGCGGGCGCGCCGCCGCAGGTTGATGGCGTCCACCTCGCGCAGGAACGTCAGCGCCTGGTCCGCTCCCAGCTCGCCGGCCCGCGCCATGAACGCCCTGATGTCCTTGGGCAGGCAGCCGCCGCCGAACCCGAGGCCCGCGTTCAGGTACCGTCCGCCGATCCGGTCGTCGTACGACAGCGCCTCGGACAGCTGCTTGACGTCGGCGTGCGCGGCCTCGCAGACCTCGGCCATCGCGTTGATGAACGAGATCTTGGTGGCCAGGAACGCGTTGGCGGCGGTCTTGACCAGCTCGGACGTGGCGAAATCGGTCACCACGAACGGAACCTCGCCCAGCGGCTCGTAAACCTCACGCAGCACCTTCTCCGCTCGCTCGGTGCGAACGCCGAGCACGATGCGATCCGGGTGCAAGGTGTCCTCGACCGCGAACCCCTCCCGCAGGAACTCGGGGTTCCAGGCCAGCTCGGCCTGCCCTCCGGCGGGCGCGAGACGGGCGAGCTTGTCCGCGAGCCGCTCGGCGGTGCCGACGGGCACGGTGGACTTGCCCACGACCAGGCACTGGCGGTCGAGGAACGGGGCGAGGGACTCGATCGCGTTGTCCATGTACGTGACGTCCGCGGCGTACTCGCCGCGCTTCTGCGGGGTGCCCACGCAGACGAAGTGCACGTCGCCGAAGGCGCCGGCTTCCTCGTACGAGGTGGTGAAACGAAGGCGGCCGGATTCGAGCCCGCGGCGGAGCACGGGTTCGAGCCCGGGCTCGTGGATCGGGAGCTCCCCTTGGTTGAGGCGGCGGACCTTGTCGGCGTCGATATCCAGGCCCAGGACGTCGAATCCGAGATCAGCCATGCATGCCGCATGGGTGATGCCCAGGTATCCGGTCCCGATCACCGTGAGGCGATATGGCACGAGTGAGCTCCTTTCGATCGCGCAGGCATGTTACCGGGACTCGCTACCTCGTACGTGCCACCTGCACTTGTTCGCAAACGGTACTGACTGGTAACAAGATGGTCGGACCTCCTAATATCTGACGTATGAGCTTCCCCTTGTACGCCCCCGCCGAAGAGCACGACATGCTCAGGGAGACGGTCCGGGCCCTGGCCGACGAGAAGATCGCCCCGCAGGCCGCGGCGGCCGACGAGAACGAGGAGTTCTCCTGGGAGGTTTACAAGGCGCTCGTCGCGGCCGACTTCCACGCCGTTCACATCCCTGAGCAGTACGGGGGCGCCGGGGCGGACGCGCTGGCCACGGTGATCGTGATCGAGGAGGTGGCCCGCGCCTGCGCGTCGTCCTCGCTGATCCCGGCGGTCAACAAGCTGGGCACGGTCCCGCTCCTGCTGTCGGCCTCGGAGGAGCTGAAGTCCCGCTACCTGCCGGCGGTGGCCAGCGGCGAGGCCATGTTCTCCTACGCCCTGTCGGAGCCGGAGGCGGGCTCGGACGCGGCCTCGATGCGGACGCGGGCGGTCCAGGACGGCGACCACTACGTCCTCAACGGCACCAAGATGTGGATCACCAACGCCGGCGTCTCGGAGTACTACACGGTGATGGCGGTGACGGACCCGTCGGCGGGCGCCCGCGGCATCTCCGCCTTCGTCGTGGAGAAGTCCGATGACGGTGTCTCCTTCGGTCCGAAGGAGAAGAAGCTCGGCATCAAGGGCTCACCCACCCGCCAGGTGATCCTGGAGGACGTCCGCATCCCGGCCGGCCGCATGGTCGGAGCCGCGGGCACCGGCTTCAAGACCGCTCTGGCCACCCTCGACCACACCCGCGTCACCATCGCCGCCCAGGCCCTGGGCATCGCCCAGGGCGCCCTCGACTACGCCATCGGCTACGTCAAGGAGCGCCGCCAGTTCGGCCGCCCGATCGCCGACTTCCAGGGTCTGCAGTTCATGATCGCCGACATGGCCATGAAACTGGAGGCGGCCCGCCAGCTCACCTACCACGCGGCCGCCAAGTCGGAGCGCGCCATGAACGGCGAGCCCCAGAAGGACCTGACCTTCCTGTCCAGCGCGGCAAAGTGCGCCGCCTCGGACGCCGCCATGGAGATCACCACGGACGCGGTGCAGTTGCTGGGCGGCTACGGCTACACCAAGGACTTCCCGGTGGAGCGCATGATGCGCGACGCCAAGATCACCCAGATCTACGAGGGCACCAACCAGATCCAGCGCATGGTCATGGCCCGCCAACTCCTCAAATAGCAGCCCTGAGGGGAAACGCATGGCCTTCGCAAGGGGGCGCTTCGCGCCAAGGAAGCTCAGGCTGTGACATTGGGGGGTGCGACCCCCCAAACCCCCGCCCCAAAAGCGTGGTCCTCACATGGGGGCGCTTCGCGCCAAGAGGGCTCGGGCTGTGACATTGGGGGGCGCGGCCCCCCAAACCCCCAGCCAAAAGCCGCTTCGCCGGTTCGTTGAGCACGCGAGCCACGGAGAGAAAGCTCGGCCAAGGGGGAGACCCTGAGGCCAGTGCGAGGTTCTGGTTGTGATGGGGTCGGCCCCATGATCCTTGTCACCGGACCTCGGAGAGCCGAAATCAAGCGCAGGGCCAAGGGACGTCTCTAGCCGCACCTCGGCTTGCGTGAGCCCGGGAGGCGATCCCGGCTAGCGCTCAACCCTTCACCGCGAGCCCGACGTCGAGCCGTACCTCGACCTCGTCGCTCAGCTTGAGCGCGCCGAACAACGCCGAATAAGGCCGAATCCCCCACCGGGACTGCACGATGACCGCCGAGCCCCGTACGCGGTCATCGGCGACCAGACCCTGGACCGTCACCAGCCGGGAGGTCCCGGCGATGGTGAGGTCGCCCTCGATGTGGAACGACTCCGCGGTCCCGTCGACCCGTGACGACCGGAACGTGATCGTCGGGTGGCGGTCGGTGTGCAGGATCTTCTCCCGGATGATCCGCCCGATCTCCTCGCGGTCGGAGTCCGTGAGGGGCTTGACGCCGCCGGTCCCGGTCCGAACTTCGAGCGACCCCGCGTCGACCTCGACGGTGACCGAGGAGCCGGCCGGGGAGGCGGCGTCGATCGTGGCGTCGCCGTGCCAGCGGGTGACCTCGATGGTGAGATCATGGCCCGCCTTGGCCCCCAGCCCGGTACGGGTCGTATGGATGAAGATCCGGCCGGAATCGGGGCCGAACGTGTAGCTACCAGCGGTGATGCTCACCTTGTCAGGCTAACTCGCACGGCGGGTCAGCCGCCGAGGTGGCACTACCGGCAGGTGCAGGAGATGCCGCCCAGGCGGCACTGCTGGCAGGCGGTGGAGATGCTGCCGCGGTGGCGCTACTGGCAGGTGGTGGAGATGCCGCCGCGTCCCCAGGCGCAAACGTCGATCTTCTTGAGGTCGCCGCCCCGGTAGAGGCCAGCCGTGTCCCCGTCGTTGTTCCAGACGTACCATTTGCGCCCCCAGTACAGGGTGGTCGCGGTGTTGCTCCCCTGGCCCGAGCGCACGGTCACCGACTTGCCGGGCTTGAGGGTGAAGCTGGGGAAGATGAACTTGTAGCCGGTCTTGTCGCGCAGGATCCAGTTCGCGAGCTGGATGCTCTGCCTGCTCATGTTACGCAGAACCGCGTATTCGCCGTTGAGCGAGACGTTGCCGCCCCGGTCCGATCCCGGCGAGTCGTAGTACACCTTGACGATCTGAACGACCGGGGTGGCGGCCTGGGCGGACGTCGCGGCCAACGGCAGGGCCACGGCGGTGACGCCGATCGCCGCGAGGAGACGCTTGAGCACTGCGGGCTCCACTTGACTGGTGATGGAACGTGACATCAATGAGACGGTCGCCGTGACGGCCGGGTTGGCGATCACCGGCGTCCGCATCCGGCCACTTCCGCGACATGCGCCGATCCGGGGCCCAGCACACCAAATGTCCCTATGTCACCATGCGCCACTATTTGCACACCCTTGGCATATCAACTACGGTCCCTGACTACTGTCATCCCCCTGTGTGCACGTGTGGAGTGATCAAGTGAAGAACCGCAGCGCGGGGACCGGCGCCGCCCTCACCGCAGCCGTGACCGTGGGCGTACTGGCCTTCACCGCCGCCTCGCCGGCCTACGCGTCCCCCAGCACTCCGACCCCCAGCCCCTCGCCCTCCGCCGCCCCGACCCCGACCGCCACCGCGTCGCCCAAGGGCCTGTTCGCGCCCCTGAAGTACCAGCTCAGCCTCAAGGGCCAGCGGCAGGAGACCAACTACTTCTGCGTCCCCGCCTCGTCGTCGATGAGCCTGTCGACCTTCGGCGTCAAGGTCAGCCAGTCGACCCTTGCCAAGAAGATGAAGACCACGGCCGCCGCCGGCACCAAGGGTTCGAACGCCCTGCCGGTGGTCAACGCCTACGTCAAGTCGCGCGGGTACAAGTTCACGATCCCCACCGACGCGGACGGCAACGCGCTCGTGCTCATGAACCGGGTCTCGGGAAACATCGGGGACCTGCACCGGGCGCCGGTGCTCGCGGTGTGGATGGAGCAGCTGCCCTGGAACAAGGGCAAGATCAAGGGCACCAAGGTCGGCCACGCCATCATCGCCTACGGTTACGACAAGACGGCGGGCAGCATCACCGTGTACGACCCGTGGAAGCCGACCGGCGGCACCCACACCGTCAAGGCCTCCGTCCTGGCCGATATCCTCCAGCCGGGCGGCAACATGTACTTCGTCTCCAAGCTCTGAGGTGACGCGGGCGGAGGGGGTTACGGGATGAGCGGGGAGCCCACGACCGGGCTGCTGCATCACGTCGAGATCTGGGTGCCCGACCTGCCGCGGGCCGTCGAGAGCTGGCGGTGGCTGCTGGAGGCGCTCGGCTACACCCTCCACCAGGACTGGGAGCACGGTCGCAGCTGGCGGCTGGGGGCCACGTACCTGGTGCTGGAGCAGTCGCCCGCGCTCAGCGCAGACCGGCACGACCGCCGCCGCCCCGGGCTGAACCATCTGGCCTTCCATGTGGGCAGCCGCGCCGAGGTGGACGCGCTGGCCGAGCAGGCGCCCGCGAACGGCTGGACGCTGATGTTCCCCGATCGCCACCCCTACGCGGGCGGGGACCAGCACTACGCCGCCTACCTGGAGGACCGGGACGGCTTCGAGGTCGAACTGGTCGCTCTCGACACCCCAGGTTGACGTGGTGGCGCCGGCCGCGCAGGAGCCCGGGAAGCCGCGGCGGATCCTGTCGTTCGGTGAAGCCAAGTGGGGCAAGGATCCTCGGGTGGCTCTGGTGGGGCTGGAGCGGCTGTATCGCCCTTAGGGGGCTGAATGGGTAGTTTGAGGTGACTTCACCCTTAGTTCAGTCATATGTCAGACAACGGCATTCGTCCGGTATACCGTCAGGTTTCGGTCTGATCCCTAACTGAAGACGGGTACCGCAACATGCGCAAAGTCCTGACGCTCGCCGTGGCCGCCACCGCATCGCTCGGCCTGCTCGCCGCCCCCGCCTCCGCCGACAACCGCCCGCGGGAGCTGCCGAACGAGATCTACGGCGGCGCCTGGACCGAGGGGCACGTCCAGGGGATCGCCATAGACGAGCGCAAGGGGTACATGTATTTCTCCTTCACCAACGTCCTCGTGAAGACCGACCTCAAGGGCAACCCCGTGGGCTCGGTGACGGGCTTCACCGGGCACCTCGGAGATCTGGACTTCAACGCCAAGGACGGCCGGGTGTACGGCTCCCTCGAGTACAAGGAGCAGGAGTCGTTCTACATCGCGATCTTCGACGTCGACCGCATCACCAGCATGGGCATGGACGCCCAGACCAGTGACGTCGTCAAGACCGTCTACCTCAAGGAGGTCGTCGCCGACTACACCGCCGACATGAACGGCGACGGCAAGTTCGACGGCAACGTGGGGAACACCGCCGATCACCGGTACGGGTGCAGCGGCATCGACGGCGTGTCCTTCGGGCCCGAGTTCGGGAAGAGGCACGGCAAGCAGCTGCTGACCGTGGCGTACGGGATCTACTCCAACACCACCCGTGACGACAACGACCACCAGGTCCTCCTCCAGTACGACATCGAGCGGTGGAAGAAGTACGAGAAGCCGCTCACCGAGAGCGACCCGCACAAGAGCGGCCCCGAGCAGGTCGACGGCAAGTACTTCGCCTACACCGGCAACACCACCTACGGCGTGCAGAACCTCGAGTACGACGACTTCACGGGCAACTGGATGATGGCCGTGTACAAGGGCAAGAAGCCGCAGTTCCCCAACTACTCCTTCTTCATGGTGGACGGCCGCGAGCGGCCCAGGGAGGGCGACATCGTCGGGCAGCCGCAGGCCGAGCGGGGCCGGCTGCTCGCGCTGGCGCCGGGCGGACTCCAGCACGAGGCCTCCGGGGTCCGGGGCTGGGAGTTCGGCGGCGAGTACGGCCTGATCTCGCTGGGCGGGGGACGCTACTACGTGTCCAAGTCCGGGACCGTCACGGAGGGCGGGGTCAGCAAGTACACCAGCCACGCCCAGCTCTTCCGCTGGACGGGCCAGACACCGACCCCGTTCGAGAAGGTCGGCTGACCGGAGCTCCAGCGGGTTGTCAGTTAAGGCTGTTATGGTCGGTCCGAAACCCACGAACCTGTACGAATCCTGCATGGGAGGGTCATGCGGACCACGAGCAAGATCGCTGCCTTACTGATCGGAATGACGGCTCCGATGGCCGTGGTGGCGCCCGCGGCCGGCGCGCAGGCGCGTCCGGCCTGGGTCGCCTACCACGGCCTCACCGCCGAGCAGAGCGTGGCGCGGGTCAAGCAGCTCAGGGACCAGGGCTTCCACCCGGTCACGGTGAACGTCTCCGACGGCGAGCGGTACGCGGCCGTGTGGGTCAAGGGCGGGTCGCCGGCCAACTGGGGCATCTGGCAGGGCATGTCCGCCGAGGAGTACCAGCAGCGGTTCGACCAGGGGCTGAAGGAGGGGGCGCAGCCGGTCTCCGTCTCCGCCACCGGGCCGGGTGACGCGCCGGTGTTCACGGCCGTCTTCGAGAAGCGGCGCGGGAAGTTCTTCGCCAGGTCGAACCTCACCCCCGCCCAGTTCGGCGCCGCCAACAAGCGGGCCACCGCCCAGGGCCTCGCGCTGGCCTCGGTCGACGTGTACGGCACCCCGGACGACCTGCGGTACGTGGGCGTGTGGACGGCCAACAAGGGCGGGGCCTGGTACTACACGTACGGGAAGTCCAGGCGGCAGCACGAGGCCGCGTTCTACGCCAAGAAGAAGCAGGGGTTCCGGCCGGTCAAGGTGGCCGTGGCGCCCGACGGGACGTACACGGCGGTGTGGCGCAAGGACGGAGTCAAGTCCTGGGCCCACTACATCGACATGACCTCCGCCAGCTTCCAGAAGCGCTTCGACGACCTCAGGGCCAAGGGGCTGGCCCCCGTCCAGGTGAACGCCGAGAACGGGTTGTACGCCGCCATCTGGCAGTGAGCGGCGCCGGGTCACCCGGCCTGGAGGATGCGGACATCGCCGGAGCCGCTCACGGCCTTGATGGTGTTGGGGCTCTTGGCGTCGTGCTCGGGCTCCGAGCGTTCGGTGCCGTCCGTGCTGCGGGCGGTGATCGCGTACGTCCCCTTGGGCACGGTGGCGGTCACCCGGCCGTCGCTGGAGCGCAGGTCGAGGGCGGTGGGCGGGCTGGTGAACGACACGTCGATCGCGCCGTCCGCCGTCCGGCACCGGACGCTCGGCGACTTCAGCCCCTCGCCCGTGATCGGGCCCTCGCTCCGCAGCCGCAGCTTCCCGGTGGCGCCAGAGACCTGGATGCGGTCCCGGCTGACCGCGTCCACGTCCTGGGCGAGGCCGTTCAGGATGACGCCGTCGTCGGCCTCGATCGACAGCGGCACGCCGGGCGGGACCTTGACGTGGTAGCGGGCGCCGCAGTCGCCGAAGACCATGCTGCAGTTCGCGCTCAGGCGCAGGGTGCCGTCCCGCAGGGACCAGGTGGCGTTGCCGTCGTCGGCGGCCTTGCCGCGCACCCACCGCTCCACCTCGACGCGCCCGCCGGTGCCCGGGAGGACACGCACGCCGCCCAGGGAGGCGTCGATCTTCAGCGCGGCGCCCGTGAACGGGAACGACTGCGCGGTGCGGACCTCCTCGGCGTCCAGGTCCACCTTGCACCCGGTCAACGCCAGCGCCGCCGCCAGCGTCGCCCCTGACACCATGACTTGCCTCATGGAGATGCTCATGCCGCCATGGTGGCCGAGCGCTCCCCGCCCGCCATCGACCATCCGACCGAGCTCGGGCGGCCCGCCATCGACCTTTCGGCCATAACGGCGGGCCGGCGAACGCTACAGAGCCGACAGTAGCGCCGTGACGTGCCGCAGCGGGTCCGTGCCCAACGGCCGCACCGCCACCGTCGTGGCCCCGGCCGCCCACAGCTCCTTGACGTGCTCGGCGGCGGCCTCGGGGGACCCCGACGCCATCGCCACCTCCTCGGGCGCGACCCCGAGGAACCCGGCCTGCCCCGCCACCAGGGCACGCGAGCTCTCCGGGACCTCGGCGCCGGTGTTGAGGAAGGAGAAGACCACGAGCTCGTGATCCGCGGAGCCGCCGATCTGGTCGAGGATCCCGGCCAGCTGCGCGGGCCCGACGCCCTCGGGGATGATCGTCCCCTGTGAGACCCGGCCCGACAGGGCCAGCGAGCGCGGCCCCTTCACCCCGGCCAGCACGGGCGGGGGCGAGGCGGGCGGGTGCACGAGGGACACCCCGTCCAGGTGGACGGACCTGCCGTGCAGGGTGACCGTCTCGCCGCGCAGCAGCGCGCGTACGGACGTGATCGTCTCCTCCAGGAGCGCCAGCGGCGACGCCGGGGCGGCGCCCACCTGGCGCATCCAGTCGCCCACGCCGTGCCCGATGCCGGCGGCCAGCCGCCCGGGGTGCACCCTGGCCAGGTTGGCCAGCTCCATCGCCAGCAGCATCGGGTTGCGCAGGGGAGCGGGCGTGATGCCGATGCCGACCCGCAGCCGGGACGTGACGGCGAGCGCGGTGGCGGCCGACGAGACGCCCCCGGTCCAGCCCAGGTCCTCCACCACCCACAGGTCGTCCACGGACGTGTCGTCGAGCGCCCTGGCGAAGGGGATCAACTGCTCGGGAGGAAGGTCCCGGTCGAACATGACTCCGAGTCTCACGATGCCCTCCAGTAATAGCGGAACAACCGGCCGACCTCCGAGTATTCAGCACGCAGGAACGCGTCGGCAGTCGGGACGTTCGCGACGTCCGTGGCCGCGACGATGCGCCGCACGCCCGCCTCGGCCAGCGTGCGGGTGCCCTTGGCCAGCAGGTCGTCGACGTAGCCGCGGCCGCGGTGCTCGGGCACCACGCCGATGTACGCGATCGAGTGGTCGTCGGGCGCCACCAGGCCGACGGGGGAGTCGCCCAGGTAGCCGATCACGAACCAGTCGGGCTTGCCCTTGCGGTTGACCAGGTCGTCGTACATCCATCGGGCCTCGTGCTCGGCCCCGGCCGTGGCCACCTCGATCCGCGTGTCGTAGTCGAGCGAGCCCTCCGAGATGCGCACGAGGAGGTCGACGACCTCCTCGCCGTCCATGCGGCACGCGGGCCGGTACGTCAGGCGGCCGGGGTCGGCCGGGAGGTCGTTGCCGGCCACCCATTCGAGCACCAGCCGCTCGACCTCCATGACGAACCCCGCGAGGGTCAGGGCCTGGTGCTCGACGGCGCGGTCGACCGCGGGGTCGAGGCCCGGTTTGAGCGAGATGTCGTGGATCATCTTGCCCAGCCCCATCGTGCGCAGGCTGCCGCGCAGCAGCTCGGCGGCGGCGACCGGGTCGGGGCCGGGGTCGAACGGCCAGATGGTCACCGGCTCCGAGCCGGGGAAGGGCGCCCAGAACGCCAGGCGGGCCTGCCCCTCCGCGAAGCACCACTCGGGCCGGGTCCTGCCCTCGTCGAAGGCGGCCACGAGCTGGGAGCGCCCCGGCTCGGGGAACTGGTCGAACAACGTGCAGGCCTCCAGGTGCGCCCGTGATGACATGACCATGTTCTCGCACGGAAGCGATCACTCAGGACGTGCCGCCCGGGGTCAGGCGGCGCTGCCGAAGGCCGAGCGCGCCTCGCCGAGGGATTCGCGCGTCTCGAAGTGCCGGTCGAGGTTGGTGATCGTCAGCAGGTGGCGGATCATGCCGGGGGCGAGCACCAGGATCAGGCGGCCTTTCACCCGCCGTACGTGGTTCAGGGTCGCCACCAGCACGCCGAGGCCCACCGAGTCGCAGAACGGGACCTCGGTCAGGTCGACGACGAGGTTGAGCGGGTCGGCGGCGGCGATGGCCTGTTCGAGCTCGGCCCGCAGCCGGGGCGCGCCTGCCACGTCGAGGTCGCCCACGACGTGCAGCACCGTACAGGGGTCCTCTCGCCACGACCTGACCACCATGGGGGCTTCACCTGCCGAACAGCCGACCGTTATTACTGTTTCTTACATATATTCTGCATTGCCGTTTTGGTGGTCGGAGTAACACCGGGTTTCGCCGACGGCATGGAAGTCGACTTGGACTTCGCGATCTTCGGCTGGTCGCTGCCGACGATCACCTCGATGCCCTCGACGTCCGCCTTGTCGAGCTCGGCCCCCTGGATGGCGGCGGCCACGATCTTCGCCTCGTCCTCGCGGCCGGCGGCGTAGCGGACGACCGTCTTCTTGTAGTCCTTCTTGGTCGTGTTGCCGGGCTGGCCGGGGACCTTGAAGCCGTACTCGACCAGCCCCGTCTTGGTGCGGGCGCCGAGACCCGTGATGAGCGTGCCGTTCTTGACCTTGACCGTGATGCTGCCGGGCGGGATCGCCGACGGCTTCACAGAAGGGGTGGGCGTCGGGGAGGCGACGGGCTTGGTCAGGTCCTGGTCCGCGTTGATCCGCGCGAACATGTCGCGGGCCGCCGGCTTGTCCCACAGGACCGCCGACTCGCCCGTGGGCGCCTTGAAGTTGACGTTGGACAGGGGCACCTCGGCGAAGCGCACGTCGTCGAGCGAGACGTCCCGCAGCTGGGTGGCCAGGCCGAGCAGCCCGTCGTCGGGATCGACCTTGACCGTGCTCAGCGTGGAGTTGACGAACGAGGCCAGCTTGGCCGGGTTGGCCAGCGTGTCGGCACTGAGCGCCCGGTTGAGCAGGGCCGAGATGACCTGCTGCTGCCGGTCGATGCGGTCGAGGTCGGAGCGCGCGGTGGCGCGGGTGCGGGCGTAGCCGAGCGCCTGCACGCCCTGGAGCTGGTGGGTGCCCGCGGGCAGGTTGAGCCCGGTCTTGGGGTCGTTGATCGGCACGGGCGTGCAGACGGTGACGCCGCCGAGGGAGTCGACGACGTCGATGAAGCCGAGGATGTTCACCTCGATGTAGCGGTTGATCTGCAGCCCGGTGGTGGCCTCGACGGCCTCCTTGGTGAGCCTGGGCCCGCCGAACTGGTACGCCGAATTGATCTTGTGCTCGCCCTTGCCGGGGATCGTCGTCCAGGTGTCGCGCGGCAGGCTCACCACTGTGACCCGGCGGTGGTCCTCCGACAGGTGGATGACCATCATGGTGTCGGTGCGCTGGCCGGCCTCGCGGCCCAGCTTGAGCCGGTTCTGCTGCTGGCGGGTGAGGTCGTCGCGCTTGTCGACGCCGACCAGCAGGATGTTCTCGGCGCCGCGGGCGGCGGGCACGGTCACCCCGGCGTCGACGGTGCCGATCTGCCGGGGGGTCGCCCACACCACGCCTGTGGCGACCAGGACCCCGGTGGACAGGAATCCGGCGACGAACACGTTGCGACGGCGGGCCTTGGCGCTCCTGAGCGGTTTGCGGGGGCGCGTCGGCGTGAGCTTGACGCCGCCGTAGGCGTCGCCGCCCACGAGCACACCGCCGTCCTCCTCGCCCGGGTCGCGCATCCCGTCCCCCTTTTGTCACCCGGAGGATCAGGCTTTCGATTGCTCTCCTCCCCTGCTCGTACAGTAGCGTGAGCCCCGCCATGAAGCAGTTCCCCGACTCGCCGCAGGCCCCCGCGGAGACGCGCGCCTGGCCCCCCATCTCCGTCATCATGCCGGTCCTCAACGAGGAGCGGCACCTTCGCGAGGCCGTCGACCAGGTCCTCGCCCAGAGCTATCCAGGTGAGATCGAAGTCGTTCTCGCCGTGGGTCCGTCCCAGGACCGCACCCAGGAGGTCGCCGACGCCATAGCGGCGGCCGACCCGCGGGTGACGGTCGTGCCCAATCCGACGGGCCGCACCCCC
The DNA here is from genome assembly GCF_040605375.1 of Nonomuraea sp. NPDC005650. NCBI lineage: Bacteria > Bacillati > Actinomycetota > Actinomycetes > Streptosporangiales > Streptosporangiaceae > Nonomuraea > Nonomuraea sp. NPDC005650. Next base: position 90,073 of record NZ_JBEXCR010000007.1, read on the forward strand.
AACGCGCTCAACGCCGCCATCGCCGCCTCGCGCAACGGCATCATCGCCCGGGTCGACGGGCACGCCATGCTGCCCCCCGACTACCTGCGCGTAGCCGTCGAGACGCTGGCCGAGACCGGCGCCGACAACGTGGGCGGCATCATGGCGGCCGAGGGCGTCACGCCCTTCGAACAGGCCGTCGCCTGCGCCATGACGTCCAAGATCGGCGTAGGCGCCGCCGCCTTCCACGTGGGCGGCACCGCGGGCCCCGCCGACACCGTCTACCTGGGCGTCTTCCGCCGCTCGGCGCTCGACCGGGTGGGCGGCTACGACGAGCACTTCCAGCGGGCACAGGACTGGGAGATGAACCACCGCATCCGCGAGAGCGGCGGCCTGGTCTGGTTCCAGCCGCGCATGCGGGTCTCCTACCGCCCCCGCCCCAACGTCAAGGCCCTGGGCAAGCAGTACTTCCACTACGGCAGGTGGCGGCGCGTGGTCGCGCGCACCCACGAGGGCACGATCAACCTGCGCTATCTGGCGCCGCCCGCCGCGGTGCTGGCCATGGTGCTGGGGCTGGTCCTCTCGCCGTTCCTGCCGTGGACGCTCATCGTCCCCGGCGGCTACGCGGTCGCCATCGCGGCGGGCTCCGTGCTGACGGGCGGCGGGCTGCCCGCGGCGGCGCTGCTGCGGCTGCCGCTCGTGTACGCCACCATGCACTGCTCCTGGGGCTGGGGCTTCCTCACCAGCCCGAAGAAGCTGGCCAGGCCGCCCGGGTCATGACTCGGCGAAGACCCGCTCGACGGCGGCGTCGAAGCGGGTCAGCGCGTCCGGATACTCCGCCCCGAACAAGTGACTCCTCAGCTTGATCCTGGCCCGGGCCAGCGTGTCCTCCCCGTCGAGGAACTCCGCGAGCCCGGCCAGGTCACGCCCGATCAGCACGCCCGCCTCGGCGCTCGGATAGCGCTCGTGGAAGGCGCGCTCGGGCAGGCCCGAGACGTTCGTCACCGCGTACGGCTTCTCGCTGGCCAGGAAGTCGGCCACGACGCTTGAGATGTCGCTGATCAGCAGGTCGCACTGGTTGAAGCACTCGTAGAGGTGCGGCTCGGGGCCGGTGACGATCTGATGCTCGATCCGCGGCGTCTCCCCGGTCGCCTGCGACGGGTGCCGGGCCTTCGACTTGGCCAGCTCGGCCGCCTCGATCATGGCCACGATCTTCCGGTGCGCGCGGGTGGCGGTGCGGTCGCGGTGGCCGGTCAGCGGGTGCGGCTTGTAGATCACGCGCAACCGCGGCCGGTGGTCGAGCAGCGCCCGCACGATGCGCGGGCCCATGGTGATCAGCGAGGTGTGGAACAGGTCGTCGTTCCAGCCCTCCCAGGTGGGGGCGTACAGGACGGTGCGGTACGGCAGCCCCGGCCCCTCCGTCGAGATGCCTTCGAGCTGCGGCCGGCCGACCTCGTGGATGTTCTCGTCCCTGACGCCCACCCTGGCCCGGCGGTAGCGGTCGCGGCCGGCCGGACCGGCCACCCACACCTCGTCGTACACCCGGGAGAACGGGTTGAACGACGCCTCCTTGTCGCTGTCGCCGTGGTTGAGGAACGCGCTGCGCAGGGTCGGGATGCGCAGCATGTGGACGTTCCTGCCGACGTTGGAGACGTACAGGCAGAGCTTGGCGCCGGACAGGGCGCGGAAGCTCATCAGGTCGGCCGACGACGGGATGCACAACATCGGCAGCGTGGTCGAGTCGAGGTGGTTGGCCATGCCGCGCTCGCGCAGCACGACGATGGCGCGCCGGCCGATGCGCTCCAGCGTGGGCAGCCACATCCTGGCCTGGTAGGCGGCCGCGGTGGCGCCGGAGAAGTACAGGATGACCTCGGGCCGGTACTTCTCGACCTGCTCGCCCACGACCGCCAGCACCCTGGCCTTGTCGGTGAGCGGCGTGGCGCGGCGCACGTACGGGATGAGCGCGAGCGCCCCGGCGACGCCCAGCAGGACCGCCAGACCGGCGCCCACCGCGGCGGGCACGGCGCCGACGGCCGCGCCGGCCACCGGCAGCGCGTCCAGGTAGAGGAAGCGCATGCTGCGGCTGTCACGCAGGAACACGGGCGGCAGCTTCGGGATGCGCAGCGCCGAGACGTCGAGGTTGCGGGTGGTCACCGGCATGCGGCTGAGCGTCCCCTTGAGGCGCAGCGCCAGCGCCGTGTGCCCGGCCCGCACCACGTGGATCGCGAAGATCCCCGACGCCAGCGCCACGAACCACGGCGAGTCCACCCCCGCCATCCGCGCCACCAGCAGCAGCGCCATGGTCTCCCTGGCGGCGAAGCGCAGCGTGACCCCGAGGTGCACCCTGCCGAGCAGCTCGGGCAGCGGTCTGGCGGCGCGTGAGGCCGCGTACTCCACCGCGTAGGAGAGCACGGCGACCGCCCCGAACACCGCCGGCGCGGGCCAGAGAGCCGACCACAGCAGCACGGGGTAGCAGCTGAGCAGGGCGGCGATCACGATGAGTCTCCTCATGTAATCGCACAGTAACAACTCTCAGGTCAAACGTCTGTGACCTATCTGGGCAAGTCGGAGATCACCGGGGTTGCGGCGAGCTGGAAGAGCAGCTCGGCGATCCGCAGATCGGTGGGGTGGGTGACCTTGATGTTGTGCTCGCTGCCCGGCACGAGATGGATCGGCACGTCGGGCAGATAGCGCAGCACCACGCCGCAGTCGTCGGTGGCCGGGCGGCCGGCGAACCCGGGGTCGGCCAGAGCCCGCTCGTACGCCTCGCGGATCACCGAGAGCCGGAAGCACTGCGGCGTCTGGCTGCGCCGCAGCACCGACCTGTCGAGCACCTCGCCGATCACCTCGCCGCCGGGGCCCGGCACGGCCACGAAGACCGTGTCAGAGCTCGGGATCGCCACGTCGACGGCCGAATGGGTCTCCAGCGCCTTGACGCACTCGGTGATGATGCGGGGCTCCACGAGCGGGCGTACGGCGTCGTGCAGCAGCACGTCGCACTCCTCGGTGCCCAGCGCCTGCAGGGCCAGCCACGTGCTCTCGGTGCGGCTCGCGCCGCCCTCCACGACCTTGCTGACCTTGTCGTAGCCGCCCTTGTCCACGATCTCGCGGACCTGGTCGGTGTAACCGGGGGTCATCAGCACCACGATCTCGTCGATCTCCGGCGCGTTCTGGAACACCGCCAGCGAGTGCTCGATGATCGTCTTTCCGGCGACCTCGATGAGCTGCTTGGGGGTGTTCATCCCGATCCGCTGCCCCACGCCACCCGCGAGCAGCACCCCGACCGACCGCAACCGTGAATCCATATCGGCAGCGTAACGGTCCTGTTCCGTGATTACGCCTTGACCTGTCGCTACGCTGTGCCTACGCACCCCCAAGCCACGCGGCTCCCGCGCGACCGGGAGGAGACCTGCGCTTTGCCCGATTCACTGACCCGCGAGACCACGGCCACCTCGGTGGTCCTTCTCGCCACGACCCCGGCATGCAAGCTCCCCAGCTCCGACGGCACCTTGCTCGACCGCGTCACCGACCAGCTCGCCACGTTGCCCGTGCGCGAGATCCAGGTGGTGAGTCCGGGCGGCGGGCTCGGAGCCGACCTCAGAGGCGTCGCCAAGATCGCCCGGATCTCGTCGGGCGCGGTAGCCGTGCTGCCCGCCGATCTGGTGGCCCACACCGAGGCGCTGGCGCTGCTGCTCGACCACCCCGCGCGCGGCAGCGGGGCCCTGGTCTCCTACGAGGCCGCCGCGGCGCCCATGCGGCCGCCCGTACGCGTCGAAGGCGGCAAGATCGTCGCCGCCGGCAGCTCGTTCCACGTGGTCCCCGAGGCCAACGCCACCTTCAGGGGTGTGCTGAAGGCGGGCGAGGCCGACCTGGGCGCGCTGGCGGACATCGCGGAGGAGCTGGCCGAGCTGGCCGACACCGGCAAGCTGGGCCCGGTCACCCCCGTCGAGGCCGTCGACCTGCTGCTGGTCGGGCTGGTCAGATCCGGGGTCTCGGTGCGGGCGGCCGGGATCGGGCCGCTGCACGCCGACCGGGTGACCGGCCAGCACGCCGCCGACACCGCCGTCACCAGGCTGGCCGAGGTGGACGAGGCCAAGGTCCGGCTCGACCTGTCCATCAAGGCGGACGACGGCTTCTTCGCCACCTTCTTCGTCTCCACCTGGACGCGCCACCTGATCAAACCGGCGGTCCGGCTCAGGCTCGCCCCCAACACCGTCACCGGCGCCTCGATCGGGCTGGCCGCGCTGGCGGCCGTGTGGTTCTCGGCGAGCACCCAGGGCGGGCGGCTGGCGGGGGCGCTGCTGTTCTGCCTGTCCTTCGCGCTCGACTGCCTCGACGGGCAGCTGGCCCGCTACACGCGCACGTTCTCGCCGCTGGGGGCGTGGGCCGACGGCATGGCCGACCGGCTGAAGGAGTACGCCGTCTACGTCGGCCTGGCCCTGGGCTTCGCCGGCGACGTCTGGCACCTGGCCGTGGCCGCCATGGTCCTGCAGGTCGTCCGGCACGCCATCGACCAGACGTACGCGGGGGCTCTCACCGACGCCGCCCGCGTCGGCGCGCAGTGGGGGCGCCCGGCGCGCTCCCTCCTGGAGTCGGCGGACGGCACCCGGCCCCGGGGCGTGCTCGGGCTCGCCCAGCGCCTGGAGCGCGACGCGATCGCCCGCTGGATCAAGAAGATCGTCGTGCTGCCCATCGGGGAGCGCACCGCGTTGATCGCCATCACCGCCGCGGGCTGGAACGCCAGGGTGACGTTCCTGTCCCTGCTCTGCTGGGGCGGCGTGGCGGCCATCTATCAGCTCGCCGGACGGATCGTGAGGTCGGCACGGTGATTTCCATCCACATGACTCCCGTTCCCCGCAGCACGGTCGTGGCCTACCGCGACGACGGCCCGCTCTCGCGCGTGATGGGTCTGCTCGTGGCGGGGCAGCTCCCGCCCCTGCCGCCGGTGATCGCGGGCACGTTCGTCACGGGCGTGCTGCTGGTGCTCGGCGTGGCGGGCACGGACGGGCTCGCGGTGTTCGCGCCCGCCGTGACGCTGCTGCTGGCCGGGCCGGGCAGCACGCACGCGCACGACGGCAGGTTCGACTGGCTCGTCCCGCCGATCCTGCGGCTCATCGAGTACAGCTTCGTCGCGGCGTGCGGGTTCGCGCACCAGGTGCACCCGGTGCTGATCTTCCTGCTGCTCGGCGCGCTGGCGTTCCACCACTATGATCTTGTTTACCGGCTGCGGCAGCGCGTTTACGCGCCGGCGTGGCTGTCCACGTTCGGCCTCGGCTGGGACGGCCGGATGATGGTGGTCTCGCTGGTCGCCCTCACGGGCTGGCTGACCGGCGGCTATCTGCTGCTCGCGCTCTACCTGTGGGCGTTCTTCGGGTGGGAGAGCCTCACGTGCTGGCTCGCCGCGCCTCGCTCCGGGGTGGAAGCAGCCGATATGGGAACGCAAGACTAACGCCGGATTACCCGCGCAGGGCCCAAAGACGAATACTCTTTGGGCTCACGAAGACATGCTCGACTGAGGAGTGCACGTTGCTGGGAATGGTTCTGGCCGCTGGAGCCGGACGACGTCTGCGGCCGTACACCGACACGCTGCCGAAGGCGCTCGTGCCGGTCGACGGCGAAACCACGATCATGGACATCTCGCTGCGCAACCTCGCCGAGGTGGACCTGCGGGAGGTCGTGGTCGTCGTCGGCTACGCGGCGCAGGCCGTCCACGACCGCAAGGAGGCCCTGGAGCAACGGCACGGCGTCAAGCTCACCCTCGTCCACAACGACAAGGCCGAGGAGTGGAACAACGCCTACTCCCTCTGGTGCGCCCGCGACTACTTCTCCCAGGGCGTGCTGCTGGTCAACGGCGACACCGTGCACCCGGTCTCGGTCGAGAAGACGCTGCTGGCCGCTCCTGAGACGAGCGACATCCTGCTGGCCGTCGACGACGTCAAGAAGCTCGCCGACGAGGAGATGAAGGTCACGCTCTCCCCTGAGGGCTCGCTGCGGCGCATCACCAAGCTGATGGACCCGGCCGAGGCGTACGGCGAGTACATCGGCGCCACCCTCATCCGGCCCGGCGCGGCCGACCTGCTGGCCGACGCGCTCAAGACCACCTTCGAGCGCGACCCGCAGCTCTACTACGAGGACGGCTACCAGGAGATGGTCGAGCGCGGCGAGGTCATCCACGCCGCGCCCATCGGCGAGGTCGACTGGGTCGAGGTGGACAACCACGACGACCTGGCGAAGGCTCGTACCATAGCCGTCCGCTACTGAGGGGGCGCGCATGCCGCTTCTAGCGAGGATGCTGCCGGCGCCGCTGACCATGCAGGTCAGGCGGGGCGCGGTGGCGGAGCTCGGCGCCCTGCTGGCCGACAGCCGCGTGGCCACCTCCGGCAGGGTCGCGGTGGCCGTCGGCCGAGGGCAGGGCGACCACATCGAAAGCTTGATCACACCCCAGCTCGACGAGGCCGAGGTGTTCAGGGTCGCCGACGGCTCGGTCGACGCGGCCGTCTCCCTCGGCGCCGACCTGCGCAAGGGCGCCTACGAGGTGGTGGTGGGCGTCGGCGGCGGCAAGACCATCGACGCCACCAAGTACGCCGCCTCGCTCGCCGGCATCCCGATGGTCGCGGTGGCCACCAACCTCTCCCACGACGGCATCTGCTCGCCCACGGCCTCCCTGGTCTACGAGGGCGGCAAGGGCACGTTCGGGGTGCCGATGCCGCTGGCCATCCTGGTCGACCTCGACTTCGTGCACAACGCGCCGGAGTCGCTGGTCAGGGCGGGTGTGGGCGACGTGGTGAGCAACCTGTCGGCCATCGAGGACTGGCAGCTCGGCAACGTCGAGCGCGGCGAGCCCATCGACGGGCTGGCCTGTTCGATGGCCCGCACGGCCGCCGAGGCGCTCATCGGCCGCGGCGACTCCATCGAGTCCGACGCGTTCCTGACCGTGCTGGCCGAGTCCCTCATCCTGTCGGGCATGTCCATGGTGATCGCGGGGTCGTCCCGGCCCGCGAGCGGTGGGGATCATGAGATCCTTCATGCCGTGGATCAGCTCTTCCCCGGCACCTCCAACCACGGCGAGCTCGCCGGGATCGGTGCCGCCTTCTGCTTCTTCCTGAGGGAGGACGAGGCCAGGGTCACGCAGGTGGTCGACTGCCTGCGCCGGCACAAGCTGCCCGTCGTGCCCGCCGACATCGGGCTGACCGGCCGGCAGTTCGCCGAGGCCGTCGCCCTGGCGCCGGCCACCCGTCCCGGCCGCTACACGATCCTGGAGCACCTGCGCATGCAGGACTCCGAGATCCACGATCGGGTGGGGGACTATGTCCGGGCCTTCGGTAGCTGAGATCCGGCGGGTCGCCCAGCCCGCCGGCCACCTCGAGCGCAGGAACGGCGAACACTGGGCCGGCGTGCTCTACATGCGCCAGTTGTCCATCTACGTCACGTGGCTGTTCGCCAGGACGTCTGTCACGCCCAACCAGCTGACCTGGGTGATGACGGTGGCCGGGGTCCTGGCGGGGGTCGTGCTCGCCCTGCCGGGCCTGTGGGCCGCCGTGGCCGCTGCCCTGCTGGTGCAGGTCTACCTGCTGCTCGACTGCTCCGACGGTGAGCTGGCCCGCTGGACGGGCAAGACCTCGCCGGTCGGGGTCTACCTCGACCGGGTGGGGGCCTACTTCTGCGAGGCCGCGGTGCTGGCCGGGCTGGGCTGGCGGGCGTCGGCCGTGCTGCCCGACTGGTACACCGTGCTGGGCTTCGCCGCCGCGCTCGGCGCGATCCTCATCAAGGCCGAGACGGACCTGGTGGAGGTGGCGCGGGCCAAGGGCGGCCTGGCTGCGGCGACGGAGGCGGCCGCGGTGCAGTTCCGCTCCGGGCTGCTGGGCCTGGGCCGGCGGGTGCTCTCGGCGACGAAGTTCCACCGGATCGTGCAGCCGATCGAGCTGTCGCTGCTCGCGCTGGCGGCCGCCGTCGTCGATCTGCTCCTCGGTGACCTGACGGCCTCGCGGGTCCTGATCGTGGCGTGTTTCGTAGCGGCCTGCCTACAGGTTGTCCTGCATTTGGTAAGCATCATCGCCTCGAAGAGACTGGCGTGATCTGATGTCGGAACCGGAGAAGCTCCCCGTCCGTCGTATTGATCGGACGTCCGCCGTTCGGTGGGGGTTCATCCTCGGTTCCGATACGCTTAGCCCCAGCCTTTCCAAAACATGCAGACCAGCAGACTCGGTGATCATGAAAGAATGCTCCGCCCGTGTTCTCAACGCGTCAGGACAGTGATTCGTTGAAGATCTCGTGCGTCATCCTCACCATGGGAAACCGGGTCGCGGAGCTGAACCGGGCGGTCGAGTCCGCGCTCAACCAGGTCGACGGCGACGTCGAGGTGGTGATCGTCGGCAACGGCGCAGATGTGCCCGAATTGTCGGCGACGCCACCCGAAGGGTCGGCCGCGGTCGTGAAAGCGATCCGGCTCGACCAGAACACCGGCATCCCCGCAGGCCGTAACCGCGGCGTGGAGGAGTGCTCGGGAGATGTCGTGCTGTTCCTCGACGACGACGGCTGGTATGCCAACCAGAAGGTCGTGGCGCACGTACGCGACCGGTTCGCCACCGAGCCGGACCTCGCGGTGATCTCCTTCCGCGTCATGGACCCCGACGGCGGCATCGGCCAGCGGCGACACGTGCCCCGGCTGCGCGCCGGCGACCCGCAGCGCTCCTCGCCGGTCACGACGTTCCTCGGCGGCGCCTCGGCCATCAGGCGCTCGGCCTTCCTCCAGGTGGGCGGGCTGCCCGAGCGGTTCTTCTACGCCCACGAGGAGACCGACCTGGCCTGGCGGCTGCTGGGCGAGGGCTACCGGATCGAGTACGACGCCGAGACGGTGATGTACCACCCGCAGGTCCCGCCGACGCGGCACACGGAGTTCTACCGGCTCAACGCGCGCAACCGGGTCTGGCTGGCGCGGCGCAACCTGCCGTGGCCGCTGGCGTTCCTCTACCTCACCAACTGGGTCGTGCTCACGCTCCTGCGGGAGCGCAGCGCCGGGCCGGCGCTCAAGGCGTGGTTCAGCGGGTTCTTCGAGGGGCTGCGCACCCCGGCCGGGGAGCGGCGGCCCATGGCCTGGCGTACGGCGTGGCGCATGGTCAAGCTGGGCCGCCCGCCGATCGTCTGACCCGCGCGGGCGCTCAGACCTCGACGGCCTCGCCGAAGGACATCGCGGCCCGCGAGATCGTGCTGGTGAACATCGCCCGCTTGGGCAGCCCCAACTCGCTCAGCTCCTTGGCGATGGGATGGTTGCCCAGGCGGATCAGCGCGCCGCCGGGGCGGATCCGGGCGCCGCGGGCGCGTACGGACCAGGGCACGCGCCGCGTGATCCCGTCCCGGTGCGTGTAGGCGTCGAGCGGCGCCATCACCGTCGCGCCCGGCGCGGGCGCCCCCGGTTTGATCAGGATGTCCAGCACGAGCCTGCCGTCCTTGCGCAGGACGCACCGTTTGTACGGCGTGCCGAGCCGCAGCTCGATGTCCGCCAGTTCCTTCGGGAAACCCCACAGCGTGCGCCCGGCCTCCAGCGTGAACGGCTGGTCCACCGGCAGCCAGTGCACGAACACCCCGGCCTGGCGCAGGTCCCACAGCCCTCCGGCCCCGGACACGCCCGGGGGACGCACCAGGAACGCCATGCCGAACTCGTGGTAGGGATCGAGGTCGCCGTCGCGGTAGTCCACGAACAGCAGCATGCAGACGGCCTTGCCCGGCAGGATTTCGGCCACGTCGAGTCCGGAGTACGCGATCACCGCCCTGGCGGCGTCGGCGCGCACCGCGTAGAAGGCGCTGCACACCTCCGCGTCCCGCACCCGCACCGGCATGACCACCGTCCGGCCCTGGATCAGATGCGATGCCATGGTCCCAGTACATCAACCACTCGGTCGTGCCGCCATTCCCGCCCCGGATGTCCTTCCGTCGTGCCGCGCCCACCGCCGCCGGGGCCGTGCGTCCGGTGCGGGGGCCGGGGGCTAGACGGCGAGGGCGTGGGTGGGGAGGCCGGCCCAGGACTCGGCGCGGTTGACGAAGGCCGCCGCGTGGTCGGGCCAGTGGTGGTGCAGGCGCGCCTCCGCGTGCCCCAGGGCGCCCAGCCGGACCCGCCGCACCGGGTCCTCCTTCAGGTCCAGTACGGCGTTCAGCACGGCGTCCACGTCCAGCGGCACCACGAGCCCGCACCCGGTCCGCTCGACCAGCGCGGAGCCCTGGGGCGTCGTGATGACGGGCAGCCCGCGCCCCATGTAGTCCATGATCTTCGTCGGCACCGTCCGCACCGTGTCGTCGGCCAGCGAGAGACCGGCCAGCGCGCCCTCGGCCATGCGCAGCGCGTGCCGGTTGGGCACGTACCCGAACCAGTCGAGCAGCCCGACCCGCTGCGCGTCACGCAGGAGCGGGCGCACGTCCCGGGCCGCAGCGCCGATGAGGTCGAGCCGGACGCCGTGCGGGACCAGCCGCTCGGCCAGCCCGATCAGCTCCGACACGCCGCGCTCGGACGAGAGGCGGCCGATGTGCACGACCCTGGTGTCGCCGGGAGGAGGCGGGCTGGGCGACACCAGGGTCGCCTCGGGAACCACCGCGGGCGAGATCACGCGGTGGCGTCTCCCCGCGCGGGCGAGCCGCCTGGGGGAGACCTCTTCGCGTATGTCCCAGACGACCGGAGGACGCCTGTAGGGAAGCGCGCGCAGCAGCCGGTGCTCGTGCACGATCAACAGGTCCGCGTCCCTCACGCCGCGTCTCAGCGCCGCGCGCGCCCTGCCGAACGTCGCGTGCCGCGCCACGTCGATCGCGGTGATCCCCATGGCGGGGGTCACGTTGAAGTACGTGAACGGCGCGACGTACGTGACCTCGTGGCCCGCGTCGAGCAGCGCCCTGATCTGCCGGTGCATGATCCGGGCGTCCTCGGGATGATGGACGGTCGTGGCGACACATGCGCGCATGTGTCGATGCTCCGCGCCTACCAGGTCAAAGGCGTAAATGTGAGTAGAACGGTCGCTTAACTTCGTGAGGGGCGGCGATAGAGCCAGGTCAGGCGAGGCTCGAGCACCCACTTGAAGACCGTGCGGGTCTCCGGCAGGCACAGCACGATGGCCAGCGCGAAGGCGCTGCAGGCGATCGCGAGCACGCCGAGCGGCCCGTACAGCCACGGGAACTCCAGCCAGCCCATCTCCTTGGCGATCAGGACGGGGATGCCGTGGAGCAGGTAGCAGTAGAGCGTGCGGGTGCCGAGGTCGGAGAACCACGTCTCGCCCCGGGGCACCAGCGCCAGGACGGCGAAGCACAGGGCCAGGGAGCACACCAGCAGCCCGACGCGCAGGCCGAGGCCCATGTACCACGACAGGTGGAGGTCCTGGAAGCTGGCCTTGAAGTAGAACGGGGAGAGCTTCGCCATCGGCGCGACGTAGATCGCGACCGCCGCCGCACCGAGGACCGTGAGCACCGCCAGGATCTTGATCCACCGCCGGTTGAGCAGCTCGAAGTGCTCGGGCTGCATCACCAGGCCGATCACGAAGAACGGCATGAGGCCGAAGAAGCGGTCCATGCTGAAGTCGCCGGAGATCTGGGAGAAGCCGGCGAGCAGGTAGGCGGCGATCGCCACCGGCACCGGATATTTCATCCGCTTCCACACCGGCGTGGACAGCCGCCAGAACAGCAGCGCCAGCAGGTACCAGTTGAGCCACGACGGGTCGATGATCGTCAGGCTCCACTTCTGGCCCACCGCGACGCGGAGCAGGGCGTAGCCGACCTCGACGATCACGTACGGGACCAGGAACGTGTCGACCAGTTTGTTGGTCTTGGCGTTCGAGTTCCAGAAATTTCTGGACAAATAGCCACTGATCAGCACGAACAGCGGCATGTGGAACGTGTAGATGAAGATGTACAGGGCCCTGGCGGAGTCCGCGGACAGCGTCGGCACCAGCGAGTGGCCGACGACCACCAGCGCGATCAGCACGAACTTGACGTTGTCGAGATACGGGTCACGCTTGCGCTTGGGCGGCTGGGGCTCCTGCTTCGGCTCCGGCTGCTGCTGGGCCGTGTCGTCCGCCGTGGCCTTCGCCCGCTTCCGGGGCTTGCGCTCCTCCGCCGCCTTCGGCTGCGGCTGGGCGGCGTCCGGCGCGCCCTCGTCCGGCTTGGACGGCTTGGACGGTTTGGATGCCTTGCCCGGCTTGGCCGGCTCGGCCGGGGGCTCGCCGTCCCGCACGGCGGGCTGCGGCTGGGTCAGCTCTCCCGGCGCCATCCAGTGCGGATCGGCCTCCTCGCTCCAGAACGCCTCCTCCGGCAGCGGCCAGCGGGCTCCCGTCTGGGCGGGGCCGCCGGTCTCCTCCTCGGAACTCCGCGGAGGCGTGGCCGGTAGGGAGAATCTGGTGTCAGACACAGGGGAGTCGCTCAGCTTCGCTCGGGGCCGGGGAACACGACGGCAGCACGACCAACGGATGGCCTCTCGGCTCCGGGTCGCGCTGCGTCGCCGACCCGCAACAGACTATCCCGCTCACGCGCCTCCTGTCCTTCGAGCGAGGCGAGAATGCCCGATTCCACAGGGAACTTGGAGCGTCGTCAGGTGCAGGCGTTCTTCTGCTCGGACGCGGTGATCGTGCTGTTGTTGACGCTGTCGGGCAGCTTCGTCACCTTGACCGACTCGAAGTCCTCGCCCACGACCAGCTGCATTATCGGCGTGCCCTTGGCGGGGGTGCTCTTGGGGGGCGTCACCGGCGTGTACGTCGCCGGGTTGGTGACCGCGACCTTGCCCTCGGCCGGGGCGGGCTTGGGCACGACGGCCCCGGCCAGCGTGCCGGCGTGGTCGGGCGCCGACTCGACGGCCTTGGCGTAGTGGACCTCGGTCTTCGGCAGGCTCTTGCCGTCGGGTGCCTCGTAGTTGCCCAGGCCGACGACGTTGAAGCCCTCCTTGGCGAGCTGGTCGGCGACCTCGCGGGCCTTGCCCACGGTCTTGGTGCCGTTGAGCACCTGGACCTTCACCTGCTCGGGCTTGAGCGTGACCTTGGGCTTGGCGCCGGTGCTCGTGCCGGTGCTCGCGGACGGCGACGGCGTGGCGACCTCGGTGTCGGTCTTGATCGAGGTGAACAGCTCGCTGGCGTCGGGCTGCTTCCAGACCACGCGGTTCTTGTCCTCGGGGTCGGGCCCCCACGGGATCGTCGTGAACTTGACGCCGCCGGCCGTCATCTCCTTGGCGCTCATCGCGATGTTGATGAGCTGCTCGGTGTCGTTGGCCAGCTCCGGGTCCATGGTGACCGACCCGGCCGCGGCCGCGATGAAGTCCCTGAGCTTGCCGACGTCGGTGAGCAGCTCGCTGCTGGTGGCCTTGGCGACGACCTTGCTCAGGAAGATCTGCTGCCGCCTGATGCGCTGGATGTCGCTGCCGTCGCCGTAGTGGCGCAGGCGCACGTAGCCCAGGGCCTTCTCGCCGTTGAGCAGGCTCTTGCCCGGCGGCAGGACCAGCTTGGAGTTCTTGTCGTTGACGCCGGACTTCAGGCAGATCTCGATGCCGCCGAGCGCGTCCACGATGTTCTTGAAGCCGCTGAAGTCGACCTCGACGAAGTGGTTGACGCGGATGCCGGTGAGGGTCTCGATCGTGGAGATCGTGCAGGCGATGCCGCCGGAGTTGTACGCCGAGTTGATCATGTCTCGGCGCGGCGCCATCTCCTGCTTGGTGGTCTCGTTCTTGCACTTGGGGATCTCCACCATCGAGTCACGCGGGAAGCTGATCAGCCGCGCCTTGTCCCGGTTGGGCGAGATGTGCATGAGGATGATCGTGTCGGTGCGCTTGCCGCCCGCGTCGGCCGTCCTGGCGAGCTGCTGGCCGTATCTCGCGTTGCCCTTGCCCGCGCGGGTGTCGGAGCCGACGAGCAGCACGTTGAGGGCGCCGGTGTCCACCGGCCGGGGGTTGATGATGTCGCTGTTGACGCTCTTCTTCTTGATGTTGCCGAAGGCGTCGCGGTAGACGGTGTAGCCGGTCAGCGCGCCCGCAACCATGAGCGTGGTGACGCCGATGCTGACCCAGGCCAGCACGCGCATCTTGTTCTGGCCACCGCCACCACCGCCGCCGCGGTGGCCGCGCGGCGGCCGGTCGTCGGGCGGGGGCGGCGGCGCCGCGGCCGCCGCTCTGCGCGCCATCCTGCTGCCGGGCTGGGTGGGTGCAGCCCGGTAGTCCTGCCCGGAGGTGACTACGGGCACGCTCCTGTAGTCAGTCATACGTCCCCTAGCCTCACTTCTCGCGCCTGACGCGCTGGCTTCGTCGCCTCGCGCCACGAGACGAGGTCACGTACGGCGTGCCAGGTGCCATGACCGTGGGGAACGACCGTGACCCGGGCGTGATGTTTCCGCGGCAAAGCATACTCAGAGCTGGACATTACGTGGAATATCATTGCCAAACTCTTTCTTGCCTCCACCCCGTCTTCGCACGTCAGGCCTGATGCTCAGAGCCGCAGCCAGACAGGCCAGGGGGACGGCCGGCAACACGTATCGGTAGTCGAACTCCGCCGCCGCGGCCGGTGTGACCAGCAGCACCACGGCCGCCGACCAGGGCACCAGCCAGGCCGCGGGACGCCCGCGCCGGCGCGTGAGGGCCACTGCCGGGGGCACCAGCAGCACCCCCAGGAGCACCGGGCCGGGCAGCCGCACCATGCTCTGGTAGGCCCTCAGCCAGCCGGCGTAGGGCTCGGCGATCTCCGTGCCGATCGGACCTCGCTCGTAGAGCTTGGCATAATCGGCACCGACCTGCGCGGGATAGCGGCCAGGTGGGCCCGGCGCGGTCACCGGGAACTGGTAGTAGGCATAGATCTCCGGATCCGGATATACCGGGCGGCCCCAGGTGAACGTGCGGCCCAGTTCGGTCAGCACCGAGGCGGCGTAGTCGAGCGGCTGCCTGGTGATCGCCAGCATCGCGAACCTGCCCGCCAGATCGTCCGTTTCCTTGGTGAACGTGATCCCGGGCAGCCGCACGAGGGGGGAGTCGCGCGCCCAGATGTACTCCTGCGACGGCGGGCGCCGCTCCGGCGGACGCGGGTCGCACAGGACGCGCAGGTCCGCCGGCGGGTCCATGCGGGCGCAGTCGGCGAACGACATCGTCCGGGCGTACAGGAAGACGCCGTTCGCGCCCACGAGCCCGACCCGCTGGTACGTGGCGTAGAACCAGGCGCCGTACGCGAGGATCGGCACGAGGGCGGTGGCCAGCAGCAGCCCGGCGAGCCGCACCCGTCCGCGCAGCACGTACCAGCCGGCCAGCAGCACGATGAGGGGCTGGCCGACGGTCCTGGTGAGGGTGGCGGCGGCCAGCAGCAGGCCGATGGCGGCGACCGCGCCCGCCGCCGGCGCCCGCCGCTCCGACGCGCACAGCGCCACCGCCGCCACGACCAGGAACGTGAAGAGCGTGTCCGAGACGAGCAGGTGCTCCAGCTCGATCTGGTACGCGTCGAGCAGCACCGGCACCGCGGCCAGCGTCGCCACCCACCGCGGCGCCCTTCTCGCGACCCGGTAGATCAGCACGCCGGTGGCCAGGCCGAGCAGGTGCTGCGCGGCCGTGACCGCCCAGAAGCCGTGGAACGGCTCCAGCAGCTTCAGGAACATCGAGTAGCCCGCCGGGCGGACCAGGTCGGGCCGGGGTTTGAAGACGGTGACGATGTAGGTGTAGGAGTCGGGGAACCACAGGGCCGGCCGGTAGCCCAGCATCGCCAGGGCGCGCAGGGCCGTGCCGAGGGCGAGGACCGCCAGGAACCACCCGTGCCGTCTCCACCGGGACGGATCCGCGACCCACGCCAGGCGGCCGCGCGCGGCCTTCGCGGGCTCGTCGGCGCGAGTCTCCGCCATCACCCGCACGTCCTCCCGCTGTCTTCCCGGCATGTCCCGTAGTGCCCACGTACGCTACCCGCCATTCAGTGAAGCCCGTGCAACGGCCGATAGAGGGTACGCACGCCGGGTCTCCACGGTTGAGTGAAACGCACGTCAAGATCGCTCGCCGTGTGGCGGCGCCCACCGGGACCGCCGGGTTGGATACGCTCGCAAACCGATGGGACTCGACCGACCCGGGCGGATGCTCGCCGTGCTCTCGGTGGCGCCCGCGCTCGCCGTGGCGGGCTGGCTGCTGGCGGGGCTGCCGCTGCTGCTGCTCGGCCACTTCGCGCCGCTGCCCGCGGCGCTGCTCGGGCTGCCCGCCGCCGCCCTGCTCTGCCGGGCCGGCACGCGGCGGCTGGGCAAGGTGGTCGAGGCCACGTCCCGGCAGGTCGCGGGCGTCGTGGCGGTGGCCGTGGCGTCCACCGGGTTCAACGTGGTCATGCACACCGAGCAGATCGTCGTCAGGCGCGACCCGGCCACGTACGCGCAGTACGCGGCCTGGATCGCGGGCCACGGCTCGCTGCCCGTCGCCACGCAGGCCGCGGCGTTCGGCGGCCCGGACCCGTCGCTGATCTTCAAGAGCGTCGGGTTCTACGAGGTGAACGGGGCGGTGGTGCCGCAGTTCATGCCGGGGCCGCCGATCCTCTTCGCGGTCGGCGACTGGCTGGGGATTCCCTTCGCGATCCCGGCTGTGCTGGGCGGGCTGGCCGTGCTCACGGTGGCCGGGGTGGTGGCGCGGCTGGCCGGGGCGCGGTGGGCGGTGCTGGGGGCCGCGGTGTTCGCGGTGAGCCTGCCGATCCTCTACACCTCGCGCAGCACGTTCAGCGAGATCCCGTCGCTGATCCTGCTGTTCGGCGGGCTGGCGCTGGCGCACGACGCGCTCGCCCGGCCGGGATGGCCGCGTGGGCTGCTGGCCGGGCTGGCGTTCGGGCTGGCCGTGCTGGTCAGGGTGGACGGGCTGCGCGACGTGCTGCCGGTGCTGGCGTTCGCGGGGCTGCTGATCGCGATGCGCCGCTTCGCCAGGCCGCAGGGTGCGCTGGGCGTGCCGCTGCTGGCCGGGCTGGTGGCGGGGGCCGGGGCCGGGATGCTCGCGGCGTACCTGCTGTCGCGGCCCTACCTGTCGTATCTGTCGGGCTCGGTCAAGCCGCTGCTGCTCATCTGCGCCGCCGTCCTCGTGCTCACCGCGCTGGGCACGGCCGCCGCCCCGCTGCTGGCCAGGATCCGGCCGCCCAAGTGGGTCCCCGCGGCCGGGGCCGGGCTGGTCGTGCTGCTCATGGCCGGCCTGTACGCGCGCCCGTGGTTCCAGACCGTGACCCGGACGCCCGTGACGGAGGACGACCGGCGCACGGCCCTGATGATCGCGCAGACCCAGCAGGCCAACGGCCTGCCCGTGGACGACACCCGGCTCTACTTCGAGAACTCCCTGCACTGGGTGATCTGGTACGTCGGGCTCCCCGTGGTGGTGCTGGCCACGGTCGCGGCGGCGGTCCTGGTGCGGCGGCTGCTGCGGGACGGCCGGCCGTTCGAGTGGCTGCTGCCCCTGGCGGTCGTCGGCTGGACCACGGTCACCACGCTCCTGCGGCCCGAGATCACCCCCGACCACCCGTGGGCCGCCCGCCGCCTGGTCCCCATCGTGATCCCGGGCCTGATCCTGCTCGCCATGTACGGCCTGGCCCGGCTGCGCGACCTGATCCGGGCCCACCCGCCGTCCTGGCCGCGAGGGCCCCGGGCGGGGCGGTGGGGGACGGCGCTCGCCGTCCTGATCGTCCTCGTCCCGCCGGCCGTCACCTCGATCGGGACGGCGTTCACGCCGGTCGAGCGGGGCGAGGCGGCGGCGGTGGCGGCGATGTGCGCGAAGTTCCCGCCCGACGCGTCGGTGCTGATCGTGGAGCGGGTCACCGCCGATCGCCTCACCCAGCTCGTGCGCGGCATGTGCGACCGTCCGGCGGCGGTGGTGGATCGCGAGGAGCAGGGGGACACCGCCCCCGAGGCGCAGGTGCGCCGCCTGATCGCGCGGGTGCGGGCCGCGGGCCGTGTCCCCGTCGTGCTGGCCGCCGACGCCGCGCAGGTCGCGCCGTACGGACGTCCGTCTCAGGCCCTGGCCCTGGTCTCCCGCCAGGACGAACGCTCACTCGTGGACGCCCCGAACGGCACCTGGTCCCTGCGGATCAGCGCCTGGATGACCCTTCCCCAAGAGGATAAGTGATCTTGGAAGTGGAGGCTCCCACTGGGTGCGCGTGGACTCGGCTTTGAGTTGGGCAGAGTACCCTCAAGGCCCGTGAGCACGCTAGAGACCCCGAAGAGTGGACCTGCCGTGGAAGAAGCGCCGTACGTCACCATCGTCCTGCCCTGCTACAACGAGCAGAATCACGTCATCGATGAAATCGAGCGCATCACGAGGGCCATGGACTCAAGCGGCTACACCTACGAGCTCGTGGCCGTGGACGACTGCTCGACCGACGGCACGCTGGCCAAGCTGAAGCAGGCCGCTCCCGAATATCCCCACCTGCGCGTCCGCGCCTTCCACCGCAACGGCGGCGCGGGCACGGTGCGGCGCATCGGGACGCAGGAGGCCAGGGGCGAGATCGTCGTCTGGACCGACGCCGACATGACCTACCCCAACGACCGCATCCCCGAGCTGGTGCAGATCCTGGAGAAGGATCCGATGATCGACCAGGTGGTCGGCGCGCGCACCAGCGAGGAGGGCTCGCACAAGCTGCTGCGGGTCCCCGCCAAGTGGGTGATCCGCAAGGTGGCGGAGCAGCTGGCCGGGCAGAAGATCCCCGACCTCAACTCGGGGCTGCGGGCCTTCCGCAGGACGGTGGCCAAGCCCTACCTGCGGCTGCTCCCGCCCGGGTTCTCGTGTGTGACGACGATCACGCTGTCGTTCCTGTCCAACCAGCACGACATCTACTACCTGCCGATCGACTACGCCAAGCGGGCCGGGAAGTCGAAGTTCAGCTTCGTGTCCGACGCCTACCGCTACATCCTGCAGGTGCTGCGGATGATCATGTACTTCAACCCGCTCAAGGTGCTCATGCCGCCCGCGCTGTGGCTGGTGGGCATCGGGTTCGTGAAGGGTCTGTGGGACATGGTCATGCACCCGTTCTACTTCCCGGCCAACACCGTGATGATCTTCCTTTCCGGACTGCTGATCGGGTCGGTGGCGCTGCTCGCCGACCTGATCGTGCGGTCGCGGGGGGAATAGCCGGTGCGGATCGCGATCGTCGGCCCGACCTACCCGTACAAGGGGGGCGGGGCCCAGCACACCACCGAGCTGGCGCATCGCCTCGCGGCCCAGGGCCACGACGTGGTGATCGAGTCATGGCGGGCGCAGTATCCGTCGTTCCTCTATCCGGGGCAGCAGACGATCTCCGCGCCCGAGGGCACGCCTTTCCCGAAGACCCTGCGCGAGCTCGACTGGCGGCGGCCCGACGGGTGGGTCTCCGCCGGGAGGCGGTTGAGGTCGGCTGACCTGGTGGTGCTGGCCGTGCTGAGCCCGGTGCAG
Source organism: Nonomuraea sp. NPDC005650 (assembly GCF_040605375.1). Taxonomy (NCBI): domain Bacteria; kingdom Bacillati; phylum Actinomycetota; class Actinomycetes; order Streptosporangiales; family Streptosporangiaceae; genus Nonomuraea; species Nonomuraea sp. NPDC005650. The sequence goes on from NZ_JBEXCR010000007.1 coordinate 109,412, forward strand.
GTTCCTGCATATTTGGGGATTTTGTACGGGATAAGGCGAAAAGTCAGGACTATTGCCCTCTGCCACAACGTGCTGCCCCACGAGCGCAAGCCGTACGACGAGCCGCTCATGAAGGCGCTGCTCAAGCGGGTCGACGGCGTGCTGACCCACTCCGAGCAGCAGGCCGGGCTGGCCAGGGGACTGACGGGCAGTCCGGTCAGCGTGGCGGCGCTGCCGCCGCACCTGCCCTCCACGACCGCCGAGAAGTCCACCGAGGTCCATCGCCGGCTGCTGTTCTTCGGCATCGTGCGGCCGTACAAGGGGCTGGATCTGCTGCTCAGGGCGCTGCCCGGCGGGATCTCGCTGACGGTCGCGGGGGAGTTCTGGGGCGGGATCGAGGAGACGCGGGCGCTGATCGACGAGCTGGGGCTCGGCGACCGGGTCGAGCTGCGCCCCGGCTACGTGGCCGCCGAGGACGTGCCGGGGCTGTTCGCGCGGGCCGACGCGCTCGTGCTGCCGTACCGGAGCGCGACCGCCAGCCAGAACGTCTGGCTGGGCCACGAGCACGGCGTGCCGGTGATCGCCACCCGCGTGGGCGCGCTCGCCGACCACGTCACCGACGGCGTGGACGGGCTGCTGGTCGAGCCGGGCGACGCCGGGGCGCTGCGCGCGGCGATCGAGCGCTTCTACGCCTCGGGCGAGCCCGAGAGGTTGCGGTCCGGCGTCAAGGCCGTCGATCCCGAGCCGTTCTGGTCGGCGTACGCGGGGGCCCTGCTCGCCGCCTGACGGCCGAGCACGAACGAGATGCCCGCGGCCGCCGCGTCCGCCAGCGTGAACGCCAGCCGCGACACGATCGCCACCGCGAGCGCCGCCGGGGTGCCGATGATCGGCCCGAGCACCAGCACCAGCGCGCCCTCCCTGACGCCGACCCCCGCGGGCACGACGACGGTGAGGATCCCGGTGGCCCACGCGAACGCGTACGCCCCGGTGGCGATGAGGTAGAGGTCGGCGCGGCCGGAGAGCAGCCACGTGTGCAGGCCGTACACGAACCAGCCGAGCGCGGTCCACGCCACCGCCACGACCACGGTGCGGCCGGGCAGCACGCTCTCCAGCGGCTCCTTGCGCGCGATCCGCAGCGCCAGGTTGAGACCCCAGGTGAGCACCTTGGGGTGCAGGCACACGATGATCACCGGCACGAGCAGCACGAGGTACCACGCCTTGCGCACCGCGTCCAGCGAGCCCAGCGTCGCGGCGGCGATCGAGATGCCGACCCCGAGGTTGATGACCAGTCCCAGCGAGATCGTCGCGAACGTGCGCCGCGGCGGGCTGCCGTGGTCGCGCCCGAGGTCCATCATCGCCGCGTACGCCCACACGGCGCCCGGGATGTACTTGCCCAGCTGGCCCACGAACATGATCCGCCCGGCGATCCGCAGCGGCACCCGCGTGCCGAGCCCCGCCAGGATCTCCCGCCAGGCCACCAGCATGAAGAACTGGCCGAGCAGCACCGCCGCGAACGCCCCGAGCACCGCCCACGGCGACATCGCCGCCACCGCGCCGGTGGTCTCGTCCCAGTTCGTGGCCAGCCCGTATCCCAGGAAGCCGATGGCGAGCAGGGCGAGGAGCACGCGCAGCAGGCGACGGAGCATTCGCTCAGGCTACGCGGGGTCCGCCAGGTAAGGCCAGACGGCGAACTCGCCGCGGATCTTGCCGAATAGCGCCGCTTGGTCCCCGTCCGGGTGGGTCCTGCCAGGTCGGCTACGTACCAAAGCCCATTTGGGTACTGTGGGTCCTCGTGGGTAAGCAACGAGTCGCGCAGCTCGAATACTCGGAGTTCCAGTCCGCCATGCTCGACGAGGGCAAACGGCGGCGGAAGGCTGCGAAGATCATCGCGGTGCTCGAGCACTTCCGCGGGCCGCTCGGCGGGCTGACGGTGGGTGACGTGGGCTGCTCCGCGGGGTTCATCGCCGACGAGCTCGCGCGGGCCGGGGCGGAGCACACGCTGGGCATCGACATCGACGTGCCGGGGTTGCGCAAGGCCGCCGACAGGTTCGGCGAGCGGGTGGCGTTCGTGTGCGGCGACGGCACCGCGCTGCCGTTCCCCGACGGGTCGATCGACGTGCTGGTCTTCAACCACATCTACGAGCACGTGGTCGACCCCGACGCCGTGGTGGCCGAGATGCACCGGGTCCTGTCCGACGACGGCGTCCTCTACCTGGGGCTGGGCAACCGGCTCGGCGTCATGGAGCCCCACTACAAGCTGCCGTTCCTGTCCTACCTGCCGCCCGCGCTGGCCGACCGCTACGTGCGGGCGTCCGGGCGGGCCGACCACTACTACGAGCGGTTCAGGACGCGGCGCGGGCTGCGCAGGATGTTGCGGGCCTTCCACGTGTGGGACTACACCTTCCCCGTGCTGGCCACGCCGGGCCGGTTCGCGGGGGGCGAGCTGTTCCCGGGTGCTCTGGGGCGGATCGCGCAGGGCGTGCTGGCCCGCACTCCCCGCGAGGTGCTCAGGCTGCTGCTGCCCCTGGTGCCCACCTACCTGTGGGTGGCCACCAAGACGCCGCGGCGGCCCGCGGGCGCGGCGCTGCCGCAGCCGCCCGAGCGGGTCCGCCCGCTGTGAGCCGGGGCACCACCGTGGAGCAGCGTGAGAGCTCGGAGGCCGCGCCGCGGCGGTCAGCGGTCCGCAGGCTCGTCCGGTACGGCTTCCTGGCCGTCGCGCTGGGGTTCGGCGCCTACGCCGTGGCGAAGCAGTGGGACACCGTGGTGGCCGGGTTCGCCAGGCTGTCGTGGGCCGCGCTGGCCGGGTCGCTGGTCGCCGTGGTCGCCGCGCTGCTCGGCGCCATGCTCACCTGGCGCACCCTCCTGGCCGACCTCGGCTCCCCGCTGCCGCTGCGGCCCGCGGCCAAGGTCTTCTTCGTGGGCCAGCTCGGCAAGTACATCCCGGGCGCGGTCTGGCCGGTGCTGGCCCAGATGGAGATGGGCCGCGACCTCGGCGTGCCGCGCTCGCGCAGCGCGGCGGCGTTCTTCCTGATGATGCCCGTCCAACTGGCCACCGGCCTGCTCGTCACGCTGGTCACGCTCGGCTGGGACCGCTACGGGTGGCTGCTGCTGTTCGTCCCGCTGCTGCTGGTCCTGCTGGAGCCCAAGGTCATCAATGCCGTGATCGGGTACGCCCTGCGCAAGCTCAAGCGGGAGCCGCTCGATCGCCCGCTCACCCGGCGCGGCATGCTCACCGCCCTCGGCTGGGCGCTGGCCGGCTGGCTCTGCTACGGCGTGCACCTCTACTTCATCGCCCCCGAGGGCGGCCTGCTCTTCGCCGTCGGGGCCTTCGCGCTGTCGTGGTGCCTGGGCATCCTGACCTTCGTCGTCCCGGCGGGCGCGGGCGTGCGGGAGGTCGCGATGGTCGCGGTGCTGGCGCCTCACGTGGACGGCGGCGCGGCGATCGCGGTGGCGCTTTCGTCCCGCATTGTCATCATTCTGGGGGATCTGATCTGCGCGGGTTTGGCGGGAATCGCAGCGCGTCGCGACTCGGAGTGATTTGGCCCACGATTTAGGGGAGGCTGGTCATAAGCTGAACTTCAGAGGGGGACGACAGGTCCCACGTTGATCTTGAGGGGAGAAGATCACGTAATGCCTCGAGTGCTCGTCGACGCGGCGGCGGTCCCCGCGGACCGCGGTGCGTTGATCAGATATGTGGACGGGCTCGTGGCCGCGCTCGACCGGGCCGGCGCGGACCTCGCGGTGGTCTGCCAGCGCTCCGAAGCCGAGCGATACCGGCGCCTCGCGCCCTCGGCACTGGTCCTCCCGGGGCCCGTTGCGATCTCCAACAGGGCCGCCCGGCTCGCCTGGGAGCAGACCGGCCTCCCGCTGCTCGCCCGTCAGGCGGGGGCGGACGTCATCCACGCCCCCTACTACTCCATCCCGCTCGGCTCGGGCCTGCCGACCGTGGTGACGGTCCACGACGCCACCTGGTTCACCGAGCCCGACCAGCACGGTTCGCGGGCCTCGTTCTTCCGCTCCGCCACCCGTACGGCGGTGCGCCACGCCAAACGGGTGATCGTGCCCTCCAAGGCGACCAGGGACGAGCTCGTCCGCGTGCTCGCCGCCGACCCCACCCGCATCGACGTCGCCTACCACGGGGTCGACCTGGGGCAGTTCCACCCGCCGACCGAGGACGAGATCCGCCGGGCCGCCCTGCGGTGCGGGCTGCACGGCCAGCCCTATGTGGCGTTCCTGGGCGCCCTCGACCCCCGTAAGAACGTTCCCAACCTCATCCGCGGCTTCGCCGCCGCCACCAAGAGCCTGGAGGACCCGCCCGCGCTGGTGATCGGCGGCGGCGTCCACGAGGACGACGTCGACGCCGCCTGCCGGGAGGTCGAGGCCACGGTCAGGGTCATCCGGCCCGGCTACCTTCGCGTGCCCGACCTGCCCGGATTCCTGGGCGGCGCGCTGGTGGTGGCCTTCCCGTCGCGCGGCGAGGGGTTCGGGCTGCCGGTGCTGGAGGCCATGGCCTGCGGCGCGCCGGTCCTGACGACGCATCGCACGTCTCTGCCAGAGGTCGGCGGCGACGCCGTGGCCTACACTGAGCCCGACGCCGACAGCATCGCCGCGGCGCTCGGGCACCTCCTGGGCTCCTCCGCCAGGAGGCGGCAGTTGCAGGAGGCGGGGCTGGCGAGAGCACGCGAGTTCACCTGGGACGCCTCGGCCGAGGCGCATCTCAGCTCTTATCAACGCGCGATCGAATAGTTCGGTAACCTCACGGAGTGATGGAGAGCTCTTTGCCAGACCTCGAGGCGATCCTCCTGGTCGGGGGGCAGGGCACGCGCCTGCGTCCGCTGACACTGGGCACGCCGAAACCGCTGCTGCCGACCGCTGGAGTGCCGTTCCTGGCCCACCAACTCGCCCGTGCGCGATCATTCGGCGTCCGCCGGATCGTGTTCGCCACCTCCTACAAGGCCTCGATGTTCGAGCCCGCCTTCGGTGACGGGGCGGCGTTCGGGCTCTCACTCGAATACATCACCGAGGAGACGCCGCTGGGCACCGGCGGCGCGATCCGCAACGCCGCCGAAGCGCTCACGGTAGGCCCCTCCGACCCGGTGCTCATCCTCAACGGGGACATCCTCTCCGGCCACGACATCGGCGATCAGGTACGCGCTCACCTGGCACGACATGCCGCTGTAACGCTCCATTTGACAGAAGTCGACGATCCCTCCCGCTTCGGGTGCGTGCCGACCGACGAGACCGGGCGGGTGACGGCCTTCCTGGAGAAGACGCCCAACCCGGTCACCAACCGGATCAACGCCGGCTGCTACGTGTTCACCCGATCGGTGATCGACTCGATCCCCCGCGACGAGGTCGTGTCCGTGGAGCGAGAGACGTTCCCCGGGCTGATCGAGGCCGGCGAGCTGGTGCTGGGCTATGCCGACCGCACCTACTGGCTCGACGTCGGCACGCCCACGGCTTACGTGCGAGGGTCGCGCGACCTGGTGCTGGGGCGGCTGTCGTCGCCCGCGCTGCCCGGCCCGACCGGGGAGTTCCTCGCGCTGGAGGGCGCCCAGGTCTCGTCCGAGGCCAAGGTGCAGGGCGGCACGGCGGTCGGCGCGCGGGTCGTGGTCGAGGCCGGGGCGACGGTGGTCGGCTCGGTGCTGACGGACGACTGCGTCATCGAGGCGGGCGCCGTCGTGACGGACTCCGTGGTGGGCCGGGGCGCGCGCGTCTGCGCGGGCACGGTGGTGGGCGACGCGGTGATCGGCGACGGAGCCATCGTGGGGCCGGGCAACGAGCTGCAGAACGGCGTGCGCATCTGGCCGGGGGTGGAGCTGCCCGAGCGCGCGGTGCGCTATTCCAGCGACGTCTGAGCCTCTGCCCTCGTCGTCCCGGGCAGCCGGGCGGTGGGGGCAGACTGGACGGGTGAGGGAGCGCAGGTGGGTGCCCGAGGGGCCGCTGGACGTGGGGCTGGCGTTGCAGCCGCACAAGCGCGGCGGCGGGGATCCCACCTGGCGTCAGGGCGGTGACGGGGCCGTGTGGCGCACGACCAGGACCCCCGACGGGCCGTGCACGCTGCGGGTGGGCGTCAAGGCCGGCTGCGTGCACGGGCAGGCGTGGGGGCCGGGGGCGGACTGGGCCCTGGAGGCGCTGCCGGGGCTGTTGGGGGCCTTCGACGACACCTCCGACTTTGTCGCCAAGCATGAGGTTTTGGCGGAGGTCGTCCGGAAAAATCCGGGCTTGCGGATCGGGCGTACCGGGCGGGTCATGGAGGCCCTCGTACCGGCCGTGCTGGAGCAGAAGGTGGTCGGGCAGGAGGCGTGGCGGGCCTGGCGGTGGCTGCTCAACCGGTACGGCGAGCCCGCGCCCGGGCCCGCGCCCGAGGGGATGCGGGTCGTGCCCGAGACCGCGGTGTGGCGGCAGATCCCCAGCTGGCACTGGCACCGCGCGGGCGCGGAGGCCGTACGCGCCCGGACGATCGCGAACGCCGCCTGGCACGCCGACAAGCTGGAGGCCGCCGCGACCACCGAGGAGCTCGACCGGCTGCTGCGGGCGTTGCCCGGGATCGGGGTGTGGACGTCGGCCGAGGTGCGCCAGCGCGCGCTGGGCGACCCGGACGCCGTGAGCGTCGGCGACTTCCATCTGGCCAAGCTCGTCGGATACGCCCTGACCGGGGAGAAGACCGACGATCCTGGGATGTTGCGGCTGCTGGAGCCGTACCAGGGGCATCGGCACCGCGCCACGGTGCTGGTCTGGCTCACCGGCCTGCGCCCGCCCGCCCGCGGGCCCCGGATGTCCGTACGCGACTACCGGGCCTTCTGACCTGCGGGCCGCCCCCTGGGTGCGGGCGGTGAACTCAGCCGTCGGTACTGTGCCCGTATGAGTCTCGTCAGTGATTCCGCGCTCCGCCGGGCACTCGCGCGTGCCCGGGACGGCAAGGCCCTCGACGTCACGGAGGTGACCGTCCTCCTGCACGCCCGGGGCGAGCACCTCGACACCCTGCTCGAACACGCCTCCCGCGTACGTGACGCCGGGCTGCGGGCGGTCGGCCGTGAGGGGATCATCACCTACAGCAGGAAAGTGTTCATCCCGTTGACCCGGCTCTGCCGGGACCGCTGTGGTTACTGCACCTTTGCGACCGCGCCGAACAAGCTGCCCGCGCCGTTCCTGAGCCCTGACGAGGTGCTGGAGATCGCCCGGCAGGGGGCGGCCATGGGGTGCAAGGAGGCGCTGTTCACGCTGGGGGACCGGCCGGAGGACCGCTGGCACCAGGCGCGCTCCTGGCTCGACGCGCACGGCTACGACGACACCTTGTCTTATGTGCGGGCCATGGCGATCAGGGTGCTGGAGGAGACCGGGCTGCTGCCGCACCTCAACCCGGGGGTGCTGACCTGGCGTGACCTGCAGCGACTCAAGCCTGTCGCGCCGTCCATGGGGATGATGCTGGAGACGACGTCGCGGCGGCTCTTCGAGGAGAAGGGGCAGGCCCATTACGGCTCGCCGGACAAGGACCCGGCCGTACGCCTGCGCGTCCTGGAGGACGCCGGGCGGACGAACGTGCCCTTCACCACCGGCATCCTGATCGGCATCGGCGAGACCGTCGAGGACCGGGCCGAGTCGATCTTCGCCATCCGGCGGGTGGCGCGCGAGTACGGCGGGATCCAGGAGGTCATCGTCCAGAACTTCCGCGCCAAGCCCGACACGGCGATGCGCGGGCTGCCTGACGCCTCCCTGGAGGAGCTGGCGGCCACGATCGCGGTCGCGCGCCTCGTGCTGGGGCCCCGGGTACGCATCCAGGCGCCGCCCAACCTGGTGGACTCCGAGTACGCGCTGATGATCCGGGCGGGCATCGACGACTGGGGCGGGGTCTCGCCGCTCACCCCCGACCACGTGAACCCCGAGCGCCCCTGGCCGCAGATCTCCCTCCTGGAGGCCCGCACCGCCGAGTCCGGGTTCGAGCTCCGGGAGCGGCTGACGATCTATCCCGAGTACGTGGTGGCCGGGGAGCCGTGGCTGGACCCCCGGCTGTTCGCGCACGTGGCCGCCCTGGCGGACCCCGCCACGGGGCTCGCCCGGCCGGACGCGGTCCTGCGCGGGTCGCCGTGGCAGGAGCCGGACGGCGGGTTCGCGTCGTCTGGGCGGGTGGACCTGCACGTGGAGGTGGACACGTCGGGGCGTACGCACGATCGGCGGGACGACTTCGACAACGTCTACGGCGACTGGACCGCCCTCCGCGACCGCCTCACCCCCACCACCCCCGACGGCACCCCCCTGCCCGCCGCACCGCCTGGAGCGGGCGTTGCGGAGGGCGGGGGTGCTTCGGACGCCGCGCCAGCGGACGGTGCGACGGCCAGTGCGGTGTCGTCTGGGGCTGGGGCGGTGAGTGCTGTGGTGTCCGGGGTGGGGACGTCGAGTGAGGTGCGTCAGGCCCTGCGGCGGGCGGCGGCCGATCCGGCGGGTCTGAGCGACGCCGAGGCCGTGGCGTTGCTGGCAGCCGAAGGGGAGGCGCTCGACGAACTGGCCGCCATCGCCGACGACCTCCGGCGCCAGGCCGTGGGCGACGAGGTCACCTACGTCGTCAACAGGAACATCAACTTCACCAACGTCTGTTACACCGGCTGCCGCTTCTGCGCCTTCGCCCAGCGCAGGACGGACGCCGACGCGTACACCCTGAGCCTCGACCAGGTGGCCGACCGGGCGCAGGAGGCGTGGGACGCGGGCGCGACCGAGGTGTGCATGCAGGGCGGCATCCACCCCGACCTCCCAGGCACCGCGTACTTCGACCTGGCCAGGGCGGTCAAGGAGCGGACGCCAGGGATGCACGTGCACGCGTTCTCCCCCATGGAGGTCATCAACGGGGCGAGCCGCACCGACCTGTCCATCAGGGCGTGGCTGGAGGCGGCCAAGGAGGCCGGGGTCGACTCGCTGCCCGGGACGGCGGCCGAGATCCTGGACGACGACGTCAGGTGGGTGCTGACGAAGGGGAAGCTGCCCGCGCGCGAGTGGGTCGAGGTCATCACGACGGCTCACGAGGTGGGCATCCCGACGACCTCCACCATGATGTACGGGCACGTCGACAACCACCTGCACTGGGTCAGGCACATCAAGCTGATCCGCGACCTCCAGGAGCGGACCGGCGGGTTCTCCGAGTTCGTGCTGCTGCCGTTCGTGCACACCAGCGCCCCCATCTACCTGGCGGGGATCGCCCGTCCTGGCCCCACGGCGCAGGAGAACAGGGCCGTGCACGCGCTCGCCAGGATCCTCCTGCACGGCGCGATCAAGAACATCCAGTGCTCCTGGGTCAAGCTCCGCGACGACCTGTGCCGCCAGGTGCTCCAGGGCGGCGTGAACGACCTCGGCGGCACCCTCATGGAGGAGACCATCAGCCGCATGGCGGGCTCGGAGAACGGCTCGTACAAGACGATCAGCGAGCTGCGCGAGATGGTCGAGGTGAGCGGCAGGCCGGTCAGGCAGCGCACCACCGAGTACGGCGTCCCCACGGACGAGCGGCTCGCGGCGTCCGCGGCCAGCGACGGCGTGTGCAAGAGCGTCAGGCGGGTCCTGCCGATGGCGTAGTTATAACATGTTCTAACAAGGCTTGCGCCCGCTATGGGAGGCGCTGGGAGAATCGTCACTCCCCTGGGAGAGAGGTTCACCGTGCGGTTGGGTCGACACCGCGCTGCGCTGCCTGCCGAGCAGCGACGCAGGAAGGCTTTCCAGCGCGGCATGCTGGCGGGCCTCACCGCCGTGGCCATCGTGGCCGCCGGCCTCGTCGTGGTGTTCGGCAGCGGCGGCGTGCTGTGCAGCACACGAGAGCCTGTTCTGGTCAGCGTCGCGGCCGCGGTCGATGTGGCGCCGGCGGTCATGGAGGCCGCCGGGCGCTTCAACGAGACGAAGACGTCCGTGGGCGGCCGGTGCGTGCTGGTCCAGGTGACCGAGCAGCCGCCGGCCACCGTCCTGCGCACGCTGATCGGCGACCGCGCGGGCGTCCTGCGCGAGCGGCCCGACGGGTGGATCGCGGACTCGTCGGCCTGGATCAGGCTGGCCCGCCAGCAGGGCGCGAACGCGCTGCCCGCCGGTGAGAGCGTGGTGGCGACGTCGCCGCTGGTGTTCGCGACCCGCTCGTCGCTGGCCCAGCGCTTCTCCGTGGGCAAGACCGAGATGAACTGGCGGATGGTCTTCCCCGCGACCGTGCGCGGGCGGCTGACGCCCAACGCGAACGAACCGGACGTCGTACGCGTACCCGACCCGTCGCTGGCCGGGGCGGGCATCGCGACGGTGGCCGCCGCCAGGGACGTCGTCGGCACGGGACCGGCGGCGGACAAGGCGCTGACCGCGTTCGTACGGTGGGCGCAGGCCGGCTCCGCCCCCGACTACCGCAGCATGCTGGCGGCGGTCGACGACCACACGTTCTGGCGGCGTCCGGTCGTCATCGTCCCCGAGCAGTCGGTCTGGAACCACAACCTGCGGCCATCCTCCGACCCGGTCGTCGCGCTGCACCCGCGCGAGGGCACGATCAACCTCGACTACCCGTACGTCGTCACCGCCGGCGACCCCACGGTGGCCGAGGCGTCCACGGTCTTCGCCGACTGGCTGAAGGGCCCGCAGGCGCAGGAGATCGTCCGGCGGGCGGGGTTCAGGTCGGGCGACGGCACCCAGGGCCCGATCTCGCCGGGGCCGCAGATCCCCTCGTCGGCCCCGAAGACCAGGTCGTCGGTGTCGCCGCAGGACATCGACGAGGCGCTGCGGGCCTGGAGCCGGCTGGCCCCGCCGACGAACATCCTCGTCCTGGCCGACACCTCCAAGCACATGGCCGAGCCGCTGAACGGCAGCACCAGGATCAGGATCGCGCTGGACGCGGCCAAGATCGGGCTGCAGCTCTTCCCCGAGTCGACGCACATGGGCCTGTGGGAGTTCGCCGAGAAGCTGGGCGGCGTCAAGCCGTACAAGGAGCGGGTCGGGCTCGGTCCGATCAACGAGCCCGAGACCGGGCAGGTGGTCCGCAAGAGCCGCCTCGCCGAGCTGACCGGCACGATCACCGCCCATCCCCGCCTGGACAGCTCGCTCTACGACGCGATACTCGGCGGCTTCCGCAAGCTCACCAGCGAGTACCGCGAGGAGATGAACAACTCACTCCTGGTGATCACGGCCGGCCGGGACGACGGCAAGGGCACGAAGCTGCCGGAGCTCCTCGACAAGCTGCGACACGAGTGGAATCCCGACAAGCCCGTACAGATAGTCATCATCGCCTTCGGCAAGGGCGTCGATCACGACAGCCTGTCGCAGATCACGTCCGCCACCAACGGCTCGCTGCACGAGGCCCAGGAGCCGGGGGAGATCATCGACGTCTTCCTCGCCGCCCTGGCCCGCCGCCTCTGCCACCCCACCTGCAAGCCGAACCCATGAGAAAGGGGGCGCTTCGGGCGCCCCCTTTCTGGTTAGACGCGCTGCCAGAGCGCCGGGACGTTGGGCGGCTCCCAGCCGGCCAGCGCCGTGTGGGCCTGGATGCAGCGGTACGTCACGCCGTTGTACGTGACGGTGTTGCCGACCGCGTACGCGGTGCCGGCCTTCCACGTGCCCGAAGGCGTCGTGGGGGTCGGCGTCGGCGTCGGGGTGGGGGTCGGCGTCACGGTCGGGGTGGGCGTGGGCGTCGGGTTGCCGCCGCCACCGCCGATCTGCAGGTCGATGCAGGAGTAGAAGGCGTTGACGGTGTCGGAGATGTTCCAGATCGCCAGGACCTTCTGCCGGCCCGAGTAACCGGACAGGTTGACCGTGTGCGAGACCGTCGCGGGCGGCTGCTGGCCGTTGCCGTTGAAGACGGCCACCCGCGTGTTGCCGATGTAGTACTCGTAGTTGAGCGTGGCGTGCCTGGCGGTGAACGTCCAGTTGAAGGTCACCGTGGTGCCCACCTGGGCGACCGGCCACGGCTTGCTCTCGTCGCTGAGCTGCGCGAACTGCGACAGGTTGGCGTGGCAGTTGCGCAGGCCCTTCGGACCTTCGACGCTCTGCGGCTCGTAGATGATGTTGCCGCAGTTGGGCACCTTGCCCTGGGCGCAGTTGGCCTGGCGGCTGGGCGGGGAGTTGACGTAGCCGTGCGCGAACGCCGGCGCCGTGTTGAACACCGTGGTGGCGACCGCGATCACCACCACGGCGACTAACGTGAGCATCCTTCTCATGAAGTGGGCTCCTTTACATGGGGGGATGCTCCAAATGTAAAGGAAACTTTCCTAACGGTAAACGCCTGCCTGACCAGCGGTTCCGGTCGCGGTCAGGTGGTCAGCGGGTGACGATGAAGTCGTCCGGGTCACGGGGCGCACGGTCGCGCGGCGGGGCGGCCGCGTGCCCGACGGCCACACAGCCCATCGGGTCCCAGGAACCGGGCAGGTCGAGCACCTCGCGGACGACCGGGCGGCAGAACATCGTGGACGACACCCACGCCGAGCCCAGCCCCTCGACGGCGAGCTGGATGAGGAGGTTCTCCACCCCGGCGCCGGTCGCCACGACGAACATCTCCCGCTCCGACGCGTTGCGCCGATCGTCCCGGTAGGTGTGGGAGCCCTCCATCACCAGGCACGGCACGATCAGATAGGGCGCGTTGCGCAGCACATCGCCCCGCTTGATCCGCTTGGCGACCGACTGCTCGGTGAACCCGTCGCCGCGCAGGTCCTCGATCCACGCGTCACGCATGGCGTCGAGCAGCTTGGTGCGCGTCCCCGCCGACTCGACCAGCACGAACCGCCACGGAGTCGTGTGGTGCGGCGCGGGCGCGGCGATGCCCGCCGCCACCGCCCTGCGGACCTTCTCCGGGTCGACCGGCCGGTCCGAGAACTCCCTGATGGTACGGCGGGCGAACACGACGTCCCGCGACCCGTAGCGGAACAGGTCGTCGTCGGCCCCCCGCACCAGCGGCCTGACCCCGGGCCCGTCGTCCTCGGTCACCAGGTGGGACAGCCCCCGCACGATAGCCACCGGGACTCCGCCGAGCTTGCCCTTGACCAGCTCGGCCGCGCCCGCGATCTCGTCGGCCAGCGCGGTGACGGTGACGCCGAGCTCGTTGCCGTAGCCGTCGGAGGTGCCGCGGAAGTCGTCGAGCGGACGCACGCCCGCCACCCCGATGGCCACGTCGGTGAGCCCGTTGCGCCACGGGCGGCCGAACGTGTCGGAGACGATCACGCCCGCGCGCACGGCCAGGCCTTTCCTGATGCGCCTGGCCGAGGCGTCGGAGTCTTCGGGGAGCAGGAGCACGGTGCCCGGCTCGGTGTTGGAGGCGTCGACCCCGGCGGCGGCCATGACGAAGCCGTGGCGGGTCTGGGAGATCACGGTGTCGCCCCGCCTGGCCACCACGCGCTCGGTCTCGTCCTGGATGGCCTGGGTGCGGTCGGGCGCCCGGCGGACGCGGCCCTCGGCCTTGCTCACGATCTTGGACGTGACGACCACGATGTCGCCGTCGCGCAGGTCCGCGTCCTTGAGCAGCGCCGCGACGTCGTCCCCGGGCCGTACCTCGCCGATGCCCTCGACGGCGATCACCTCGAAGCGCGGCGGAGCGGCGGTCATCGGGCGAGCTCCTGGGCCAGGTCGAGCGCGGTGCGGGCGATGTCGGCGGCGGCGTCGGCGTCGTGCATGAGAATCGGCCGGGCGATCACGCGTACGCCGTCGAGCGCGACCCCTTCGTCCTCCTCCGCCACCAGCCACCCGTCGATCAGCTCAGGGCCGTACAGGTCCAGCACGGCCTGCGCGGTCGTCTCCACCCCGATGGCGGTCAGGCACGCGTCGGCCATGCCCCTGACGGGCGCACCGCCGATGATGGGCGAGACCCCGACCACCGTCTTGGGCAGCAGGGCGTCGCGGATGCCGGGGATCTGCAGGATCGTGCCGATGCTCACGACCGGGTTGGACGGCGGCAGGATCACCACGTCGGCCTGCTCGATCGCGTCGAGCACGCCCGGCGCGGGCTTGGCCGTGTCGGCCCCCACCAGCGCGAACGACTGTGCCGGGACCGAGGCGCGCAGGCGCACCCACCACTCCTGGAAGTGGACGGCGCGCTTGCCGCTCTCATCCTCGATCACCACGTGGGTCTCGCAGCGGTCGTCGGTCATCGGCAGCAGCCGCACGCCGGGCTGCCACCGCGCGCACAGCGCCTGGGTGATCTGGGACAGCGGGTAGCCGGCCTCCAGCATCTGCGAGCGCACGATGTGGGTGGCGAAGTCGCGGTCGCCGAGCCCGAACCACTGCGGCTCCACGCCGTACGCGGCCAGCTCCTCCTTGACGACGTGGGACTCCTTGGCGCGCCCCCAGCCCTGCTCCTCGTCGATGCCGTTGCCCAGGGTGTACATCACGGTGTCGAGGTCGGGGCAGACCCGCAGGCCGAACAGGGTGATGTCGTCACCCGTGTTGCCGATGACGGTGATGGTGGCGTCTGGCGCGGTCGCGCGCAGTCCGCGCAGGAAACGGGCGCCGCCGATGCCGCCCGCGAGTGACACGATGTGCATGCCGCCAGTCTTCCACCGGGCCCTGACAACCCCGTCTCGGGAGTGGTTTTACCTCACTTGTTATGAGAGAAGTGCCAGGTAGTGGCCGAATCGGGACGTAGGAGGTTCCTGGGACTCCCGCCACCCGTGTCAGTCATGTGGCAAACTCCCTTCGGGCCAAAGGGTCCGATGGGGGTACTTGTGAGCAAATTTGACGTCGCCCGGCTGAAGGAGCCGGGCGCATGGATCATGCTCGTCCTCGGCTTGCTGACCGTGCTGCTGACGATCGGCGACGTCCTGGTCGGCTCGCCCGCGCTGTCCCTGACCAGGCGCGCGGCGGCGAACGTCCTGGACCTGACGAACCCCGTCGTGACGGCGCTGCTGCTCGGAGCCGTGCTGCTGGTCACCAAGGTTGGCGAACCGTCGCCCAAGGCCAAGCCGATCATGTACGGCTCGGCGGTCGGGCTGGTGCTGGCCACGGTGTTCGGCATGCTGTCGCTGCTCCTCGGCCTGCTCTCCGGGCTCGGGGGCTGGCCGACGGTACGGCTGGTGCTCCTCGGCGTGCCCGCCATCGCGTTGACCGCCGTGGCGCTGGTGTACCTGCTCCCGCAGATCCTGCCGGAGCGGCCCGTCGCGCAGGTCTACCAGCCCCAGTTCGGCCAGCAGGCGCCCTGGCAACAGCCGCAGCAGTTCGGCCAGCCCGACCAGCCTCAGCAGTTCGGGCAACCCGAGCAGCAGCCGCAGCAGTTCGGCCAGCCTGACCAGCCCCAGCACTTCGGCCAGCCCGAGCAGTCGCAGCCGGGCTCCGGCTTCGGCCAGCAGGAGCAGGGTCCCGGCTTCGGCCAGGCCCCTTACGGCCAGCAGCCGCCCTCGGGCGCGTACGGCCCGCAGCCCGGCACGCAGCCGGGCTACGCCCAGCAGCCGCCGTCCGGCCAGCAGCCCGGCTACGGCCAGTACGGCCAGCAACCCCCGTCGGGCCAGTACGGCCAGCAGCCACCGAGCTTCGGCGGCCAGTCCGAGCCCCAGGCCGCGCAACCGGACTACCAGGCCGCCGCGCAGCAGCCCGTGATCAGAGGCGCCCTGCCCGCCGCCCCCTCGGACCGGAGCCAGCCCGAGCAGCCCTACTCCCCGCCGGGCTTCGGCTCGCCGGAGCAGGGTCAACCTGACCAGGCTTACGCCCCCCAGAGCTTTGGACTGGGGGACCAGGGCCAGCCCGATCAGGCTTATGCTCCCCAGAATTTCGGGCCGGGGGAGCAGGACCAGCCCTATGCCCCGCAGAGCTTCGGGCCGGGGGAGCAGGACCAGCCCTACGCCCCGCAGAGTTTCGGTCTGCCGGACCAGGGCCAGCCCGACCAGGCCTACGCTCCCCAGAACTTCGGGCCGGGAGACCGGGACCAGCCCTACACCCCGCCGGGCTTCGGCTCGCCGGAGCAGAGCCAGCCGGACCAGCCCTACTCCCCGCAGGGCTTCGCCCCGTCGGCCTATGCCCCCGCCGACACGGCCCCCTCGGGCCAGGAGTACTCCACCCCGCCGGCCGTCGAGTACCAGCCGGCCCCGTACGTCCCCGCCGACAGCCAGCCGAGCCTCTACGGCCAGCCCAGCCCCAACCCGTACGCGCCGCCCGGGATTGACCAGCCCAGCCCGTACGCGCCCCCCGGCACCGACCAGCCCAGCCCGTACGCCCCGCCCGCGGACCAGCAGCACAATTCGTACGCCCCGCCCGCGGACCGCCCGAACCCGTACGCGCCCCAGGAGGCCGCGCCCAACGCGTTCGCCGACCAGGCGTTCCCGACGCCGGCGGGCGAGACCGCCCCGAGCGTCCCCTATCCGCCGGCCCCCGAACAGCAGCAGCAGTCGTACTTCGGCCAGAGCGCCTTCGACCAGCAGCAGGGCGGCCAGCCGTTCACGGGTTACTCGGGCCGCGAGTACGCCACCCCGGCCGCGTACCAGGAGCCCGACCCGCCCGTGGACCCGCGGTCCCAGCAGCTCATGGACGCCTACCAGCAGGCGGAGACGTACTCCACGGCCCAGCACCCCACGCCTCAGTACTCCACGCCGCAGCACTCCATGCCTCAGCACTCCGGCGCCGGCGCCGGCGCCGGCGCCCAGCCCGAGCTGCGCGTGCCCGACTACTCCGGCCAGCCGTCCCAGCCGTCCCGGTCGTACGACGACCCGTTCGGCCACCCGCAGCAGCCCCTGCCGCCCCAGCCGCCCCAGCCGGGCGGATACGAGCCCCAGCAAGGCCAGTACCGGCCCACCCACCAGGCGCCACAGCAACAGCAGCAGCCCTGGCCCCACCAGCAGGCGGAGGTCGTCGGCGACGCGACGATGCGGCTCGACTCGGCTCCCTTCGGCGGAGGCCACGGCGCCCGCCCGGGAGACGACCCCATCGACCCGACGGCCATATACACCCCCAACGAGCCCCGCAGGTAACGGACCGGTAATGAACGACTAGAGAGAAGGTGGGCCCTGGGCGGGTGTCTATCCCGCCCTGGTACGGTTCGGACCGCTGACAGGTTGAACGAGCCTTCTGACGCCGCGTGCAAAAGGGTGTCGGCCGGGCGTGAACATCACATGCCAAGCACACCGGGGCGAGCTCTGGTCTTTCCCCGGATAGCTGCATGCCGCTTGACGTCAGCTACAGCACACGCGTGTAATTACAACCATGTTGTTACGCCTTCCGATGGGTGGGTAATAAGGAAGGCGTCCATGGGGGGCTCCATTGCGGGCGGGCGGCAGGGAGGTGTGCAGTGACCGATCCGGTCATCGCACAGGATCAGCTTGACGCTGAAGAACTCGGCTGGCAGGAGCGCGCGTTGTGCGCGCAGACGGATCCGGAGGCGTTCTTCCCGGAGAAGGGCGGCTCCACCAGAGAGGCCAAGAAGGTCTGCCGATCGTGCGAGGTCCGTGCCGAGTGTCTTGAGTACGCACTCGAACACGATGAACGGTTCGGCATCTGGGGTGGGCTGTCCGAGCGGGAGCGCAGACGGATCAAGCGCCAGGCCGTTTAGGTATATGGGCGGAAGGGTCACGCGGTCGATCGCGTGACCCTTTTC
Organism: Nonomuraea sp. NPDC005650; assembly: GCF_040605375.1. Taxonomy (NCBI): domain Bacteria; kingdom Bacillati; phylum Actinomycetota; class Actinomycetes; order Streptosporangiales; family Streptosporangiaceae; genus Nonomuraea; species Nonomuraea sp. NPDC005650. Next base: position 126,900 of record NZ_JBEXCR010000007.1, read on the forward strand.
GCATCTCCCGTCCCTCCTTTCACAGGTATGGTGGGCGCGCCTGCTCAACCCCCCTCAGGAGCATCCGCCCATGTCACGTCCCTACGTCACCGCGATCGTCGTCGCTCACGACGGCGCGCGCTGGCTGGGGGAGACGCTGCGCGCCCTGGTGAACCAGAGCCGCAGGCCGGACCGCGTGGCCGGCGTCGACAACGGCAGCAGGGACGGCTCGGCCGACCTGCTCGCCCAGGCGTTCGGCCGCGGAAACCTGCTCTCCCTGCCGCGCTCCACCGGCTTCGGCGAGTCCGTCGCCGAGGTCCTCGCCAAGCTGCCGCCCGCCGGGGACGACGAGTGGATCTGGCTGCTGCACGACGACTGCGCCCCCGACAGGCGCGCGCTGGAGGCGCTGCTCACCGCGGCGGCGCAGGATCCGAAGGCGGCCGTGCTGGGCCCGAAGCTGCTCGACTGGCTCGACCGCCGGCGCCTGCTCGAACTGGGCGTGACCGTGGGCCGCACCGGGCGCAGGGAGACGGGGCTCGAACCGCGCGAGTTCGACCAGGGGCAGCACGACGGGACGCGGGACGTCCTGTCGGTGTCCACGGCCGGGATGCTCGTCCGGCGCGACGTGTGGGAGCGGGTCGGCGGGCTGGACCCGTTCTTCCCGCTGTTCCGCGACGACCTCGACCTGTGCTGGCGGGTGCGCAACGCCGGGCACAAGGTCCTGAACGTGACCTCCGCCGTGGCCTGGCACGCCGAGGCGGCGGCGCGCAGGCGGCGCAGGATCACGGTCAGCGGCGACCATCCCCGCAGGCTGGACCGGCGTAACGCGATCTTCGTGGTGATGGCGAACCTGCCGTTCGGCGCGATGCTTTGGGCGCTGCTGCGGAACGTGCTCGGCTCGGCCTTCCGCACGGCGCTGTTCGTGGTGAGCAAGCAGCCCGCGAACGCGCTGGACGAGCTGGCGGCCATGGCGTCGATCCTCCTGCACCCGTTCCGGCTGCTCCGGGCGCGCAGGGCCCGCCGTCACGGCCGCAAGAAGGGATATATCCGCATAAAGCGGTTGATGACCGCTCGGGGTGCGGCCTGGCGGCGGCTCACCGACATGGTGCGGAGCTTCCTCGCCGGCGAGGCGCCCGTGGACTCGGCGGGCCGCCACCACCACGCCTCCGCCTCCCCCGAGGACGAGTACGAGGTCGTGCCGGCGGACACCGGGGCCGTCAAACGCGTCCTCAGCCGCCCGGGCGTCCTCCTCATGCTCGCGCTGACCGCGGTCGCGCTGGTCGCCGAGCGCTCCCTCCTCGGCGGCGAACGGCTCGGCGGCGGCGCCCTCGTCCCGGTCACGGGCGGCGCGGGCGACCTGTGGGCCTTCTACACCGAGGGCTTCCACGACATCGGGCTCGGCTCCGACGCCTGGACGCCCCCGTACGTCGCCGTGCTGGCGGCCCTGTCCACGCTCGCGTTCGGCAAGACGTGGCTGGCCGTGTCCGTGCTGCTGCTCGGCTCGGTGCCGCTGGCGGGCGCGACGGCGTACCTGGCCACCCGGCACGTCATCCCGGCGGTGCCCGCGCGGGCGTGGGCGGCGGGGACGTACGCGCTGCTGCCCGTCGCGACGGGGGCGATCGCGGCCGGACGGCTGGGCACGGCGGTGGTGTTCGTGCTGGTGCCGCTCTACGCCTCGCTCGGGACGGTGGTGCTGTCCGGCGAACGCCGCCGCGCCCGCCGGGCCGCGTGGGCGCTCGGGCTGCTGCTGGCCGTGGGGACGGCATTCGCGCCGCTGGTCTACCCGCTCTTCGCCGTGCTGGGGGTGCTGGCGGCCGTCGCGTTCCGCGGCGCGGTGACCTCGATGGCCGTCGCGCTGGTGGTGCCGTTGGCGCTGCTCTTCCCCTGGCTGGCGGGGCTGGTGACCTCCCCTGGGAAGCTCCTGCTCGAAGCGGGGCTGCACGATCCCGCCCTGGTCGACCCCGCGCTGGCCCCCGAGTCGCTGCTGGCGCTGAGCCCGGGAGGGCCGGGGCTGCCGCCGTTCTGGGTGACCGGGGGCCTGGTGGCCGCGGCGCTGGCCGCCCTCCTCATGCGCCGTCGGCGGATGGTCGTCGCCATCGGCTGGGGCATCACCCTGTACGGGGTGCTGGCGGCGATCCTGGTCAGCCGCGTCACCGTCGAAGGCGCGCGGGCCTGGCCCGGGGTCCCGCTGGCGTTCGCGGGGACCGGGCTCGTGGTCCTCGTGGGCCTGACCGCCCACCGGCTCGCCGAACTGCGCGCAGGGGGCGGGCTGCGGCGGCTGGGGGCGATGGCGGTGGCCGCGGTGGCGTTCAGCACGCCGCTGCTGGCGGCCGGGTACTGGGTGGCCGCCGGGGTGCGGGGGCCGCTCGTGGGCGACGCGCCTGACGTGCTGCCCGTGCTGGCCGCCGTACGCACCATGCGTGGGGAGCGCACGCTGGTGATCAAGGGCTCCTCGTTCACCGTGCTGCACGGTCGTACCCCGCTGATCGGCGAATCGGAGCTCCCGGTCGCGTCGGAGGCCCGCACCCGCCTGGGAACGGCGGTTCAGGGCCTGGTCGGCGGGCGCGGCGGCGACGCGGCCACGCTGGCCGGGCTCGGCGTGGGCATGGTGGCCGTGGCGCCGCCCGTCTCCGCCGGACTCGCCAGGACGCTCGACTCGCAGCCGTCGCTGGCGCGCATGAGCCTGTCGGAGGCGGGCGGGCTGTGGCGGCTGGCCGAGCCGGTCGCCCGCGTGCCCGCCCAGCCGGTCAGCGCCCTGCACACGCCCTGGCTGTGGGCCCAGGCGGCGCTGGTGCTGGTGGTGGCGGTGCTGGCGGCGCCGGGGCGGCGCCAGGGCGCCCCCGAGGCCGCGGAGGCGCCGCCCGCGGTGGCCGCCAGGATGGCCGTGAACGTGGCCGGTGGGCGATGAAGCCGTTCGTGGAGAACCGGTTCGGGCTGCCGGTGCTGGTCGTCGTAGCACTCGCGGCCCTGTACGGCGTCGCGTACGTCACCAGGCCGGCCCCTCCGGCGGCGGCCACGCCGCAACCCCGAAAGGTCGCCGTCGAGTCGGTCACCGCGGCGTGCCCCGGCTCCAAGGGCGAGCGGGTGAGCGTCAACCTGCCTGGCACGCTGACGTTCGAGCCGATGCGCGACGCCGAGCCGTACGTGACGAAGGGCCCCGGCGGGCTGGAGGCCGGCTACCTCACCCGCGCCACCAAGGGCGCCGGCCGCGGCCTCGCGGGCGTCCGCTGCACCGAACCCGCCCCCACGACCTGGCTGGTGGGCCCAGGCCCCGCCGACGCCGACGTCCGCCTGCACCTCACGAACGCCGACAAGGCGCCGGCCCTGGCGGACGTCCAGGTGTACGCGGCCGAAGGCCCCGTCTCGGGCGACAAGGGCACCGGCCTGGAGATCGCGCCCGGCGAACACCGCGAGATCGACCTCAAGACCATCGCCCCGTCGGCGGACATCATGGCCGTGAGCGTCACCACCACCTTCGGCCGCCTCGCCGTCGCCGCCAGGACCACCCTCGAAACCGGCGGCGTCGACTGGCTCCCCTCCGCCGCCCCGCCCGCCACCCGCGTCGTCGTGCCCGGCCTCCCCGGTGGCGGCGGCCGCCGCGAACTTCTCGTCGCCGCCCCCGGCGAGAACGACGCCCAGGTGCGGATCAAGGCGGTGAGCGAGGACGCCGAGTACGCCATGAAGGGCCGGGAGTCACTGGACGTGCCCGCCGGCAGCGTGACCTCCCTGGACGTCACCACCGGCGTCGGCGGCTCGTCCGCGGCCCTGATCCTCACCTCGCCGACCCCGATCGTGGCCGGCCTCGTCATCACGGGCACGGGCGGGCGCTCGGACGTGGCCTTCACCGCCGGCACGCCCGCCCTGGACCTGGGCAGCACGGTGGCCCGCAACGGGCCGGGCTCGAAACTGGTGCTCACCGCCGTCGGCGGCCCCGGCAGGGTACGGGTCGAGGTGGTGCCCGAGAAGGGCCGGCCGGACGAGCCGTTCGAGGTGTCGATCCCGGCGGGCCGCACCAAGAACGTCAACCTGAAGCCGAAGGGGGACTACGCCCTGGCGGTCACGCCGGTGTCGGGGGAGGTGTACGGGGCGAGGGTGATCGAGGACCACCTGAAAACCGGCCTCCTGATCACGACACAACCCCTGGCCCCGTCCCGCCTGTGGACCCTGCTCCCACCCTTGACCGACACACCTGACGTGGTGACGCCCTAGCTCGGGCTCCCAGCCCCCTGCGCTCCCCGGGCCCTGGCCCGTCCGCCTCCGGCCCGCCCGGAGATGACACCGGCACAGGCGGCATGAAATGGCCGCCCTCCGGGTGTCGAGAATGTCGCTCCGGCTCCGTCCCAGGGATACCAGCGACCACGACGGGCCGCGCGGCGAAGCAGGAGACCCACCATGACCGAACGGATGGACAACGCCGGCATCGCCGTCGACGACCTCGGCATGGAGAACGACAACAGGAGCGAAACCATGGAATCGAACGAAGTCATCGAGATTCTGAACCGACCGATCAGCCAGGAACTGCTGGCCCGTGACGTGACCCGCCTGGCCTATGTCGCCAAGGACGGCACACCCCGCAACGTCCCGATCATCTTCGCCTGGAACGGCGCGGAGATCGTCATGTGCACTCCGAAGAACTCGCCGAAGCTCCCGGGCCTGCGCAAGAACCCGGCGGTCGCCCTGACGATCGACACCGAGGTGCACCCGCCCAAGATCCTGCTCATCCGCGGCCAGGCCGAGCTGGACTACGTCGACGGCATCCCGGACGAGTATCTCCAGCAGACCAGCACCTACGAGATGACGCCCGAGCAGCGGGTCGAGTGGGAGGCGGAGGTACGTTCGCTCTACCACGACGGCATGGTCCGGATCGTCGTGACCCCGACGTGGGCGAAGCTGATCGACTTCGAGACGACCCTGCCGAGCGCGGTCGAGGAGCTGCTCCAGCAGCGGGCCGAGCGTCAGCGCAGGTGAGCGCCGCGCGTTACGTTGGATGGATCGCGCCTCGGTGTGCGCGAAATTCTCTGAAGATCCGCCAGAAAATGTCGCGGTGGGATGTCGAGAACCCGCGCGTGGCTTCGTCCCCGGAGTGAACGCGGCCACCACGGGCCGCACCGCATCAAGGAGAACAAGGATGGCCAAATACCTGCTGCTCAAGCACTACCGGGGCGCGCCTGCGGCGGTCAACGACGTGCCGATGGACCAGTGGACGCCGGAGGAGGTCACGGCCCATGTGCAGTACATGCAGGACTTCGCCACTCGGCTTGAGGGCACCGGCGAGTTCGTCGAGGGCCAGGCGCTGTCCCCGGAAGGCACGTTCGTCCGTTACGACGGCGAGGGGCGGCCGCCGGTCACCGACGGCCCGTTCGCGGAGACCAAGGACCTGATCGCCGGCTGGATGGTGATCGACGTCGAGACCTACGAGCGGGCGCTCGAACTGGCCGGCGAGTTGTCCGCGGCTCCGGGCGCGGGTGGGAAGCCGATCCACGAGTGGCTCGAGGTGCGCCCGTTCCTGGGCGCGCACCCGACCATCACGGAGTAACGCACTGGAACATCGCACCCGCGCCCGCCCGGTGCGGCCCTCGCCGGAGTCCGGAGATCGGAGCCCGGCGGGCTGCGAGCTGCCCGCCTCGGCCCGGTCGACCGCGCGGCGAGCATGACCGGGCGACGGCGGGTCGAGCCCCTCCGCGCCAGCTCCTTGATCGGGACGATACGGCGGCGCGCCGCGATGGATCCTGGACGGTGCCGAGCCGGTGCGGCGTGACGGGCCCTGGATGGTGCTGAGCCGGTGCGGTGGAGGGCGTCGATGCAGCCCGTCGAGCCCCGCGATGAGTCTTGGGCGGTTCACGAGTCCAACCAGGTGAACCGAACGACAGGAGGCCCGAAGTGGGCGAGCAAGTGAGCACCGGGATCACCGGCGTCAGGACCGTCGGCGTCCCCGTCGCCGACCAGGACCGTGCCATCGAGTTCTACGTGGGCACGCTGGGGTTGGAGAAGCGGCTGGACGCGCCCGTCGAACAGCTCGGCGGACGGTGGATCGAGGTGGCGCCGTCGGGAGCGACCACCACGATCGCGCTCATCCCGGCGGCTCCCGGGACGGCGGCCGGAGTCGAGACGGGCATCCGGCTCGGCACGGCGGACGCGGCGGCCCTGCACAAGGAGCTGGTGGCGCGCGGGGCCGACGTGGATGAGCTGCTGCAGTGGGAGGGAGTCCCGCCGATGTTCGCCCTCCGCGACCCGGACGGTAACGGCCTCGAGATCGTCGAATAGCGGAGAGGGGAATCTGCCATGAATGCCGCACCGCGCGCGGAGGTCGTGATCCAGGAGCTCGACAAGGAGTTCACCGCGACACTGCGGAAGAGCCCGAACAAGGGCGGGTGGACGTATGTCGTGATGCCGGGGTCCGCCGAGTTCTTCGGGACTCGGGGACTGGTGAAGATCCGGGGGACCATCAACGGTCACCCGTTCCGGAGCTCGTTCATGGCGCTGGGGGACGGCACGCACAAGCTGCCGGTGAAGAACGACGTCCGGGAGCTGATCGGGAAGGGGCCCGGGGACAGCGTAACCATCCGCCTGCTGGAACGGCTCAAGTAACGGGCTGTGGATTCGGTGACCGCCTTTCCTGCACCTTCTTGCGATCTGCTTGCGAAGGGTCCGTGGCGGCGATGGACCGGGGCCGGGGAGCGCGAGGGGCCGGGAGGCCTCTCGCCTGGGGGTGTGGGGCTTGCCCCCACAGGGCGCTGTCCGAGCGCTCCATCGCGCGAAGCGCGCCCCTGTGCGAGGACCTCGCCGTCGGGGGATCGAAAGGGGGCGGGCCCCTTGGGAGGCGCTGCCCGGGGCCGATTCGCGCGAAGCGCCCCGTTCAGCGGAGGCCCATGCCGTCAGCGGCGGTCGTCGTAGCCGGGGTCGACGGTTTCGGGGGAGAGGCCCAGGAGGGTGGCGACCTGCTCCACCACCGTGTCGTGGACCATGGCGCCCAGGGTGTCGCGGTCTCTGGCCCGTGCCTCCAGCGGGCGGCGGTAGACCACGATCGACGCCGGGCTCTGGCCGGTCGCGGCGTCGGCGCGGCCGAAGGGGATCGGGTCGGTGCCCAGGCTCGGCCCGTCGCCCAGGTCGCTCAGCGGCGGGACCTCCTCCACCGCGAACTCCACCGCCGACAGCTGGCGTTCCCAGCGGGGGCGGAGGCGGTCGACCGCGTCCAGCACGAGGTCGTCGAAACGCTCGCTCCGGGACTTGGCCATGGGGACGTGGGAGGGGGCGAGCGGGCCGCGCAGGCCGCGACCATGGCGATCGCGCCGTCTGGGACCGCGCTTCTGTGTCACGTCAGCAAGTGTACGGGGAGGGCCTGCCGATTCTGAGGAATGGTGTCACCTCTCCGCGCCTCTGGGTGATGGCCCGAGGGGCGGCGGGGGCACGGGGCGGTTCGGGTGCGGCGTTGCCGCTCCCCACCGCGCGTTGATCCCTTTAGGCTCTGTGTCGGCGTCACCGCTCACCACCTCTGCGTGATCCCCCAAGGTCCGCAGGGCCGGTGCCTTCGGGGCATGTGGGTGGAAAGGCTGCGACAGGTGTCCGAATTGTGGCGACACGCTCGTTAAGAGCGCTCAGATAGTGGCGCCTCGCACACTTACCAGATACGGTCCCTCCGTGAGCCCCGTCCGCCGCTGTTCCCGCACCGCCTGCAGTCAGCCTGCCGTCTTCACGCTCACGTACGTCTACGCCGACTCGACCGCTGTTCTGGGCCCCCTGGCAACGTACGCGGAGCCACACTGTTACGACCTGTGCGCCGAACACGCCGAGCGGCTTACCGCCCCCCGAGGCTGGGAGGTGGTACGGCTGCCGACGGACGGCGCCTCCCCGAGTTCCGACGACCTCGAAGCGCTGGCCAACGCGGTCAGGGAGGCCGCCCGGCCCGCGCCGTCCGGCAGCGGTGAGCCGGTGGGGCAGGGCGTGGAGGTCGGTCGCAGGGGGCACCTGCGCGTTCTGAGGTCGGCTCAGCAGCACCGCGACCGGTAGGCTCGATTACGCCGGAGAAGCGACCCAAGGGCGGAGCTGGAGAGTGGGCGACCTCGCCAAGATCTTCAAAGCGTACGACGTTCGCGGAGTGGTGCCCGACGAGCTCGACGAGCCGGCCGCCGAGGCTGTGGGAGCGGCCTTCGTCGAGGTGACAGGGGCCGAGTCGATCGTGGTCGCGCACGACATGCGCGAGTCTTCCGTTCCGCTGGCCGACGCGTTCGTCAGGGGCGCCCGTTCGCGTGGTGCCGACGTGGTGCACGCGGGGCTGGGCTCCACCGATCTGCTCTACTACGCCAGCGGCAGCCTGGGGCTGCCCGGGGTGATGTTCACCGCCAGCCACAACCCCGCCCGCTACAACGGCATGAAGATGTGCCGGGCCGGCGCGGTCCCGATCGGCGGCGACACGGGGCTCGTCGACATCCGCGACAGGGCCGCGGAGCTGATGGGCTTCACCGCGGCGCCCGGCGGATCGGTGATCGAGAAGGACCTGCTGCAGGGGTATGCCGACCACCTGCGCACACTCGTCGACCTGTCGCGCATCAGGCCGCTCAAGGTCGTCGTGGACGCCGGCAACGGCATGGGCGGGCACACCGTTCCCGCCGTGTTCGAGGGGCTGCCGATCGAGCTGACCCCGCTCTACTTCGAGCTGGACGGCGATTTCCCCAACCACGAGGCCAATCCGATCGAGCCGCAGAACCTCGTCGACCTCCAGCGGGCCGTGGTCGAGTGCGGGGCGGACATCGGGCTGGCGTTCGACGGCGACGCCGACCGGTGCTGGGTGATCGACGAGCAGGGGCGCTCGGTCTCACCGTCGGCCGTCACGGCGCTGGTCGCGACGCGCGAGCTGGCCAAGCACCCCGGGTCGACGATCATCCACAACCTGATCACGTCCCTGGCCGTTCCCGAGATCGTGCGCGAGCAGGGCGGCGTGCCCGTGCGCACGCGGGTCGGGCACTCCTTCATCAAGGCCGAGATGGCCCGTACGGGAGCCGTCTTCGGCGGCGAGCACTCGGCCCACTACTATTTCCGCGACTTCTGGTTCGCCGACTCCGGGATGCTGGCGGCGATGCACGTGCTGGCCGCGCTGGGCGAGCAGGGGCGTCCGCTGTCGGAGGTGGTGGAGGCCTACTCGCGTTACCACGCCTCCGGCGAGGTCAACAGCGCCGTGGCCGACCAGGGCGACGCCTTGCGGCGGGTGCGGGAGGCGTTCGCGGCGCGGGGGGAGTTCGACGAGCTCGACGGGCTGACCGTGACCGGGCCGGGCTGGTGGTTCAACCTACGGGCGTCCAACACCGAGCCGCTGCTCAGGCTGAACGCCGAGGCGGCCGACGAGAGCACAATGAAGGCGATCAAGGACGAGGTCCTCGCCATCGTGGGAAGGGTGTCAGAGTGAAGATCGACGACTGGCTGCTGGAGATCCTGGCCTGCCCGGCGTGCAAGGCTCCCCTGCGCGCCGAGAACGAGGCCGAGGAGCTGGTCTGCACGGGCTGCGGCCTGATCTACCCGGTACGGGATGACATCCCCGTCCTGCTCGTCGACGAGGCCAGGAAGCCGTGACCTGGGAGCCGGAGCGGCTCGACGACCAGCGTCACCTCAGAGAGGCCGACCCGGGCGGGATGCTGCCGGCGGTCGCCTCCTCGGCGGCGCACGTACGCACCGGCTACCGCACCGCGGTCGAGACCCGCGTCGACCGCCTGGCCGACCACGGGCGCCCGCGCGCCATCGTGGTCGCGGGCATGGGCGGCTCGGGCATCGTCGGCGACATCCTGGCGGCGGTCGTCGGCAACGGCGCGCCGCTGCCGATCGTGTCGCTGCGCTCCTACCAGCTCCCCGGCTGGGTGGGCGCCACCGACCTGGTCGTGGTCGTGTCCGGCTCCGGCGACGCCGAGGAGACGCTGTCCGTCGCCACCCAGGCCGTGCGGCGCGGCAGCACGCTGCTCGGCGTGGGCGCCCCCGGCTCCCCGCTGGCGGCCATCGCCACCCAGGCCTCGGCGATCTACGTGCCGGTGCCGGTCAACGGCCAGTCCAGGGCGAGCCTGTGGCTGCTGGCCGCCCCGGTCATCGTGGCCGCCGCCGCGCTGCGGCTCGTCCAGGCCGACGCCGACCTGTTCGAACGGGTGGCCAAGACGCTGGAGGACATGGCGCACCGGTGCCGGCCGTCCAGCGAGTCGTTCATCAACCCCGGCAAGTCGCTCGCCATGGATCTGGCCGAGAGCGTGCCGATGATCTGGGGGTCGTCGCCGGTCGCGTCGGTGGCGGCGTACCGGCTGGCCTGCCAGCTCAACACCAACGCGAAATACCCCGCCGTCCACGGCGAGCTGCCCGAGGTGGGCCACAACCAGGTCGAGGTCTTCGACGGGCCGCTGGCCGAGCGCGACATCTTCGCCGACACCGCCGGGCGCACGCTCCGGCTCGTCGTGCTGCGCGACCTCGAGGAGCATCCGCAGGTGGCGCGCCGGCGCGAGACGTCCGTACGGCTGGCGCGAGAGCGCGACGTGCCGGTGACGGAGCTGTCGGCGGAGGGGGAACATCCGCTGGAGCGGATGGCCACGCTGATCGCGCTCGGCGACTACGCGAGCACGTATCTGGCGCTCGGATATGCCATCGATCCGACCCCTGTGTCAGCGATCACTGAGCTGAAGGCCAGAATTTCGCAATAGGATCCCTTTTCAGGCCTTTGTACGTGATCTTTATGAGTGGAGAAGACCGGTGAGCGCGAGCGGCGGTACTAAAGCGATCATTGCGGCCTTGACCGCGAACCTGGCGATCGCCGTGGCCAAATTCGTGGCCGCGTTCTTCACCGGGTCGTCCTCGATGCTGGCGGAGGGCATTCACTCGGTCGCCGACTCGGGCAACCAGGTGTTGCTGCTGGTGGGCGGCAAACGGGCGGCCAGGGCCAGCACGAAGGAGCATCCGTTCGGCTACGGCCGCGAACGCTACTTCTACGCCTTCGTGGTGGCGGTCGTGCTGTTCACGATCGGCGCGGCGTTCTCGATTTACGAGGGCATCCACAAGCTCTCCGCTCCGGAGCCGGTGGAGGCGCCGATCTGGGCGTTCGCGGTGCTGATCTTCGCGATCATCGCCGAGGGCTTCTCGTTCCGCACGGCCATCAAGGAGTCGAACGCCGTACGCGGCAGGCAGTCGTGGGTCGCGTTCATCCGCCGGTCCAAGTCGCCCGAGCTGCCGGTCATCCTGCTGGAGGACCTGGGCGCGCTGCTCGGCCTGATCTTCGCGCTGTTCGGCGTGACGATGGCGGTCGTCACCGGCGACGGCGTCTGGGACGGCATCGGCACCCTGATGATCGGCGTGCTGCTGGCCGTGATCGCGGTGGTGCTGGCCATGGAGACCAAGTCGCTGCTGGTCGGTGAGGGCGCCACCCCCGAGATGGAGGCCCAGATCCGGTCCGCGCTGGAGGGCTCGCCCGAGGTCGCCAGGGTCATCCACATGCGCACGCTGCACCTGGGCCCCGAGGAGCTGCTGGTCGCGGCCAAGATCGCGGTGGCGTACAACGACACGGCGGCAGAGGTCGCACAGGGCATCGACGACGCCGAGCGCCGCATCCGCGAGGCCGTGCCGATCGCCCGCGTGATCTACCTGGAGCCCGACCTCGACCGCCTCCGCAGCGCCTCCCCCTCGTCGAGCTGACCCCCGACGCGAGGCGGGCCTGACTCCTGACGGCGAGCCGGGCCTGGCTCCTGACATGAGCCGGGCCTGATTCCCGACGCGTGCCGGGCCCGGCTCACGACGTGAGCTGGGCTGCGCGCAGGCGGGGCAGGCGCAGGCGGGGCCGGCGGGGACGGCCCAGGGTGATGAACGCCTCGGCCTGCAACGCCGAGACCCCGATGCGGGGCAGGTCGCGGGCGTTCGGATAGACCACGAAGCGCGGCTCCCAGATCGGCCGGAACTTGGCGTTGAACCGATACAGCGACTCGATCTGGAACCAGTGCGACAGGAAGATCAGCAACGCCCGCCACGCCCGCAGCACCGGGCCGGCCCCGAGGCGCTCCCCGCGGGCGAGGGCCGCTCGGAACATGGCGAAGTTCAGTGAGACCTGCGTGATGCCCAGGGAGGGCGCGGCCTGGAGGGTCTTGACGATCAGGAACTCGTTGAGCCCCGGATCGGCGTCGCGGTCGCGCCGCATCAGGTCGAGCGAGGCCCCGCGCGGCCCCCACGGCACGAAGTGCAGCACGGCCTTGAGCTCGCCGTCCTTGTGGGCGGTGGCCACCAGGCACTCGGAGTCCGCCGGGTCGCCGAAGCGGCCGAGCGCCATCGAGTAGCCGCGCTCGGTCTCGGTGCCGCGCCAGGAGTCGGCCGCCTGCTGGATGCGTTCGCGATCCTGGACGGTCAGGCTCGCGGCGCGGCGCACGTGGCACGTGTAGCCGTTCCGCTCGGTCCTGTTGACCATCTGGCGGACGTTGCGCATGGCGCGGCCCTCCAGCGTGAAGTCGGCGACGTCGACGATGGCCTCGTCGCCGATCTCCAGCGCGGACATCTTGGCCTCGCGCGTCCAGACCTCGCCGCCGGTCTCGCCGCAGCCGATGACGGCGGGCACCCAGGCGTGGCGCCTGGCCTCGTTCATGAACACCTTGATCGCCGCCGGCCACGCCTCGCGGTCGCCGATCGGGTCGCCGCTGGCCAGCATGACTCCGGACACGACGCGGTAGGCGATGGCCGCCTTCCCCGAGGGGGAGAACAGCACGCTCTTGTCCCGCCGCAGCGCGAAGTAGCCGAGCGAGTCGCGTTCGCCGTGCTGGGCGAGCAGGGCGCGCAGGCGCCGCTCGTCGTCCTGGGTGAGCTCGGCGGCCGGCCGCTCGGGGCGCAGCGCCAGGTAGAGCGTCGAGACGGCGGTGAGCGTGCCGAGCGCGAGCAGGGAGAAGTAGACCAGGTCGGAGACCCGATCGACGGTGAACGTGACCGGGCCCTCGATCCCGGCCAGGCCGAGGACCACGTGTTCGAGGCGGTCGAACACGCTCGGGTGGCCCACGAGCACATGGGGACGGGCGCTGACGATCAGGTAGCCGAGGCCCACGTCGATGGCGCTGAGCACGAGCAGGTTGCCCAGCGCGCGCCAGCGCGAGCGCGGGTCGGACAGCGCGGAGAACTCGCGCCTGCCCCACACGAGCAGGGCCAGCAGGGCCAGGCTGATCACGGCCGAGGCCGGGTGCAGATGGATGAAGCTCATGGTGGCGCTCACCGGGAGCAGCACCACGACCGCGCGCCAGGCCCGCACCTTCCCGCGGCGCAGCGCGTGCGCGAGCATGACCAGCATGATGCCGACGACCAGGGAGGACGCTCTGGCGACGGTCGTGACGATGCCGGGCAGGATGCCCGCCCACTCGCCCATCCGGCTGTGCTCGAAGTGGGGGAACACCACCTTGCTGATGTCCAGCAGGCCGATCACCAGCGACGCGTACGCGGCGACAGCGGGAATCCAGGAGCGGTTCACACTCCGAGATTGAAGACCCGACCGGGTAATCTCCATGTTAACTCCCTGCTTACGGCCCTCCCTGTATCCCATTCCTCATGGGACTCAACTCAATCGGGCTGCTGGTGACCGCTTCGGTGCTGGCAGTGGCCGCGTCGGCGGCGACGGTGTGGTGGTGGCCGCAGTTGGGCGTGGCGCACTGGGGCGCCGTGCTGGGCCGGGTGGGCGCGCTGGGCGTCTGCCAGGCGTTCACGCTGGCCGCGCTGGGTCTGGCGGTCAACCAGTACTTCGCCTTCTACAGCTCTTGGAGCGATCTACTGGGCACCGACACGGCGACGGCGCCGATCACGGTCGCCGCCTCGGGGCTGCAGGTGCTGAGCAGCCGCTCGGTGCCGGGCGGGCGGATCGAACAGGTGATCATGCCGGGGCCGTCCACGCACCTGAGCGAGGAGGCGTACGTGTTCCTGCCCACGGCGTACCTGAAGCACACGACGGAGCGCTTCCCGGCGATCATCGCGCTCACCGGCTACCCGGGTGACCCGCGCAACCTCATGACCCGGATGGACCTGCCCGGCCGGATGGCCAAGGCCATCGCCCAGCACCAGGTCAATCCCACGATCCTGGTCATGATGCGGCCCAGCGTGGTGCTGCCGCGCGACACCGAGTGCGTGGACGTGCCGAACGGGCCGCAGATCCAGGCGTACTTCACGAACGACGTCAAGCACGACATGACCACCCACTACCGGGTGGCGGAGGGCCGGGACTCGTGGGGCATCCTGGGCGGCTCGACCGGCGGCTACTGCGCGCTCAAGATCGTCATGAGCCATCCCGACCAGTTCTCCGCGGCGGTCTCGCTGTCGGGCTACTTCAAGACGATCGTCGACAACACCACCGGCGACCTGTTCCACAAGGACAAGTCGCTCGAACAGCGCAACGACCTCATGTGGCGGCTGGCCAACCTGCCCGCGCCCCCCGTGAACGTGCTCGTCACCAGCAGCAGGAAGGGGGAGAGCGACTATCCCGCGACCATGAGCTTCCTGGGCGCGGTGAAGCCGCCGATGCGGGCGTCCTCGCTGATCCTGCCCAGCGGCGGGCACAACTTCAACACCTGGAACCGCGAGCTCCCGCAGGCCCTCCCATGGCTGGCCCAGCAACTCGTCACGCCCGCCGCCTGAGTCAGCGGCCCGAGGGGCGCAGGAGGCGCAGCGCCTTCTCCTTCTCGAAGTCGAGGGCCCGGCGCGGCACCTGGATCCGCCCGATCCGTACGCCGAGGTCGCGGACGGCCGCCGCCACCGTGGGCTCGCTGAGCACCCGCAGCGCGAACGCCAGCTCCGCGGGCGAGACGTCGAACTGCTTCTCCAGCTCCACCCCCTGAGCCACCGCCGCCAGCTCGTCGGGCCCGAACCGCCGGTGCGCACCCTGCTCCCGCACGGGTGGCAGCAGGCCGAGCGCCTCCCGGTATCGGAGCATTCGAGGGGACATGCCGAGCCGCTTCGCGGCCTCCGTGATGCGCATTCTTACATTCTTACGTCAGTTTTGGCCGCCCCGTGATGCGGGCCCGCCGAAACGCCACCTAAACTCGTCGGGACAACCATCAGTGACGCGAGGGGAAACCCGATGGACTTCAAGGTCGCAGACCTTTCACTTGCCGACTTCGGCCGCAAGGAGATCCGGCTCGCCGAGCACGAGATGCCCGGCCTCATGGCGATTCGCAAGGAGTACGCGGCCTCCCAGCCCCTTCGCGGCGCGAAGATCATGGGCTCTCTGCACATGACGATCCAGACGGCCGTCCTCATCGAGACGCTCGTCGCGCTCGGCGCCGAGGTCCGCTGGGTCAGCTGCAACATCTTCTCCACGCAGGACCACGCCGCCGCCGCGGTGGTCGTCGGCCCCGAGGGCACCACGGACGACCCGCAGGGCGTGCCGGTGTTCGCCTGGAAGGGCGAGACGCTGGAGGAATACTGGTGGTGCACCGAGCAGGCCCTCACCTGGCCCGGCGGCGACGCCCCCAACATGATCCTCGACGACGGCGGTGACGCCACGCTGCTGGTGCACAAGGGCGCCGAGTACGAGAAGGCGGGCGCCGTGCCGGCCGCCACCGCCGAGGACCCGGAGGAGTGGCACGTCATCATCGACCTGCTCACCCGTACGGTCGGCGACGACAAGAGGTGGACCGCGATCGCCGAGAGCATCAAGGGTGTCACCGAGGAGACCACGACCGGCGTGCACCGCCTCTACGAGATGCACAAGAACGGCCAGCTCCTCTTCCCGGCCATCAACGTCAACGACTCGGTCACCAAGTCCAAGTTCGACAACAAGTACGGCTGCCGCCACTCCGTCATCGACGGCCTCAACCGCGCCACCGACGTGCTCATCGGCGGCAAGGTCGCCGTGGTGTGCGGCTACGGCGACGTCGGCAAGGGCTGCGCCGACGCGCTGCGCGGCCAGGGCGCCCGCGTCATCGTCACCGAGATCGACCCGATCTGCGCGCTCCAGGCGGCCATGGACGGCTTCCAGGTGACCACGCTGGACGAGGTCGTCGGCATCGCCGACATCTTCGTGACCTCCACCGGCAACTTCAACATCATCACCGCCGACCACATGGCGAAGATGAAGCACCAGGCGATCGTCTCCAACATCGGCCACTTCGACAACGAGATCGACATGGCCGGCCTCGCCAAGCAGCCCGGCATCACGAAGAACAACATCAAGCCGCAGGTCGACGAGTGGGTCTTCGCCGACGGCCACTCGATCATCGTCCTGGCCGAGGGCCGCCTGATGAACCTCGGCTGCGCCACCGGCCACCCGAGCTTCGTCATGTCCAACTCGTTCACCAACCAGGTGATCGCGCAGATCGAGCTGTTCGCGAAGACGGCCGAATACCCGATCGGCGTCTACACGCTGCCCAAGCACCTGGACGAGAAGGTCGCCCGCCTGCACCTCGACGCGCTGGGCGTCAAGCTCACCGAGCTCACCAAGGAGCAGGCCTCCTACATCGGCGTGCACGTCGAGGGGCCTTACAAGTCCGACCACTACCGCTACTAAATTCTCATGAGCTCCGGGAGGGGGTTCCCCGCCTCCCGGAGCTTTCTGCTACCGACCCCAACCATCTTTTACGGCTGCGCACGGTGGGCCGCGCGCCCGTCAAGACCTTCATCTTTTACGGCTGCGCACGGTGGGCCGCACGCGCCGACGCCAGTGGCCGTCCGTCATGGCCGGTCGTGAAGGCTCACGGGCCGCTCGCCGTGACGACGCGTATTCTTGGCCGTCTTCTTCGCGCAAAGGGCTGGCATGGATCTCTGGGAAAGTGGCGAGCGGCAGATCTCCTGGGCTGCACGTTCGATGCCGGTGCTGACCGCGATCGGCGAGCGGTTCGGCCTCGAACGGCCGCTGGACGGGCTGAAGATCGCCGCCTGCCTGCACGTCACCGCCGAGACGGCCGTCCTGATGGGGGCGCTGAAGGCGGGCGGGGCCGAGATCGCGCTCGCCGCGTCCAACCCCCTGTCCACACAGGACGACGTGGCCGAGGCGCTGCGTTCCTACGGGATCGCCGTGCACGCGCGGGCCGGCGTCGACCGGGCCACCTACTACCGGCACATCCACCAGGCGCTCGATCTCGAACCCGACCTCGTGCTCGACGACGGGTGCGACCTGGTGAACATTCTCCACACCGAACGTACCGACCTGCTCGAACACGTCACGGGCGGGTGCGAGGAGACCACCACCGGGATCATCCGGCTGCGGCAGATGGCGGCCGAGGGCGCGTTGAGGTTCCCCGTCGTGGCCGTGAACGACACGCGGACCAAGCGCATGTTCGACAACCGCTACGGCACGGGGCAGTCCACGCTCGACGGCATCATGCGCGCCACCAACACCATGCTGGCCGGGCGGACGGTGGTCGTGGCCGGGTTCGGGTTCTGCGGGCGGGGCGTGGCCGAGCGGGCCAAGGGGTTCGGCGCGCGGGTGATCGTGACCGAGATCGACGCCGTGAAGGCGCTCGACGCGACCCTCCAGGGGTATGAGGTCCGGCCCATGGCCCAGGCGGCGATGCTCGGCGAGCTCTTCGTCACCGTGACCGGCAACCGCGACGTGATCAGGGCCGAGCACCTGTCGGTCATGAAGGACGGCGCGATCCTGGCCAACGCCGGGCACTTCGACGTGGAGATCGACGTGCGGGCGCTGGACGAGCTGGCCACCGAGGTGCACCGCGGGGTGCGGCCGAACACCGACGAGTACGTGATGCCCGACAACCGGCGGCTGCTGCTGCTCGCCGAGGGGCGGCTGGTCAACCTCACCGCCGCCGAAGGCCATCCCGCGGCCGTCATGGACATGTCGTTCTCCGCGCAGGCACTGGCCGTGTCCTGGCTGGCCGGCGAGCGCTCCCGCCTCGACCCCGGCGTCTACGACGTCCCGGAGGAGATCGACCACGAGGTCGCCAAGCTGAAGCTGGCCGCGGCCGGGATCGGCATCGACGATCTCACACCGGAGCAGGAGGACTACCTGCACTCCTGGCGGGTCGGCTCCTAGCGGCACGGGGATTTATGGCTTTGTATGCCATTTGTTCACTTTAGTGGCAGGATGGTCGGATGATCCTGATCTCGGAGATCAGGAGGTTCGGCGGTGGAGAAAGGTTCTGCCACGTGAGTCCTTCCCCCAAGTCCCTGCCCAAGGCGGGGTTCCTGTTCTCCGCGGTCGGCGTCGGCGGCGTGGTCCTGCAGATGCTGGCCGTCGCGTACCCCGACGGCGACCCGGCCAAGGCGCGCGAGGCTGCGGGGCTGCTGCGGCAGCTGGCCAGGCGGGTGGACGTCAGCCTGGACGACGTGGAGGAGGTCGCGCGCGCGGTCTGGCGACCGCCCAGCTCCGGCGCGGGCGTCGACGCGTTCAGGAAGTACTTCAACGACGAGGTCGCGCCCTATCCGCCGCACGTGTCCGCGTACCTCCGCGGGCTGGCCGACGCGGTCGACGACTATGCGGACCTGCTGGAGCAGACCCAGCACACGCTCCGGACGATGGCCATGATCCAGTGGCTCGAGCTGCTGATGTTCTTCTGCTGGCCGGCCATCGACAGGAAGGTCCAGACGCTGATCAACTGGGCGATGCGCAGGAAGCAGGCGGGGCTGCTGCTCAAGATGTTCAACCACGCGGTGGGCAAGCGGTTCATCTACGCCGCCGGGGGCAGCCTCGCCTATACGGCCCTCGACCAGGTGCTCGTCGACGGGGTCAAGCTGGCGAGAGGCGAGGACACCGGGTCGTGGGGCGACCGCGGCGAGTACATGGTGAAGAACTTCGCGGCGGCCATGGTCTTCTACCACGTGGATCCCGCCAACTTCGGGAAGGCCGCGAACCTGCTGCCGAAGAACAAGGCGGCGCAGAACGCCATCGTGTTCCTGACCGGGTCCTCCATCTTCACCACCACGGCGAACGCGCTCAACCGGCCCGGCGACGTGATCGACGATCCGGTCAGCCTGCTGCCCACCTGGGAGCAGATGCTCGCCAAGCTGGGCGTCGCCGCGGGCCAGGACCAGTTCAGGCGCTGGCGCGGATACTGAGTGCGGGTGGCCACGGCGGCTAGTCCTGGCTGAACCGTCTGACCTCGTCGGCGAACGGGGTCAGACCGTCCGTCATCATCCCGGCCATCCGCGCGGTCAGGTCCGCGGCGGCGTCGTTCGCGGCGGCGAGCACCGCCTCCGCCAGCGCGTCCGAGCCGAGCCGCATCGCCCGCGGGTCGATGCGCAGGCCGCTGAGCGCGCCGCTCGGCAGCACCTCGGCCGTCACCTGGCCGTTGGCCGCCTCACCTCGGCCGCGGAGGTCGTTGAGGCTGTCCCGCAACTCTTCCAGCGGCCGGGTGTCGGCCTGGAACTGGGCGAGCAGGCGGTGCATCTCCTCATCTAGGAAAGGGGCGCCGCCGTCGGGTGTGGTCGTCATCGGGTCTCCAGGTGGTGTCAGGGTTTGAGCTTTCCGTCCGGCTTCGAGTACTCGGGAGGGTCGGACACCTTCGGCAGGGATTCGACGCTGGCCCAGTTCGCGATGTCGAAGCCGGTCTTCATGCCGGCCAGCCGCCCGGCGACCTCGGGATAGACGTCGCGGAGGGCGTTGACGTACGTCTCGGCCTTCTTCAGCGCGGTGGAATAGCCCTGCCTGAACGTGTTCGCGGTCTCGTCCGTGCCGGCGAAGTCGCCCAGCGCGGTGATGGCGTCGAGGATCCGCCGGGTGTCCCTCGCCAGATCGTCGTGCTCGGTGGTGAACCCGCCGGCCGCCTTCGTGAAGGTGCTCCCGCGGACATCGGTGTTCGGCATGCCCGGTCGTTGAGGAGCAGGCGCGGTCGAGGTCGGGGACGGGGTGGGGTACGCGGAGACAGGGGGAGCCGGCGACGCCTCAGCAGTCTCGGTGGGCGTGGGCGTGGGCGTTGGCGTCGGGGAAGGCGTGGGCGTGGGCGTTGGCGTCGGGGAAGGCGTGGGTGTGGGGGTTGGGGATGAAGGGCTTGGGCTGGGCTCCGAGGCTGTCGGGCTTGGCGTGGGGGACCCCGTGGGGCTTGGCGTGGAGGTCTCCGTGGGGGTGGGCGACGAGGTAGGTAACGGGGACGAGGTTTCTGGATCTGCCATAGACGTAACATCCTCCTCATTGAGGCAATTACCCTATATTACCTACAAGTATGGTTCACTTTAGGATCGACCCGGGGGTTGCCGTAGTGGCGAAGTGGCTGCTAGAGGGCAGACTGCATCTGCTGCATGCGGCGGATCTCGGCCGCCTGGGTCACGCTGACGTCGCTCGCCAGCTCCTCCACCCGGATGTGGGAGCCGCTGGTCAGCACCTGCTCCGACATCTTGATCGCCCCCAGATGGTGGTTGATCATGAGGTCGAGGAACATCCGGTCGAAGTCCTTGCCCTTGGCCGCCTTCAGGGCCTCCAGCTGGGCGGGCGTGGCCATCCCCGGCATGCCCTCGTGCGCCGCGTGATGGTCGGGCACCGTCTGCTGCTGCTCCCGCAGCCACGTCGTCATGAACTGGATCTCCGGCCCCTGGGCGTCCTTGATCCGGCTCGCCAGGCTCTTCAGCTGGGCCGAATCGGCCCGGCTGGGCGCCAGGAGCGACATGTCCAGGGCCTGCCGATGGTGGACGATCATGTCCTGGACGTACTTGATGTCGGCCGCGTTGGCCGTGGCCGAGGGGACGGCGGTGGCGGCCTCGCTCGGCGACAGCGTCCTGGCCTGCTCCCCGGGGCGGCCGGGAGCGATCACGGGGGCGGTCGAGTCAGCACGCGGGGCCGGCGGCGGGCCGGAGGAGGTGCAGCCGGAGAGGGCAACGACCGTGCCCATGACGACAATGAGCGCGGCGCGCACCCACAACCTCCCTGACTGACTCGGTCGAGAATGCGCACTCTAGGCCATAAGGGGACAAATTTAAAGAGGGTGAAACGGAACAAAAATTGACAAGTTGCCTGCTGGCCAGTTGAGGGGTGAAGGGCGAGGATGGCGTAGATTTATGCCCCCTTTATAGGAGGATCGCGAGTGTTCACCCTCCGCAGGGCCCTCACCCTGGTCACGGCGGTCGTGGCCATGGCCGGCGCCGTCTTACCGGCACAGGCCGCGGACATCCCGGCTCCTGGCGAGATCGTCATGAGCCCCAACATCCAGCACGTCACCAACGTGCCCAAGCCCGAGGCCCTGGCCGACATCCACACGGACATGGCCTTCCAGGGCGACTACGCCTACGTCGGTAACTACTACGGCTTCTCGATCTACGACATCAAGCGCCCGAAGCGGACGTCACTGGTCAACTCGGTCGTCTGCCCGGGTGGCCAGATGGACATGTCCGTCTACGGCAACCTGCTCTTCGGCTCCGTGGACTCCTCGCGCAACGACGACTCGTGCAGCAGCACCTCGCAGCCCGCGTCGGTCAAGGAGTCGTGGGAAGGCATCCGGATCTTCGATGTCTCCGACAAGGCCAACCCGAAGTACATCAAGTCGGTCGAGACCAACTGCGGTTCCCACACGAACACGCTGGTGCCCGACCGCAAGGGCGAGAACGTCTACATCTACGTCTCGTCCTACAGCCCGAACGCGGCGTTCCCCGACTGCCAGCCGCCCCATGACCTGATCTCGGTCATCAAGGTGCCGCTGCGCGACCCGACGGCCGCCGCCGTCATCGCGACGCCGAACCTCTTCCCCGACGGCGGCTACGGCGGCGTCCAGCTGCCCTACCCGGACGGGAAGTCCGCCACCACCGGCTGCCACGACATCACGGCCTTCCCGGAGAAGGGCATCGCCGCTGGCGCCTGCATGGGTGACGGCATCCTGCTCGACATCCGCAATCCCGAGCAGCCCAAGGTCACGGCGACCGTGCGCGACGAGACGAACTTCGCGTTCTGGCACTCGGCCACGTTCAACAACACCGGTACGAAGGTCATTTTCACCGACGAACTCGGTGGCGGGACCAGGGCGACCTGCAACGAGGCCATCGGCCCGAACCGGGGTGCCAACGCGTACTACGACATCGTGAACGGGAAGCTCCAGTTCAGGAGCTACTTCAAGATCTCGCGCCACCAGGCCGACACGGAGAACTGCGTGGCGCACAACGGCTCGCTGATCCCGGTCAAGGGCCGCGACATCATGGTGCAGGCGTGGTACCAGGGCGGCATCTCGGTGGTGGACTTCACCGACTCGGCCCACCCGCAGGAGATCGCGTTCTTCGAGCGCGGCCCCGACAACACCGCGCCGGCGCTCAGCGGCGGCTTCTGGTCCGCCTACTACTACAACGGCTACATCTACGGGTCCGACTTCAACCTGGGCCTTGATGTGCTGAAGATCAACGACTGGCGTACCAACCGGGCGAACGGCGTCAAGATGCGCTCACTCAACGCGCAGACCCAGACGTCGTACCCCGAACACGGCCACTGACCACCAGGCGGCGAGGGCCCCGATCGGGTCCTCGCCGCTTCAGTTATCCGGACATATGCGATAAGGAGTACCGGAGTGTCCAATCCGCGCCGTGCCCTCGTCATGGCCGCTGCCGCCATCGCGTTAGCGCTGACGGGCGTGCCCGCCCTGGCCGCCGACATCCCGCCGCCCGACACCGTGGTCACCAGCCCGAACGTGAGCCACGTACTGAACATCCCCAAGCCCGCCCCCATCGCCGGCACCATCAACACCGACATCGCCTTCCAGGGCGACTACGCCTACGTCGGCAACTACGGCGGCTTCTCGATCTACGACATCAGCAACCCCAAGAAGGCCAAGCCGGTCAGCTCGGTCGTCTGCCCCGGCTCCCAGATGGACGTCAGCGTCTACGGCAACCTGCTGTTCACCGCCGTGGACTCCTCGCGCAGCGACGACTCGTGCAACAGCACGGCGCTGACCGCCGACCACAAGGAGGCGTGGGAGGGCGTCCGGATCTTCGACGTCTCCGACAAGGCCAACCCGAAGTACATCAAGTCGGTCGAGACCAACTGCGGCTCCCACACCCTGACCCTGGTGCCGGGCAAGGGCCGCGACCGGAACAAGAACGTCTACATCTACGTCTCGTCCTACAACCCGAACGCCACGTTCCCCGACTGTCTGCCGCCGCACGACAAGATCTCGATCATCAAGGTGCCGCTCAGGAACCCGACGGCGGCGGCGGTCGCGGCCACCCCGGTGGTCTTCCCCGACGGCGGCAACGAGACCCAGCCCGGCCTGCTCCTGCCGACCAGCGGCTGCCACGACATCACCGCCTACGCCGAGAAGGACATCGCGGCGGGCGCGTGCATGGGTGACGGCGTGCTGTTCGACATCTCGGACCGGCTGAACCCGAAGATCACGGCCAGGACCACGGACCCGAACTTCGCGTTCTGGCACTCGGCCACCTTCAGCAACGACGCCAGGAAGGTCGTCTTCACCGACGAGCTCGGCGGCGGCGGCGGGGCCACCTGCAACGAGGCCACCGGGCCGAACCGCGGCGCGGACGCGATCTACGACATCTCGAACGGGCAGTTCACGTTCAAGAGCTACTTCAAGATCCCGCGCTACCAGGCCGACAGCGAGAACTGCGTCGCGCACAACGGCTCGCTGATCCCCGTCAAGGGCCGGGACATCATGGTCCAGGCCTGGTACATGGGCGGGCTGTCGGTGTGGGACTTCACCGACTCGGCCAACCCGAGGGAGATCGGCTACTTCGAGCGCGGTCCCCGCGCGGCCGGCGGTGGCGGCGGCATCTGGTCCGCGTACTACTACAACGGCTACATCTACGCGGCCGACTTCAACGAGGGCCTCGACGTCGTCAAGGTCACCGACCCGCTCAC
The DNA here is from genome assembly GCF_040605375.1 of Nonomuraea sp. NPDC005650. NCBI lineage: Bacteria > Bacillati > Actinomycetota > Actinomycetes > Streptosporangiales > Streptosporangiaceae > Nonomuraea > Nonomuraea sp. NPDC005650. Next base: position 150,586 of record NZ_JBEXCR010000007.1, read on the forward strand.
GAACAGCGCCCGGGGCGTCCGCACCGACCGGCTGAACGTGCAGACGCAGGAGTCGTACCGCAACGGGTGGCACGACTGACCGATCCGGCCGCTCACTGAGGCGGCGCGAACCCGCCCGGAGTCGCCTTCGGCGGCTCCGGCGCGGGGGGCCGGTAAGGCCCCTGGGGCTGCTGCTGGTACGGCGCC
>NZ_JBEXCR010000007.1:150869-393061 GCF_040605375.1 Nonomuraea sp. NPDC005650
CCGAAGGCTGCTGCTGGTATGGCGCCTGGGGCTGCTGCTGGTACGGCGCCGAAGGCTGCTGCTGGTATGGCGCCTGGGGCTGCTGCTGGTACGGCGCCGAAGGCTGCTGCTGGTATGGCGCCTGGGGCTGCTGCTGGTACGGCGACGGCTGGGCGTAAGGGGCCTGGGGAGTCTGGGCCGGGCGGCCGTTGGCGGCGCGTTGCGCGAAGCGGACCTGCTCCCTCCTGCGGCGCTCGGCCAGGACGGCGCTCAGGTACGCGTGCGGCGGCGCCCCCGCGGGTGCCGTGGGCGAGACGAAGGACGCCACCTGGGTGGCGATCCGCACCCCCATCTCATGCTGGATCTGCGGCGACAGGTCGTGCCACCGCGACAGGTACTGCCGGGCCGCCTGCGCCACCTCGTCGGGGAGCTGGGAGAGCTCCAGCGTCGCCGCCCAGGCCGCCAGCGGCGGCGGCATCACGATGAGCTGCCCGGAGTCGCGCGGCGCCCGCTCGGAGATCACGATGGTGCCGGCGAAGACGTCGCCGAGCCGCTTGCCCCGCTGCGAGACCAGCGACGCGATCAGCGCGGGCGCCCCGGAGAGCATCCAGAACTCCACGACCCCGGCCAGGCCGCGGAACAGCGCCTGCCTGAAGCGCTCGGGGCTGCCGTCGTCGCTGACCACCCGGAGCCCGAGCGCGAGCTTGCCGAGGCTGCGCCCCCTGCTGAGCGACTCGAAGATCACGGGATAGCCGACCAGGACCAGCACCACGAACACGATCATCGCGGCCCCCAGCATGGCCGAGTCCGAGATGACCGAGAATGCGCCTAAGATCGCGTAGGCGGCGATCAGCACCGTGAACTGCACGGCCATGTCGATGACGACCGCCAGCGCGCGCGAGGGCATCTGGGCGATCCGCACTTCGACGACGACCGCGTCGCCGGTCACAACCTCAGACATATGTGGAGCCTAACGGCTATGTGCTGGTGTTAGAGCGGCCAGAATGTTCGGGTGGACATCGATGCGTTCGTCACAGCACACCGCCCCGTATGGGACCGGCTCGACCACCTCGTCAAGCGCCGCTCGTCGCTGACGGGTGCCGAGGTGGACGAGCTCGTCGACCTCTACCAACGCGTGTCCACCCATCTGTCCATCGTGCGCTCCTCGTCCAGGGACGCGATGCTGACCGGGCGGCTGTCGGCGCTGGTGGCCCGGGCCAGGTCGGCGGTGACCGGGGCGCACACGCCCGCCTGGCGGGAGCTGGTGAGGTTCTTCACGGTGTCGTTCCCCGTGGTGGCCTACCGGGCACGGTGGTGGTGGCTGGGGAGCACGCTGGCGTTCATCGCGGTGGCGTGGGTGATGGGCGCGTGGGTGGCGGCCAACCCCGACGTCCAGGCGACGATCGGCTCGCCGGACGAGATCGCCCAGCTCGTCGACCACGACTTCGCCGACTACTACTCCGAGCACCCGGCCGCCTCCTTCGCCAGCCAGGTGTGGGTGAACAACGCGTGGGTCGCGGCGCAGACGATCATCTACTCGGTGCTGCTCGGCCTGCCGATCCCGTACGTGCTCTACGTGAACGCCGCGAACGTCGCCGTCTCCGGCGGCCTCATGGCCTCCCGCGACAAGCTGGACATCTTCTTCGGCCTGATCATGCCGCACGGGCTGCTGGAGCTGACCGCCGTGTTCCTGGCGGCGGCGGTCGGCATGCGGCTGGGCTGGACGGTCATCGACCCCGGGCCCCGCAGGCGGGTGGAGGCGCTGGCCGAGCAGGGCCGGGCGGTGATGAGCGTGGCGCTGGGGCTGGTCGTGGTGCTGTTCGTGTCGGGCCTGATCGAGGCGTTCGTCACGCCCTCCGGGCTGCCGACGTGGGCGCGCGTGAGCATCGGCGTGCTCGCGGAGGTGGCCTTCCTGATGTACGTGATCGCCTTCGGCCGCCGCGCCCTGCGCCAGAACGAGACCGGCGACCTCGAACGCGCGCCGGACGTCGCCCCGACGGCCTGAGCCCGACCGGCCCTGGGAACTGCCTCGGCCCTCAGAGCCGTCCGGCCGCCTTCAGCGCCAGGTACGCGTCCGCGAGCGCGGGGGCGATGTCCTCCGGAGGCGCGTCCACGACCTCCACCCCGTGCCGCCGCAGCCGGGCCGTGATGCGCCTGCGTTCGAGCTGGGCGTGCTCGGCCGCCGCCGCGTCGTACACTTCCTCGGCCGACGCCCGGCGCCCCGCCATCGCCGCCACCCGCGGGTCCGACACCCCCGCCACCAGCACCAGGTGGCGCGAGGAGAGCTGGGAGAGCACCGGCATGAGCCCCTCGTCGAGGGCCGCCCCGTTGAGGTCGGTGAGCAGCACGACCAGGCAGCGCCGCTTGGCGCGCGACAGGATGGCCGCCACCATGCCCTGCGAGTCGGCCTCGATCAGCTCCGCCTCGATCGGTGCCATCACGTTGACCAGCGACGACAGCAGCTCGGTCCGCGACGCCCCGCCCACCCAGGCGCGCACCGCCCGGTCGTAGGCGAGGAAGTCGACCTGGTCACCGGCCCTGGCGGCCAGCGCGGCCAGCAGCAGCGCGGCGTCCATCGACCAGTCGAGCCGCGGCCAGCCGGGCGCCGGGCGCGGATCCGGCCGCACCAGAACCCCGCCGCCGCCCGCGGTGGCCCCGGACATGGGGATGGGCGCGTCGCCCACCCGGCCCGCCGAGGTGCGGCCGGTGTCGAGCACGATCAGCACGCGGCGGTCGCGTTCCGGTCGCCAGGTGCGCACGACCACGTCGTTGCGGCGCGCCGTGGCCCGCCAGTCGATGGAGCGCACGTCGTCGCCCACCACGTACTCCCGCAGCGAGTCGAACTCCGTCCCCTGCCCGCGCACCAGCGCCGGGTGCTGGCCGTCCAGCTCGCGCAGCCGGGCCAGCCTGGACGGCAGGTGCTTGCGCGACAGGAACGGCGGCAGCACGCGCACCGACCACGGCGCCTGGTGGCTGCCCTGGCGGGCGGCCAGGCCCAGTGGCCCGACCGAGCGCACCGTGACCGCCACGGACGAGCGGTCGCCACGTCTCGTCGGGGCGAGCGTCACGACGATCTTGCGGCGCTCGCCCTTGGGCACGTCCAGGTCGGCGACGCGCGGCGTGGCACCCGCCGAGGGCGGCCAGGCGTCCCGCAGCACGCCGCGCACCCGCCTGGGGCCCAGGTTCTCGACCATCAGCTCGACCGTGGCCCGCTGGCCGAGCCGTACGAGCGTGTCGCCGGAACGGTGGAACCTCAGCGGGCGCACCGCGCCGGCGAACACCAGGTCCGCCACGATCGCGGCGGCCAGCAGCAGGCAGACCCCGGCCAGCGCGGCCCCGGGCCGGGGCGCGAGCAGCACCACGACGATCCCGATCGCCGCGACCAGCCCGGCGCGTCCCGTGAGAGCCATCAGCGCGGGACCGGGACGGAGGCCAGGATGCCGTCGAGCAGGCCGTCGGCGGTCGCGCCCTCCAGCTCGGCCTCCGGCCGGAGCTGGATCCGGTGCCGCAGCGCGGGCCTGGCCAGCGCCTTCACGTCGTCGGGAGTCACGTACTGGCGCCCGGACAGCCACGCCCACGCCCGCGAGGCCGCCAGCAGCGCCGTGGCCCCACGCGGCGAGACGCCGAGCTGCAGCGACGGCGAGTTTCTGGTGGCGCGGGCCACGTCCACGATGTAGCCGAGCACCTCGGGCGCCACGTGCACGTTCGAGACCGCCTCGCGCCCGGCCGCCAGGTCCTCGGCCGTGGCGACGGCCTTGATCTCGCTCAGGTCGCGCGGGTCGAAGCCGCGGGCGTGCCGTTCGAGCACCGAGATCTCCTGCTCGCGCGGCGGCAGCGGCACCGTCAGCTTGAGCAGGAACCGGTCGAGCTGGGCCTCGGGGAGCTGGTAGGTGCCCTCGTACTCGACGGGGTTCTGCGTCGCGCACACCACGAACGGGTCGGGCAGCGGCCGAGCCGAGCCCTCGACGCTGACCTGACGCTCCTCCATCGCCTCCAGCAGCGCCGCCTGGGTCTTCGGCGGGGTGCGGTTGATCTCGTCGGCGAGCAGCAGGTTCGTGAACACCGGGCCCTCGCGGAACTCGAACTCCGCGGTCTTCGCGTCGTAGATCAGCGAGCCGGTCACGTCACCCGGCATCAGGTCCGGCGTGAACTGCACCCGCTTGAAGTCGAGGGACAGGGCGGCCGACAACGTACGCACCATCAACGTCTTGGCCACGCCCGGCACGCCTTCGAGCAGCACGTGCCCCCTGCACAGCAGCGCGATGACCAGCCCCGTCACCACCGCGTCCTGGCCGACCACGGCCTTGGACACCTCGGCGCGCAGCGCGCCCAGCGCCTCCCTGGCCGAGTCGCCGTAGCCCGTGACGCGGAACGTCTCCTCAGAGTTCACTGACCTGCCTTTCGATGAAGTCCAGATATCCGGCCAACCCGACGAGCCCGGCGTCGTCCGCCGGCGGCGGCCCGTAGAGCGCCGCGCCGACCTGCTGAGGGTCCTGGCCGGTGCGGGCGGCGAGCGCCGCGACGACCTCGTTCGGCCCGGCCCCCGAACCGAGCCCCAGCCTGGGCGTGAGCCGGTCGATCGTGCCCTCGCGCAGCGACTCCGCCGCCCGTTGCCGCGCGCGCCTGGCCCGGTAGAGCCTGCCGCGGCCTTCGACGGTCTCGGCCGCGCGCACGATGACGGGCAGCTTCTCCGTCACCACGGGGCCCAGCCGCCTGCCCCGCCAGAACGCCGTGACGGCCAGGGCGATGAGGGACATGTAGACGGTCCAGCGGATGCTCTCGGGCATGAGGTCGTACATCGATTTGCCCCGCTCGCCCGGCAGCTCGGCGACGGGCGGCGGGGTCTCGGGGCGGACCAGCCAGGTCACGGGCCTGCCGGTGCCGATCAGGTTGAGCGCGAGCGCGGCGTTGCCGTCCTCGGCCAGGCGCTGGTTGGTCAGGAAGCCGCCGTCGCCGACGACCGTGGTCACGCCGCCCGCCTGCGGGAAGCTGACCAGCGTGTATCCGTCGCCGGCCGGGTAGCAGCCGGTGGCCCCTGAGGGGCCCGTGAAGACGGCGCCGCCCAGGTAGGCGCTGCCCGCGGCCGTGGCGGCGGGCAGCGCGCACTCGGGCTCACGCGAGCGCGTGCGCGCCGGGGCCTGCTCGCTGCGCACGCCGGGGGCGAGGGCGTCGAGGCCGGGGACGTCGCCGACGATCAGCCGGTCGCCCTGGAGCCGGGCCAGGGTGTATTCGTCGAAGTACGACATGTCGGTGATCAGCAGCAGCCGGTTGCCGGTCGCGGCCTTGGCGGCGGCGGCTTCGACGGAGTCGACCCGGTCCACCGCGACGCCCCGCGACCTGAGCACCTCGGCCAGCGCCTTGGAGCCCGCCAGGGTGGTGTCGTCGGGGTCCAGGGCCCGCGACGGGCCCGACTCCGGGCCGAACAGGACGCCCGCGACCGCGACGAGCACGACGATGAGGCCGAGCAGGGCGATGATCCGGCTGCCGCGCCAGGTGGAGCGCGCGGTGGGGGAGGTCGAGTAGGACGGGCCGCCCGCGGGCCGCGTGAGGACGCTCATGCCGTCCCACCCGCCCCGGGCCGCTCGCCCGAGGCCGTGCCGACCGGGGTCCAGGCCGTGGCCGCCGCGCCGGCCCCGACCGGCACCGGCCGGGCCTGGCGGAGCTGCTCGTCCAGGTCGGTCATCGTCTCGTACGCCTCCCGCGTGCCCGGCACCCCGCCGTACGTCACGTCGTCGAACGACCGGGCCGCCGCCGCCAGCCTCGTGGCGAAGCCGGGCAGCGAGAGGGCCGCCTCGCGGGTCAGCTCGTCGGCCGTGCGCCCAGGCATGCCGTCGACCAGCGCGCGTTCCTCCAGGTCGCGGGCGATGGCGCGGAGCCGTTCCTGGACGGCCTCGGTCCAGCGCTCCTCGGCGGCCAGCCCGGCGGCCGCCGCCCGGTGCTCGGCCGCCGTCATCACCCGCTCCCCGAACAGCCCGCCCACGGTGAGCGCGTTCTTGCGGGTGGCCTTGCGGAGCTGCCACGAGATCAGCACGATCAGCGTGAGGAGGACCAGCACGATGATCACGGAGGCGATGATCCCACCGGCGGTGCCGCCGCCCGCGGCCCTGTCCACCAGGTCGCCGAGGAACTGCATGACCCGCCGGTAGATCAGGTCGGGCCACGACTCCTTCTCGTACGCAGGTCTGAGGAGCTCCTCCGCGGCCCGGCGCGCGGCCTCCTCCCTGTCGATCGGGCTCACGGCCTGGCGGAGTTGGAGGGGTGCCAGAGCTCGTCCGCGGAGGCGTGCACCCATCCCTGGCGCTGCTGCTCGATGGCCGCCGTCTGCAGCACGAGGTCGAACGCCTCACTGCGCATGCGCCGGTCGGCGTAGAGCAGCCCGGCGACCCCGGCCTGGAACGGATAGGTGAGCATCGAGGCGAGCGTGCCGCCGGCGGCGATGAGCACGGCCGACACGACGGTGCTGACCACCGAGCCCCCGCTGAGCATGCCGAACAGCGTGCCCGCCAGCGTGAAGGGCACCGACAGGACGCCCGCCACGAGCCCGACCAGCAGGGACGTGAGGAGCAGGATGCCGAGGACGCGCCAGAAGTCGCCGGTCACCAGGTGCCACGAGCGCCGCATGGCGTCGATCGCCCCTCTGCCCTCCAGCACCACGATGGGCGAGGCGAAGGCGAAGCGGGTGGTGAAGAACAGGTAGTAGCCGAGGTAGGCGATCATGAACAGGAAGGCCAGCGCGAGGATCAGGCCGACCCCGTCGGAGGGGACGTTCATCGCGACCACCACGATGAGCAGCACGATCACGACCAGCGGCACCACCATGATGACGGCCATCAGGCCCACGACGCCGAACAGCGCGGGCACCCTGCCCTTGACCAGCCGCCACGCCTCCCCGGCCGACAGGTTGCCGCCGAAGACGGCCCGGCCGAGAATCCGGGTCAGCACGCCGGTCAGCAGCGTGACCACGACGAACTGGACCACGTAGGAGACGAGCGTGCCGCCGTACTGGGCGGCGACGCCGGTGAGCTGGCCGGAGGTGGTGGCCATGCTCTCGGGGTCGGTGAGCGAGCCGCTCATGGTGTCGAGCACGAACGCCTGGCCGACGGCCAGCGGCACGGCGGCGAGCAGGGCCGCGACGGCCGACAGGCCGAGCACGGCCTTCGGGTTGGACCGGATCAGCTTGATCGTGCCGTCGAGGATGTCGCCGAGACCCAGCGGGCGCAGCGGGATGATCCCCGGTCTGAGCGCCGGCTGGGGCGGCGCGTAGCCGTAACCGGGCTGAGGATGTGGATAGGGCGGATAAGGTGTTTGGGGCCCGGGTCCCAGTGGCTGATGTTGCTGAAGGGGCTCCCCGTACGGCTGCGCGCTCGGCTGCCCGTAGGGCGTCTGCTGCGGCGCGCCTGGCGCGGTCCACGGGGAGGCCTGCGGGGCGCTGTAGGGCGGGGGCTGTTCGGCCGACCAGCCTGATGGCGTCTCGGGCGGGGGACCGTGACCGTCTGACATATCCCAATCCTGGCATGCTGAACGGGGCATTGGTGTCGCTGAGCGCATTCGCCGTCGCATCAAGCCCGTATTCCATGGCGAATCCAGCCGAGGTTCACGTCCAGGGGATGGCCGAAAGTTGCTCTGTTACCGCAGACTTGAGATTGCGGTCGCGGGGGGCGGACCTAAAATTCGCCTTTTGCATGGCTCATGTCACACTCATGGGCCGACCAAGGGTAACCTTCAGCGATCGTGCGGGTATGTCCCACAATGCGTAGAACGAATGAGGGGCCATGAAAGGTCGCGTGCTGGTCGTCGATGACGACGCCGCTCTCGCCGAGATGCTTGGGATCGTCCTGCGAGGGGAAGGCTTCGAGCCGTCTTTTGTCTCCGACGGCGACAAGGCCCTCGATGCGTTCCGGGATACACGCCCGGATCTGGTACTGCTCGACCTGATGCTACCGGGGGCCGATGGCATCGACGTCGCACGCAGGATCAGGGCTGAGTCGGGGGTTCCGATCGTGATGCTCACGGCCAAGAGCGACACGATCGACGTCGTTCTCGGGCTGGAGTCCGGGGCCGACGACTACATCGTCAAGCCGTTCAAGCCGAAGGAGCTCGTGGCCCGGGTGCGCGCGCGGCTTCGCCGCACCGACGAGCCGACCCCCGAGATCCTCCAGATCGGCGACATCACCATCGACGTGGCGGGGCATTCGGTCAAGCGGGGCGAGGAGACGATCAACCTCACGCCGCTGGAGTTCGACCTGCTGGTCGCGCTGGCCCGCAAGCCGCGCCAGGTGTTCACCCGCGAGGTCCTGCTGGAGCAGGTCTGGGGCTACCGCCACGCGGCCGACACGCGGCTGGTCAACGTGCACGTACAACGGCTCAGGGCCAAGATCGAGAAGGACCCCGAGCACCCCGAGATCGTGGTGACGGTCCGCGGCGTCGGCTACAAAGCCGGCCCCGCCTAAGCCGCGCCTCGTCCTGCCGTGCCCCCGGCGAAGAAGAAACGCTTCCGCCGACGGACATTCCGCCAGATTCTAGGCGGCGTTCGCCGGCGGGTGCGCCGTGCGGCGGGCAGGGCACGGAGCGTGTGGAGGCGGTCGCTCCAGCTCCAGGTGGTCACCAGCACGCTGGTGATCTCCGTGATCGTGGTTGTCGTGCTGGGCACGTTCCTGTCCGAGCAGATCAACCGGTCGGTCGTGCAGAGCAGTCAGCGCTCCTCCGCCAGCGAGGCGTTCGCCGACCGTCTCCAGATCGCCGACGCGCTGGCGCCCGAGGCCGACGATCCGGGCAAACCCGCCGACAGCGGTAAGAAGGGCTCGGCCAACCCGCTCGACGACGTCATGGACATCGTCACCGGATCGGGTGAGAACGGCTCCAAGAAGCGCTACGACGTGCTGATCCTCAACGAGACGACCCCGGGCCAGTCGCGGGCGTCCGGGGGCGTCGTGCCGTCGAACGTGCCGGAGAGCCTGCGGCACAACGTGAAGAAGAAGACCGTCGGGTCCATCGAGAAGATCAAGTTCGCCGGCGAGAGCCAGCCCAGGCTCACCTACGTGGTCGGCGGCACCGTGCACGTGCCCTCCACCGGCCAGAACTACGAGGTCTACCACTTCTTCCCGTTCACGGACGAAGAGGGGCTGCTGTCCAACGTCCGGCTGGCCATCGTCGTGGTCGGCCTCGGGCTCGTGCTGCTGCTGGCCGCCATCGCGTACCTGGTCGCCCGCCAGGTCGTCACCCCGGTGCGGCTGGCGCGCCAGGCCGCCGAGCGCCTGGCCTCCGGCAAACTGGACGAACGGCTCAAGGTTCGCGGCGAGGACGACCTGGCCCGCCTGGCGAACTCGTTCAACGAGATGGCCGCCAACCTGACCCTGAAGATCCACCAGCTGGAGGAGCTCTCGCAGGTCCAGCGGCAGTTCGTCTCCGACGTCTCCCACGAGCTGCGCACCCCGCTGACGACCGTGCGCATGGCCGCCGACCTGCTCTACGACGCGCGCGAGGACTTCGACCCGATGGCCTCCCGCTCGGCGGAGCTCATGCAGGCCCAGCTCGAACGGTTCGAGTCGATGCTGGCCGACCTGCTGGAGATCAGCCGCTACGACGCCGGCGCCGCCACGCTCGACCTCGACCCCGTGGACGTGCGCGACGTGGTGCTGCGGGCCATCGCCGACTCCGAGGCGCTGGCCGAGCGGCACACGACCCGCTTCGAGCTCCGGCTGCCGAACGAGCCGTGCATGGCCGAGATCGACAACCGCAGGGTCGAGCGGATCCTGCGCAACCTGCTGTTCAACGCCATCGAGCACGGCGAGGGCAGGGACATCGTGGTCACCGTCGGCGCCGACCGCGACGCGGTCGCGGTCGCGGTGCGCGACCACGGGATCGGGCTGAAGGGCGGGGAGGACACGATGGTGTTCGACCGGTTCTGGCGGGCCGACCCGTCGCGGGCGCGCACGATCGGCGGCACCGGACTCGGGCTGGCGATCTCCCGCGAGGACGCCACGCTGCACGGCGGCTGGCTGCAGGCGTGGGGACAGCCGGGGGAGGGCTCGCAGTTCAGGCTGACGCTGCCGAGGACGGCCGGCGCCGATCTGAAGGGCTCCCCGCTGTCGCTGGTGCCGCCGGAGATCGAGATGCGACGTACGTGGCGCACGGCCATGACGCCGGTGCTGCTGCCGGCCTCGGCGGACGGGACCGGCCATGACGAGGACTAGGCGGCTCGGCGCGGTGATCGCGATCATGGTCGCCGTGGCCTGCGCGGGCACCGGTTGCACCGTGATCCCCGTGACCGGGCCCACCACCGTCAACGAGGCCGGCAGCGGCGACCCGCTGAGCAAGCCGTTCCACCGCATGATCGCCCTTCCGCCCGACAAGTCCTGGAACGAGGAGCAGACGATCAGGGGCCTGCAGGCGGCCATGGCCGCCTACGCCGACGACCCGACCGTCCTGCCCCAGTACCTGACCCCGGAGGCGCGGGCGAAGTGGAGCGCCTCGGGCCCGGTGACGGTGGTCGACGACGCGTTCGAGGTCGTTCCTCCCCCTCAGAGTGACGAGCTGGGGCCGGTGGAGAAGGTCATGCTCAAGGGCCGGTGGGTGGCGCGCATCAACGAGGACGACTCGTACGCCCCCACCGAGGGCCAGTGGGACGACTACTCCGTCGAGCTCGTGAAGTCCCAGGGCGGCGGCTACCTGGTCAGCAGCCTGCCCAACGGGCTGCTGCTCACCAACTCCGACGTGGCCCGCGCGTACCGGCCCACGAACCTCTACTACGTGAACGGCAACAGCCCGAACACGCTGGTCGTGGACCGCGTACGCCTGCGGCTGAAGCCGACGGAGACGTACGCGCAGACCATCCTGGAGCGGCTGCTCAAGAGCCCCACCTCGGCCCTGCAGGGGGCGGTGACGACGAGCTTCCCGTCCGGCACCAAGGTCCAGTCGATCAGGTCCGGCGAGGACCGCGTGGTGATCAACCTCTCCGGCCCTCTCGACCCCCTTGACCTGAGCGCCGAGGACTCCCTGCGGGCGCAGATCAGGTACAGCCTCAACAAGAACGAGATCGCCAAGGGCCGCGTCATCGAGATCCAGGTGGACGGGGAGTCCTACTCCGTAGACCGGCCCGACTCCGACGACGACTGGCTGGACGCCACCAGCGACACCGCGTACTACATCAGCAAGGGCGCCGTCCACTACATGAGCAAGGACGGTCCCGCGGGCTCCGTGCCGGGTCCGGCGGGGGAGGAGCGCGAGGGCTTCCAAGACTTCGCCCTCTCCAAGGACGGCGGGTACGTCGCCGCCAGGACCTCGACCGGCATCTCGGTCGCCGCGCTGACGCAGTCGGGGCGCTGGCAGGAGGTCATGAAGGGCGAGCTGACCCCGCCGACGTGGCACCGGGACGGGTCCCTATGGACCTACGACCAGAGGAACTCCGCCCTGCTCCGGTACGACCCGATGAGCGGGAAGGGGCCCCAGCGGATCTCCTCGCCCAAGCTGACCGGCCTGGACGTCACCCGGCTCAGGATCGCCAGGGACGGGGTGCGGGTGGCGATCACCACCGGGCAGAACACGGTCCAGATCGGCGCGCTCACGGGCGGGGCGGCGGGGATCATGCTGGGCAACGTCCATGCCCTGACCACCATCGAGGGCGGCACCAGCATCATCGACGTGGCCTGGGGGGATGACGAGCATCTGCTCGTGCTGGTGAGGAGCAAGGCGGGGCAGGTGCTCAACGAGATCAACGTGGGGGACGGCGAGATCGAGGGGGTGCCCTTGAAGGAGCCGCTCGTGTCGGTGGCGGCGGTGAACGACCGCGTGCTGGCCGAGGCGAAGACGGACAAGAGCAACCAGATCATGGAGCTCAGCCAGGACCGGCAGTCCTGGACCACCAAGATCGAATCCGGCGCCAGCACCCCACTCTTCCCCCTGGGCTGACCACCGGCGACCATCCCCGAGCGACGTTTCCACCCGCAGCCACCACCCGCCCGCGACCGGCTGCCCGCGCGGAAATTGTCGGTCGCGGGCGGCATCCTGGCACGCGTGCTGACCGCCGTGCTCGACCTCGTCCTCCCGCAGTCCTGCGCCGGGTGCGGCGCCGATGGCGGGCGGTGGTGCGCGGGCTGCCATGCCGAGCTCGTGGGCGCGCCCGCCAGGCGGTTGCCCGAGCCCGTGCCGGGCGGCCTGCCCGACTGCTGGTCCGCGGCGCCGTACGAGGGCGCGGTGCGCAGGGCGGTCGTGGCGTACAAGGAGCGGGGCGCGGTGGCGCTGGCAGGGGTGCTGGCGGAGGCCGTGGCGTTCACCGTCGTGACGGCGGCGAACGGCGCGAAGGCGCCCTGGGCCGGCGGGCGGTTCGCGGTGGTGCCGGTGCCGAGCGCGCGGCGGACGCGCCGGCACCGGGGCCACGACCCGGTCGGGCGGCTGGCGGTGCTGGCGGCGGGGCAGTTGCGGGCATGGGGCATGCGGGCCGAGAGCTGGCCGGCGCTGGGCCAGGCGAGGCGGGTGGCCGACCAGGCGGGGCTGAGCTCCGCCGAGAGGAGCTCCAACCTCGCGGGGTCACTCCAGGTGCGGCGGGCCGCGAAAGGCGCTCCAGCGGGCTGTGCGGTGCTCCTGGACGACATCGTCACGACCGGGGCCACCCTGGTGGAGGCCGCCAGGGCGCTGAGCTCGGCCGGGGTCGAGGTGCCGCTGGCCGCGACCGTGGCCGCGACACGCCGAAGATCTTGAAAAGGATTACGGTTACGGTGCGTAAAGAAAGATCCAAATCGCTATCCTCACCTGGAGGCCACATGTCACTTCCCCCAAGGTGGCGGTGGGGCTGCTCAGTGGGCGGGAGCCCCATCCTCATAAGGGTTGCCGATCGGTTAAATGGGGCATTTGGGAGGCCATGAGGACCTCGGGAAAATCACGGTACGTGATCCTTTGGCCGATCCTCCGGCTGACATTCGCCCAGGATGCGGATAGCGTTCTGACATGGCACCCGTTCGGGTCCGTGGTTGCGCAGAGTCGGTGTCCCCGGCTCTGCTAGCCGATGCCAGCCGCAGGCAAAACGGTCCACGTAAGGCGACTCTTTGTCGACCGATCACGGTGCGGCTTAGGGATAAGTCCTGCCTTCCCGAGGGTCCAGATGTCCCTCGTCAGAAGAGAAGGGCAGTAGTGGCAACAGAGCTGCGAACCCCTCAGCAGGCGGATGTGGGGTCGAAGACCAGGTCGGCCGGGCGGGTGCCAACCGAGTTCCCGGTGACGCAGAGTCGGAAGAGGGTAACGGTGACAGAAAGGCAGACAGAAGACCCCGTCCGGCAGGCACGTCGTCGGGCGCTCTTGCTCAGTCGCTAGACCGAAGGGGGGCTGTTGCATGGACATCATCGTCAAGGGCCGGCACACAGGAGTGAGTGATCGGTTCCGTGACCAAGTGACGACCAAGCTGGCCAGGATCGAACGTCTGGACAACAAACTCATCCGAGTCGACGTGGAGGTGTCGAAAGAACGCAATCCACGCCTCGCCGACCAGCGCGAGCGCGTCGAGCTCACCATTCACTCTCGAGGACCGGCCATCCGCGCCGAAGCCTCGGCCGACGACCGGTTCGCAGCCCTCGACATGGCCCTCGACAAGCTGGAAGGCCGCCTCAGGCGGCTGGCCGACCGGCGCAAGGTCCACCACGGCAACCACTGCCCGCCCTCTGTGGCGGAGATCACCGCGACGCTCCCCGACGTCGCCGACCTGACCCCGCGGGCGGCCACCGTCCCCAGCGAGGCCGACGAGGACGAGCAGGTCCAGCGTGACCAGCGCTACGACGACATCGTCCCGATCGAGATGGACGGCGAAGGGCCGCTCATCGTCCGAGAGAAGTTCCACAAAGCGGAACCCATGACCATCGACCAGGCCCTCCTCGAGATGGAGCTGGTCGGGCACGACTTCTACCTGTTCCGTGACAAGGAGAGCGGCCAGCCGTGCGTCGTCTACAACAGACGCGGCTACAACTACGGCGTGTTGCGGCTCGTAGAGCCATGATCGCGCGCTAAAAGATCTTCTCGACCACCCGAGAACCGCGGTACCCGTGCCATCATTGCGGTTCAACGGCTCTGGCCCCCCGACGAGGAGGAGACGTGAGCGAGCTCAGTCAGGTTCAGGTGAGCGAGCGAAGCGAGGCAAAGGCTGTCGCGAGGCGGATCAAGGAGGCCTCGTGACCGAGTCCGGCGAGGTCCGCACGTCGGCGAGCGAGCCGATTCGCGTGCTGATCGTTGACGATCACGAGCTGATCCGGCGAAGCCTGGCTCTCGCACTGGCCGCTGAGCCCGACATCGAGGTGGTCGGCGAAGCGAGCGACGGGCAGGAGGCGGTCGAATTGGCGAACCGCCTCATGCCCGACATCGCGCTCATGGACGTGCGCATGCCGCGGCAGGACGGGATCGAGGCCACGAAGGGCATCAAAGCCTCGGTCCCGAGCACCCGCGTCATCATGCTGACGGTGAGCGACGAGGAGGAAGACCTCTTCGAAGCCATCAAGGCGGGCGCCACCGGCTATCTGCTCAAGGACGTCCAGATCAACGACGTGCCGGCCGCGGTGCGCGGCGTGCACGAGGGCCAGTCCTTAATCAACCCGGCGATGGCCGCCAAGCTCATCAGCGAATTCCAGAACATGAGCCGCAAGGAGTCCGAGCGCCCTCCCCAGCTCCCCGTCCCCCGCCTGACCGACCGCGAGATGGAGGTCCTGCGGCTGGTGGCCAAGGGGATGAACAACCGCGAGATCGCCAAGCAGCTGTTCATCTCCGAGAACACCGTGAAGAACCACGTGCGCAACATCCTCGACAAGCTGCAACTGCACTCGAGGATGGAGGCCGTGGTGTACGCGGTGCGGGAGCGCATGCTGGAAATCACCTAGCCCGCCGAACCCACACCGGCCAGGCCGCGCCACCTCCAAGGGGCTTCCCGAGCTCCGGCGGCCAGGCCACGCCGGGCACACCGCCCGCTCCAGAGCCTCTACTGCCTGGACGGCCGGTGGCGCAGCCAGTCACCGCTGCCCGCCCACCCTGACACCGTCGCACTGGGCCTCCACCAGAACGGCGGCGGGGCTGGGCGTTCACCGGGTGGGCCGTCGGGGTGTTGCCTGAGGGCCATCGGACGGCGCGTGAAGGTCTCGTCGGAAGGCATCAAGCGGCGCTTGGGCATCCCGCGCATCGGGCGTCCGGCTACAGGCGGCTCCACCGGCTTTACCGCAGGCTCAGGCGTTACCCCAGGGGCACCGGAGATGCTCACCGGGCCGTGCTCAGGATGGCGGCGAGCTCGGGCGGATCGGTCCGTTCGACGCGTACGGCGTCGCAGCCCACCCACTCCGCCGCCGACCACACGGCGTCCGCCAGGGCGTCGGCCCACCTGGCGGGCGACAGGCCCGGCTCCAGGTGAAGCTGCCGGATCACCAGCGTGCTGCCCTCGCGGGCCGGATCGACGCGGCCGATCAGCCGGCCCCCCGCCAGCACGGGCATCGTGAAGTAGCCGTGGACCCGCTTGTGCTTGGGGACGTACAGCTCAAGCGTGTACCGGAAGCCGAAGACGCGCTCGGTGCGGCCGCGGTGCCAGATGAGGGAGTCGAACGGCGACAGCAGCGTCGTGCGGTGACGCCCGCGCGGCTCTGACGCCAGCGCCACCGGGTCCGCCCAGGCGTTGGGGGAGCCCGTCTTGCCCGGCCAGCCCGCGACCGTCACCGGCACCAGGCCCGCCGCGCCGCTGCGCAGGGCCTCGTCGAGCATGGTGGCGTACTCGCCCTTGAGGCGGAGGAAGTCGATCAGGTCGGTCCTGTTGGCCACGCCCAGGGACCGGCCCGCGACGGAGGCCAGGCGTACGACGCACTCCTCGTCGGAGAGGTCATCGGCCAGGAGGTCGGCGGGGACCACGCGCTCGGCCAGGTCGTAGACGCGCCGCCAGCCGACGCGGCGGGTGCAGACCAGCTCGCCGATGTCGAGCAGCCACTCCAGGCCGATCTTGGAGTCGGACCAGTCCCACCACGGGCCGCCGTTCTTGGCGCCGCCGACGTCGGAGGTCGTCAGCGGGCCCTGCTCACGAACCTGCTCGAGCAGCTTGTCCACGCCGTCGGGCACCTCGTGCCAGCGGTAGCGCCGCTTGCGGTACGCCTGGCGCCGGAACGAGTAGAGCGGCCAGTGCTCGATGGGCAGGATGCAGGCGGCGTGACACCAGTATTCGAAGCTCTGGGCGGGGTTGTGCCAGTAGGCCCGCTCGATGCTTGGCCTGTCCACCGCGCCCAGGCGGGCGTAGGCGACCAACTCGTGGGAGCGGGCGAGGACCGAGATCGTGTCGAGCTGCACGGCGCCCAGCCTGCGCAGCATCGCATGCGCCCCACCCTTGCGCGCGTCGGCGCCGATCAAGCCCTGGGAGCGGAGGATGATCCGGCGCGCCTCATCGGGGGTCAGATCGGTGGTGCCGGTCATGTCTGCGATTGCGTACGGCGATGCATGCGAGCAATCTAGCGACGCCCACCGACAAAACCCCGTCCGCACCCGGCCGCTCGCCCCCGACCTTCGTGCGCCAGCGCCGCTCACACCCGGCCCGCCATCCGCACTCGGCCAGCCGCTCATCCCGGCCTCCGGGCGCCAGCGTCGCCTGCGCCCGGCCCACCGCTCGCCCCGGCCCCTGGCGCCAGTGCCGCCTGTGCCCGGTTTGGCTTATTGGCGCCCTTGCACTCGCCGGCTCCTTAATGCCACCTGGCTCGCCTGCCGACGTCGGTTGTCCGCGCGCGCCTGCCAGCTGGCACCGCATGTCTGCGCCCCACCTGCCTGCGGTGTCGCGCCAGCCGATCGTCGGCACTGGGGTGTCGTGCGCCAGTGATGGGGGCCCACGCGCGTGGTTCGGGGCGGGGTGCTTGGCGGGGTGTGGCCAAGGTTCGTCCGGCGACCGAGTGAGCCAGGGGCTGCCCGTCACTCCGTGGTCGGCCGGGGCGAGGTACGTCCGCGGTGGGGGTGAGCCCCAGCCGCTCGCTTGGCGCGGCGGCCGGCGCGCGCCTAACCCGGGGCCTGCCTGGCACCCCCTGGTCGGCCGGGACGAGGTCGTCCGGTGCGGGTGTGACCCGGGGTGTTCGTCCTTGCCCGACACGCGCAGCGGGCTTGGCATTACGGGGATTGTGCTCGTCTATTACGTTTGCCGCGTTCGCCATCGTCGAGGCGCTCGGCGTACGGCGTGAATAGCGCGGGAGATGGGAGCCGGCGGGCCGCCCGTGGGGCGGGCGCCCGCCCGGTGAAGCGTGCGTCAGCGGTGATCTTCGGCGTGCATGCCCACGCGCGGCGCGTCGATCACGACATCGGTGAAGATATCGAAGACGAGAGCCAGGACGCCGCCCACGACGAACACTCCGGCGCCGACCCAGACGAGCGTCCAGTTGGCGGCCGTGAGGCCGAAGCCGGCCACCACCGTGCCCACGAGCATCACCGTCACCGCCAGCCACGACGACGCCCGCCCGGCGTGGCTGCCGAGCTCCTCCGAATGCCCCGACTTCTTCCCCTCAACCATGACTAATCCTTCCTTTGCCGGTTATCGCGCTTAATGGTGCGAGCCGGCTCTCAACCGGCATACCCTCTGCCTTGACCCATTCTCCCAGACGAGTGTGGCGCCCTCATCATCACGGTGGCTGTGTCTGGTTGCGGAACCGCCTACGATGTCAACGGGGAAGTTTGTCTCGGCCTCTCCTCCTGGCGGCGCCGCCGGGGTAGACCTGCGAGGAGCTTTACATAAAGTGGCAGCCATTCTCGACAAGATCCTACGTGCCGGCGAAGGTAAGATCCTGCGCAAGCTCAAGCGGATCGCAGACCAGGTCAACTCCATCGAGGACGACTTCACGAGCCTGTCCGACGCGGAGTTGCGTGCGCTGACGGATGAGTTCAAGCAGCGCCATGCAGACGGTGAATCGCTCGACGATCTGCTTCCCGAGGCGTTCGCGACCGTGCGCGAGGCGGCCCGCCGCGTGCTCGGTCAGCGGCCCTACGACGTGCAGATCATGGGCGGCGCCAACCTCCATATGGGCAACATCTCGGAGATGAAGACCGGTGAGGGCAAGACCCTCACCTGTACGCTTCCGGCGTACCTCAACGCGATCTCCGGCAAGGGCGTCCACGTCATCACGGTCAACGACTACCTGGCCAAGCGTGACGCGGACAACATGGGGCGTATCCACCGCTTCCTGGGTCTCCAGGTCGGTTGCATCGTCGCCGGCCAGCAGCCCGACGAACGTCGCAAGCAGTACGAGGCCGACATCACGTACGGCACCAACAACGAGTTCGGCTTCGACTACCTGCGCGACAACATGGCGTGGTCGCTCGAGGAGTGCGCGCAGCGCGGCCACAACTTCGCGATCGTCGACGAGGTCGACTCCATCCTGATCGACGAGGCCCGTACGCCGCTGATCATCTCCGGCCCCGGCGAGCAGTCGGGCAAGTGGTACAACGAGTTCGCCAAGATCGTGCCCCGCCTGCGCAGGGGCGTCGAGGCGAAGAACCCGGGCGAGGAGAGCACCGGCGACTACATCGTCGACGAGAAGAAGCGCACGGTCGGCATCCTGGAGGCCGGTGTCGAGAAGGTCGAGGACTGGCTCGGCATCGACAACCTCTACAAGCCCGAGCACACCCACCTCGTCGGCTTCCTGAACAACGCGCTCAAGGCCAAGGAGCTGTTCAAGAAGGACAAGGACTACATCGTCACCGACGGCGAGGTCCTGATCGTCGACGAGTTCACCGGCCGCATCCTGCACGGCCGCCGCTACAACGAGGGCATGCACCAGGCCATCGAGGCCAAGGAGAGCGTGAAGATCAAGGACGAGAACCAGACTCTCGCCACGGTCACCCTGCAGAACTACTTCCGCCTCTACTCCAAGCTGAGCGGAATGACCGGTACGGCCGCCACCGAGGCCAACGAGTTCCACCAGACGTACAAGCTGGGTGTCGTCCCGATCCCGACCAACCGGCCGATGGTCCGCAAGGACCAGGCGGACGTGGTCTACAAGACCGAGGACGCCAAGTTCGACGCGGTGGTCCAGGACATCAAGGAGCGCTTCGAGGCCGGGCAGCCGGTGCTCGTCGGCACGACCTCGGTGGCGAAGTCCGAGCGGCTGTCCAAGGCGCTCAAGCGCCGCGGAGTGCAGCACGAGGTGCTCAACGCGAAGAACCACGCGCGTGAGGCGTCGATCATCGCCGAGGCCGGGCGCAAGGGCGCGGTCACCGTCGCCACCAACATGGCCGGTCGAGGCACCGACATCATGCTCGGCGGCAACTCCGAGTTCCGCGCCGACCTCGAGCTGCGCCAGCGCGGCCTCGACCCGGTCGAGACGCCGGAGGAGTACGAGAAGGCCTACCCCGAGGCGCTGGAGAAGGCCAGGGCGGCGGTCAAGGCCGAGCACGACGAGGTCACCTCGCTCGGCGGCCTCTACGTCCTCGGCACCGAGCGCCACGAGTCGCGCCGCATCGACAACCAGCTCCGCGGCCGCTCCGGCCGTCAGGGCGACCCGGGTGAGTCCCGGTTCTACCTGTCGCTCGGCGACGACCTCATGCGCCTGTTCAACTCGGCCAGGGTCGAGATGATCATGACCAGGCTGCAGATCCCCGACGACCAGCCGATCGAGTCGGGCATCGTCTCCAAGGCCATCGCCTCCGCCCAGCACCAGGTCGAGCAGCAGAACTTCGAGATCCGCAAGGAAGTTCTGAAGTACGACGAGGTCATGGACCGCCAGCGCAAGGTCATCTACGCCGAGCGCCACCGCGTGCTTGAGGGCGCCGACCTGCACGAGCAGGTGCGCGGCTTCATCGGCGAGGTGATCGAAGGCTACGTACAGGGCGCCACCTCCGAGGGCTTCGCGGAGGAGTGGGACCTCGACAAGCTGTGGAAGGCGTTCGGGGAGCTCTACCCGGTCTCGGTCAGGATCGAGGACCTCGTCGAGGAGGCCGGCAGCCGCGAAGAGCTGTCCGCCGAGCTCATCTCCGAGAAGGTCAAGGCCGACGCGCTCGAGGCGTACGCCAGGCGCGAGGAGGAGTTCGGCCCCGAGACCACGCGCGACCTGGAGCGCCGCGTGATCCTCTCGGTCCTCGACCGCAAGTGGCGCGAGCACCTGTACGAGATGGACTACCTGCGCGAGGGCATCGGCATGCGGGCCTACGCGCAGAAGGACCCCAAGATCGAGTACGCCCGCGAGGGCTTCGAGATGTTCGCCGCGATGCTCGAGGGCATCAAGGAGGACTCGGTCGGGTTCCTGTTCAACCTTGAGGTCGAGGTGCAGGAGAACCCGATCGTCGAGGAGGAGGACGCGGTTCTCGCGGAGACCCGCTCGATCATCGCGCGCGGGCTGCGCGGGCCTGATCGCCCGGCCGAGCTCGAGTACACGGCGCCCGGCGAGCAGGGCGAGGTCGAGCACACCCGCGTCCGCACCACTTCGGCGGAGCGCGCCGCCTACGGAAACGTGGAGCGCAACGCGCCGTGCCCGTGCGGGTCGGGCAAGAAGTACAAGCGCTGCCACGGCGATCCCAAGAACGCGGCCTGACGCTTTCTGAGACCCCCACCTCCTGGTGGGGGTCTCTCTTTTTCCGCCGCTTTTCGCTTTTCTACGCTGTTTCGAAGTCTGTGCAGAGCCATTGGGTGCCTCTCCGTTCGAGGCGTATCGCCAGAACGCGATTGCGGTCGCCGCAGTGCAACAGCAGGCACATCTCCACCGCGCCCTCCCTCGGCTCCTTGACGTGCACGCTGCCGGCGAACGGCGGGCGGCTGGTGTGGATCATCTGTCCCGCCTGGACCAGCTCACGGTAGGCGCGGGCGGTGAGCCTGTCGGCCACTGTCTCCGGCGGGCGGCGGCCCGCGAGGACCTCGGCCAGCGCCTGACCCAGGTGGCGCAACTTGCGCTCATCGGGGATGGCTCCGGGCGGGCCCCATACGAGGGGGTGCGGGTCGAGGGCCAGGGCGCCGTGGTTTTCCGGGGTCGCGATTTCCGGGGTGGGCTGGTCTTCGTCGTACGGGGGTTCGGGGGTGGGGGTGACGCCGATGCGGGGGGTTGTTGACACGCATCCTCCAAATTCTTTGAGCGAAGAAAGAATCGCTATAAGGAGTTTTCGGTCTGGGCTAAGAATACAAATGCCGCCAACTTCTCCCTTGGGCGGATGGGTTTGACCGTCTTTGATGGAGAAGATTTCTGGAAGTTGGATCCCCCTGGGGTGGGGGTGGTGGGGTGTTCCGGGCGTGATTTGTTGGGTTGAGGGTGGCCCAAACCTTTCGGGGCATGCTTTTTCTGGCTTTGTAGTCGTCCCTTAATTGTGGGCACGGTTGGGCTCGCGCCGTTGATCGGCGCCGGGCTCGCCTGCGGGGCTTCTCGCCGATGCGGCGCTTTGGGGTGCGGGTGGGGGTGGGGTGCTTGGGGCGCGGCGTGGCGGTGCTTTGGCGCGCTGTGCGTCTCATAGGGCGGCGTGCGGGTCGCCCGTTGGGTGGCCGGGGCGTGCGGGGAGGCACTGGGGCGCGCGGGGGCGCACCCGTGGTGGGGTGGCCGAGGTGTGTGGGATTGCCCGTGGGGTGGCTGGGGCGTGCGGATTACTCGTGGGGCTACTGGGTGGGCGGGGGCATACCCCGTGGGGTGGTCGGGGGTGAGGGGCTTGCCTGTGGGGCGTCGGGTGTTGGAGTGAGGTTAGGTTTCGCCGGAGTCGACGTCTGGTTCTGGTTCGCGGCCCGGGGTCATGATGTTGAGTTTTCGGATGAGGAAGGTGAAGACGGCGTAGTAGACCACGCCGTAAACGACCCCCAATATCAGGATCCCGGGCAGATTCTCAGTGTTCGACTTGCTGGCGTTCAGGAGCATGTCGAGCAGGCCGGCGGAGAAGCCGAAGCCCAGTTGGCCGCCGATCAGCGTGGTCAGGGCCATGGCCAGGCCGGTCAGGAGGGCGTGCACCACCAGCAGCAGCGGGGCCACGAAGATGAAGGCGAACTCGATCGGCTCCGTGATGCCCGTGACGAACGACGCCAGGGCGGCCGACAGCATGATGCCGCCCACCGTGGCGCGGCGGTGGGGTGGGGCCGCGCGCCACATGGCGAGGGCGGCGGCGGGCAGGGCGAACATCATGATGGGGAAGAAGCCGGCCATGAACTGGCCGGAGTGCGGGGCGCCGCCGAAGTAGCAGTTCCAGTCCCCGCCGAGTACGCGGCCGCCCACTTCGCACTGCGGCACCACGTACCAGACGACGGAGTTGACGAAGTGGTGCAGGCCGAGGGGGATGAGGAGGCGGTTGATCAGGCCGTAGATGCCGGTGCCGATCGGGCCGATGGCGGCCAGGGCCTCGCCGGCGTGGCGGATCCACTCGCCGATCACCGGCCAGAGCCAGCCGAAGACCACGCCGATGAGCAGGGCCACGATGGAGGTGATGATGGGGACGAACCGGCGCCCGCCGAAGAAGGCCAGCCAGGACGGCAGTTTGATGCGGTGGAAGCGCTGCCAGAGCATGGCGGCGACCAGGCCCATGACGATGCCGCCGAGGACCTTGGTCGGGTTCTGCATGCCGTAGTTGATGATCTCCTTGATGCCCTGGGGCTGGGCCTCCCTGATGAGGACGGTGTCCCGGATGTCGGAGCCGAAGAACATCACCTTGGTCACCCGGTCGAAGACCAGGTAGCCGACCACGGCGGCCAGGGCGGTGGAGCCGTCGGCCTTGCGGGCGAAGCCGATGGCCACTCCCACGGCGAACAGCAGCGGCAGGTTCTCGAACAGCGCCGCGCCGGCCGCGGCCAGCACCTCGGCGACCTGGTTCATCCAGGCGAACCCGGCCACGTCCGCCAGGCCGCCCGGCTCGGCGCCGTTGGAGCCGAGCATGTCGGGCTGGCCGAAGCGCAGCAGCAGGGCGGCCGCGGGCAGGGCGGCGATGGGCAGCATGAGGGAGCGGCCCAGCCGCTGGAGCACGGTCATCACGCGAGCGAACGGCGAAGGCCGGGCGGCGGTGGTCTCGTTCACCGGGCGTTCCTCCGAGCCGGGTGAGGCCTCAGCCCCGTCTTACGGGCATTTCCAGGATGGTGCGCAACTGGTAACGGTCCGCACGATACGTGGACACGCCCAGCTCCGCACAGACACCGCCGGCGAACGACCTGCGCTGCAGCAGCAGTACGGCGCCGCCGCGCGGGAGCTTCAGCAGGTCCGCGTCGCTCGGGTCGGCGATGCCGCCGTCGATGGTGAGCTCGCCGGCGTCCATGACCAGGCCGTAGCGGCTCTCCAGAAGCTCATAAAGTGATTTTTCCGACAACTCGTGGGAGCCCAGGTCGGGGGCGAGCTTGACCGGGATGTGTGCCCGTTCGATGGACAGCGGCTCGCCGTCGGCGGTGCGCAACCGCTCGATGAAGTGCACCTCCTCGCCCGGCTGGATCCCCAGCTCCTTGGCGAGGTGCGCGCTGGCCCGCACGATCCGGCGATCGAGGTCGCGCGAGCCCGGGATCATGCCCCGCGCCCTCATGTCGTCGGTGAACGACGTCAGCTGCAGCGCCAGCTCGATCTTGGGCCGGGCGACGAACGTCCCCTTGCCGGGCACCCGGTGCAGGCGGCCCTCGGACACGAGGTGGTCGACCGCCTGGCGTACGGTCATCCTGGACAGGCCGAAGCGCTGGCAGAGCTCGCGCTCGGACGGGATGGCCGCCCCGATGCTGAGCTCGTCGCTGTCGATGAGGTCCAACAGGATCTCGCGGAGCTGGAAATACTTGGGCACCGGGCTGTCCGGATCGATGTGCGCCACGGATCCTCCCCTCGATCGCAGCCATGGCTATGGGCTATGGTTCGTACTGGTCTAGTCCGGACTAGACCACATGTCGCGAAAGACGGTCAAGTCCGCGTCGAAGTCGATCAAGGAAAGAGCCCGAGATGACCACGAAGATGCGCAGCGAGATCGCGGAGCAGCCGGCCGCGCTGCGGGCCACCCTGGACTCCCTGCTGCCGAGGGTCGACGAGGTGAGAGCAGTGGGCGAGCAGGCTCGCCAGCTGCTGTTCATCGCGCGCGGTACCTCTGACAATGCTGCAGTTTATGGGCGATACCTGGTCGAATCACACGCGGGCCGTCTGTGCGCGCTGGCCGCGCCCTCCATCGCCACGACGTACAAGCGCAAGCTGGACCTGGACGGGGTGCTGGCGGTCGCCATCTCGCAGTCGGGGCGCACCGAGGAGATCGTCGAGACGCTGGCCTGGGCCAAGGACTGCGGCGCCAGGACCGTCGGCATCACGAACGGGGGCGCGGACAGCCCCCTCGCGCAGGCCGCCGACGTGGCCCTGTGCACGGTCGCCGGGGAGGAGAAGGCCGTTCCGGCGACCAAGACGTACACGACGCAGCTGGCGGCGCTGGCCGTGCTCGCGCTGGGGCTGGGCGCCGACGTGGACGCGGCGGAGCTGCGGCGGGTGCCCGACGCGGTGGAGAAGCTGATCACCGACCCGGGCGACCTGGAGGCCGTGGTCGAGGGCCTGCTGGACAAGCCGGGCGTGGTCGTGTCCGGGCGCGGGCTGGCGTTCTCGACGGCGCTGGAGACGGCGCTGAAGCTCAAGGAGGCCTGCTACCTGCACGCCATGGGCCTGTCCTACGCCGACCTGCTGCACGGCCCCATCGCCGTGGTCGACGCCGACACCCCGGCGCTGCTGGTCGCCGCCGAGAACAGCCCGACCCTGCCCGGTACGGTCGCGCTGGCCGAGCGGGTGGTGGCCGCGGGCGCGGCGGCGTTCACGATCGGCGGCGGCGACGCGCTCGCGCAGGCGGGCACCGCCGCGCTGAACGGCCCCGACCTGCCCGAATGGGTGGCGCCGATGGGGTTGATCGTGCCCGGGCAGCTGCTCACCGAGGCGCTGGCCCGCAGGCTCGGCATCGACCCCGACGCGCCGCGCGGGCTGAACAAGGTCACCCAGACCGACTGATTAGCCTGGTCACAAGAGCCTAGGGAGGGCCGGATGGCGGCTGACGCGAACGCGATCATCGCCGGTTTGGGCGGGGCCGACAACATCATCGAGATAGAGCCCTGCATCACCCGGTTGCGCACCGAGGTGCACGACGCGTCCAAGGTCGATCAGGCCGCCCTCAGGGCGGCGGGCGCGCACGGCGTGATGGCCGCGGGGAACGTGGTCCAGGTCGTCGTGGGGCCGGAGGCGGACACCATCGCCAGCGACATCGAGGACATCATCGGCTAAGGGCGAGATCATGACGACTGTTCTCGCCCCGGTCGAGGGGGCGGCTGTGGGGCTGGCCGCCGTGCCCGACCCGGTGTTCTCCGCCGGTCTGGTCGGGCCGGGGGCGGCGATCGACCCGCTGCGCGGGCCGGGGAAGGCCGTTGCCCCCATAGCTGGAAAAATCATGAAACTGCATCCGCACGCGTACGTCATCGTCGGAGACGACGGCAGGGGCGTGCTGGTGCATCTGGGCATCGACACGGTCCAGCTCAAAGGTCAGGGGTTCGAGCTCCTGGCCGCCGAGGGCGACCGGGTGAGCGCCGGGCAGCCCGTCGTGGCCTGGGACCCGGCGGTCGTCGAGGCGGGCGGACGCTCGCCGGTCTGCCCGGTCGTCGCGCTCGACGCCCTGTCGGAGTCCGTGACCGAGGTCGCGGAGGGGGCAGTTCACGCAGGAGACGAGCTGTTCCGCTGGGAATAGCTCCGGAACGAGCGGGTTCGGGGAGACGGCAGAATGTATACGCGCCATCGCGCAAGGGTCCAGCTGGTCTGGACCGGCACCAGAAGGAGGAGTAATGGGTGAGCGCAAGGTCACCGTGGCGGCGGAGGTGGGGCTGCACGCCCGGCCCGCCGCGACGTTCGTCCAGCGGGCCAAGCAGGCCCCCATGGACATCACGGTGACGAAGTCCCACGGTAACGAGCAGGTCAACGGCAAGAGCATCCTCGCGATCATGGCCCTGGACGTGAAGCAGGGCGAGACCGTCGTGATCAGCGCGGAGGGTGAGGGGTCGGAGCAGATCCTCGACGAGCTGGCCGCGATCGCCGCGACGCCATGAACCTGCGGGGGGTAGGGGTCAGCCCGGGCATCGGGCACGGCCCCGCGTACGTTCTGACCGCCTCCGTGCCCGAACCCCCCGAGGGCGCCACCTACACCGGTGAGGCGGAGCAGGAGAAAGAGCGCGCGATGGCCGCGCTCACGCAGGTCGCGGGCGAGTTGGAGGCCCGGGGGAACCAGGCGGGCGGCGAGGCCGAGGAGATACTCAAGGCCCAGGCGCTGATGGCCGAGGATCCCGGGCTGGTCGTCAAGGTGCGAACGCTGATCGACCGCGGCCTGGCCGCCCCGAGGGCGGTTTTTGAAGCTTTCACGAAATATCGGGACGTGCTGGCCGGGTCCGGGGGCTACCTGGGCGAGCGGGCCGCCGACCTCATCGACATCAGGGACCGCGTGATCGCGCTCCTCTACGGGCACGCCATGCAGGGGCTCCCGGTCGCTCCCGAGGAGCCGTACGTGCTGGTCGCCAGGGACCTCGCGCCCGCCGACACGGCGCTGCTGCGCAAGGAGGACATCGCCGCGTTCGTCACCCAGGAAGGCGGCCCCACCAGCCACACCGCGATCATGGCCAGGGCGATGGGCGTGCCCGCCGTCGTGGCCTGCCACGGCGCGCTGGAGATCCCGCCGGGCGTCCGGGTGATGGCCGACGGCACGACGGGAGCCGTACGCGTCGAGCCGGCCGAGTCCGACGTGGCCGAGGCGGTCGGCGCGGACGCCGCGCGGCAGGCGGCGATCGCCGCGGCGAAGGGCCCCGGCAGGACCGCCGACGGGCACCCGGTTCCGCTGCTGGCCAACATCGGCGGCCCCGCGGACCTCGAAGCCGCCCGCGGCGCGGGAGCCGAGGGGATCGGGCTCTACCGCACCGAGTTCCTCTTCCTCGGCAGGGCCAAGCCGCCCGCCACCGAGGAGCAGCGGCGGGCCTATCGCGCGGCGCTGGAGGCGTTCCCCGGCGGCAAGGTGGTCGTGCGGGCGCTGGACGCGGGCGCGGACAAGCCGCTGGCGTTCATGCCCGCGCCCGCCGAGCCGAACCCGGCGCTCGGGGAGCGGGGGCTGCGCAGGCTCCGGAGGTTCCCCGAGGTCATGGACGCGCAGCTCGCCGCGCTGGCGGCCGTCGCCGCAGAGGGGCTCCAGGTGATGGCGCCGATGGTGGCCACGGCCGAGGAGGCCGGCTGGTTCGCGCAGGAGTGCCGGGCCAGGGGCCTGACGGACGTGGGCGTGATGGTCGAGATCCCGTCGGCCGCGCTGCGCGCCCGCGAGCTGCTCGCCCGGGTGGACTTCGTCTCGATCGGCACCAACGACCTCGCCCAGTACGCCTACGCCGCGGACCGCCAGGTCGGTGCCGTGAGCGCGCTGCACGACCCCTGGCTGCCCGCGCTGCTCGACCTGGTCGCCATGACCGCGGCGGCCGCCGCGAAGCTCGGCAAGCCGTGCGGCGTCTGCGGCGAGTCGGCCGCCGACCCGGCGCTGGCCTGCGTGCTCGTCGGGCTCGGGGTCTCCTCGCTGTCGATGGCCGCCGCGGCGCTGCCCGCCGTACGCGCCGTGCTGGCCGCGCACACGCTCGACCAGTGCCGGAGCGCCGCCGAGGCCGCGCGGGCGCAGACGACGGCGGCTCATGCGCGTGCGGCGGCCCGCGTGCACCTGTCCGGGCTCGCCCGGTTGGGGCTGTAGCCGGGTCCGCATCCGGCCGACTTGGTAAAGGGACGGTCTGCTGCGGGTCGTCGGATGGATACCTTTGGAGGCATGCTTCGACGGACCGGTACGGCAGGACTCCTCGCGATCGCTCTGACAGCCTGCGGCTACGGCCCCAGCCCGGCGGGTGCGACTCCCACCGGAGGAGGCAAGGCCGCACCGCCCGCGCAGACGTCCCAGCAGAGCGCTCCGCAGACGTCCCAGGAGACGGCGCCGCAGACCGCGCCGCCGCAGAGCCCGCCGCAGGCGCGCCAGGACGCCGTCGGGCGGGCCCTGGCGAAGA
Organism: Nonomuraea sp. NPDC005650; assembly: GCF_040605375.1. Classification (NCBI taxonomy): domain Bacteria; kingdom Bacillati; phylum Actinomycetota; class Actinomycetes; order Streptosporangiales; family Streptosporangiaceae; genus Nonomuraea; species Nonomuraea sp. NPDC005650. The sequence continues at coordinate 178,771 of NZ_JBEXCR010000007.1, forward strand.
TGAGCGTCGAGGAGAAGATCGGCCAGCTCTTCATGCCCGTCCTGTACGGCACCGCGGCCGACACCGTGTCGGGCGAGAACCAGGCCAGGTACGGCGCCCAGACCCCGGCCAAGGTGATCGCGAAATACCACCTCGGCGGCGTGATCCTCTTCCCGCAGAACATCAAGGGCGTCGGCCAGGTCGTCGGCCTCACCAACGGCATGCAGCGCGCGTCCAAGGACGTGCCGCTGCTGATCGGCACCGACCAGGAGAACGGCCTGGTGGCCAGGATGTCCGCGATCATGACCGACTTCCCGGGAGCCGCCGAGATCGGCGCGACCAAGGACCCCGACCGGGCGCGGGCCGTGGCCAGGGCGACCGGCGAGGAGCTGCGCGCGCTCGGCGTCAACCTCGACTTCGCCCCGGTGGCCGACGTGAACGTGAACCCCAAGAACCCGGTCATCGGCCGCCGGGCCTACGGCAACGACCCGGCGCGGGTGGCGAAGATGGTCGCGGGGGCGGTCAAGGGGTTCGGCGAGGCGAAGGTGGCCGCCAGCGCCAAGCACTTCCCCGGCCACGGAGACACCGACGTCGACAGCCACACCGGGCTGCCGGTGATCAAGCACACGAAGGCGGAGTGGGAGAAGATCGACGCGCCGCCGTTCAGGGCGGCCATCGGCGCGGGCGTGGACGCCGTGATGAGCGCCCACATCGTCTTCCCCAGGCTCGACCCGTCGGGCGACCCCGCCACGCTGTCCAAGCCCATCCTGACCGGCCTGCTCAGGCAGAAGCTCGGCTTCAAGGGCGTGATCTCCACCGACGCGCTCAACATGGAGGGCGTGCGCAAGAAGTACGACGACGGGGAGATCGCGGTGCGCGCCGTGCTGGCCGGGGCCGACCTGCTGCTCATGCCGAACGACCTGCCGAAGGCGTACCAGGCGGTGGCGGCGGCGGTGCGGTCGGGCCGGATCTCGAAGGAGCGGCTCGACCAGTCCGTCACCCGGCTGCTGACGCTCAAGCAGGCCAAGGGCTACCTGCCCGAGGCCCCCGCCGCCGACGCGGGGAGGGCGGCCGGCGTGGTGCGCTCCGCGGCGCACCGCAAGCTGGCCGCCCAGGCCACCCGCTAGCTAGTGCGCGCCGCGCAGGCCGCTGGCGATGAACATCCCGGCCAGCATGGCGAACAGGAACGCCTGCAGGAACTGGATGAACATCTCGAACGCGGTCATCACGATCGTCATCAGCACGCCGACGACGCCGAGGCCCGCGCCCAGCGGGGTGAGCCGCTCGAACAGGAACCAGAAGCCCACCGAGCTGAAGAAGGCTAGGAGGATGTGGCCGGCGAACATGTTCGCGAACAGCCGGATGAAGTGGGTGAACAGCGACGTGATGAACACCTCGGCCAGGATCAGCGGGGCATAGAGGCCGTACGCCCAGCCGGGCAGGCCCGGGAGGTGCACGATGCCCCTCAGATAGCCGCGCACGCCGTGGTGCCGGACGCCGAGGTAGACCTTGACGCCGTACACGATGAGCGCCAGCGCCAGGGGGAAGTAGATGCGCGCCGCGACGGGGAACTGGATGAGCGGGACGACGCCCATCAGGTTCCAGATGAGCACGGTCAGGAAGATCGTGAGGAGGAAGCCCATCCATCGGTCGGAGTCGGCGCCGAGGCTGGGGCGGGCTATGTGGTCGCGTACGAACATGTACGCGTACTCGCCGATGCTCTGCCAGCCGCGTGGGATGATCTTCGGTTTGGCGAACGCGGCCCAGCACAGGGCGATGGCGATGACCGAGCTGAGCAGGGCGATGAGGACCGGTTTGGTGAACCACTCCGGGCCGCCGGGGAAGATCGGCGCGAATTCGAAGAGTTCCAGTCCCGGGGCGGTCCACTGGTCGGGGGAGGGGTTCAAGCCAAAGGAGGTGATCAGGATCGTCGTCTGCACGGCGGTCCTTTCTGGGTAGCGACTATCGCTGGAAGTACACCTTAACCGGATATATCGGGCGACCTTTTTATGGGGTTTTAACGGTTTATAAGTGCCGATGACGTTCTATTCTGGAACGGTGCTTACGGGTGTGCTCATCGACTGGGGCGGGGTGCTGACGACCAGCCTCTCCGACTCCATCGCGCGCTGGATCGCGGCGGACAGGATCGACGGCGACCACTACCGCCAGGTGATGCGGAAGCTGGTCGACCACGCTTACGGCGACGGTGTCGGCGAAAGCGTCGTCCACGCGCTGGAAAGGGGCGAGATCGACGGCTCCGCCTTCGAGCGCGACCTCGCCGCCCGGCTGCTGACCGTTGACGGCGTGCCGCCCGTGGCCGACGGGCTGCTGGCCCGGATGTTCGCGGGATTCGATCGCGTTGACGCTATGTACGACATGCTCCGCGATGTGCGGAAAAATGGTGTCAAAACGTGTTTGGTATCTAACTCTTGGTCGAACGAATACCCCCGGGCCGAGTGGGACGGGCTCTTCGACGCGGTCGTGATCTCCGGCGAGGTGGGCATGCGCAAGCCCGAGCCGCGCATCTACCGCCACGCGGTCGAGCTGATCGGCCTGACCTGCGAGGAGTGCGTGTTCATCGACGACATCGAGGCCAACATCCTGGCCGCCCGCGCGCTCGGCATCGCCGGCATCCATCACAAAGATGCCGACTCGACCATCGAGGAACTCGAGTCTCTCCTCCGTCTCACGCTGCGGCGGGCATGATAGAGCCCTTGCACGCTGAGACGGGCCCGCCGGACGCGGACGTCCGTCCCGGCACGCCGAGCTGAGCTCGGCCAGAAAGAAGCACGAAAGGTTCGTCATGCGCGTCTATCTGCCGTGCACTCTCCCGGCCCTGACCCAGGCGGTCGCGGCGGGAGAGCTGGGCCCGGCCCCGCTGACCGGCTACGCGGTGACCCCCGCGCTGACCGAGTGGTATGCCTCGGGCGACACCGAGGAGCTCGAATACGTGGCGCTCACCGAGGCGGCCCGTGCCTCGCTGCGGATGGTGGCCGCCGGCCGCGCCGAGGGCGCCGAGATCGCGGCCCGGCGCGTGGTGGTCGCGGCCGAGGTGCCGGAGGGATCGGTCTCCGCCGGGGTCGATCTCGAAGAACGGGCGAGAGTACGCCTCGCCGGCCCGATCCCGCTGGCCAAGGTGGCCGCGGTGCACATCGACGACCACGAGGCGACCGCCGACGTCGAGGCCGCGGTCGCCGCGCTGCCGGCCGCGGACGAAGGCGACGACGACGCCAGATTCACCGTGGACGGGGCCGAGGCGCACGAGCTCATGTGGTACGCAACGCAAGAGATTCCTGACCTTCTCGGTACGTAACGGAGCCGTTACATCGATGGCACTTCCTTGACCGTTTCGAGCCGAACCTCGCTAGGGTCCCGATCTAGCAAGTGTTGTTTACGCAAGGAGTCGGTCCAAGTGAAGCTTCGAGTTGCCGCTACTGTCCTGGGCGCCGTCACGGCGGTCCTCCTGGCGGGCGCGCCCGCGCATGCCCAGGCCAAGCCGGGCGACCACAAGGACCCAGTCAAGGAGGGCTGCTGGAACGCGGCCAAGGTGGTCAAGACCGCCCCCATCAAGAGCCGCGTCGACGGCAACGTCGGGACGATCAAGCTCTGGTGGTCCGGCAAGTGCAAGACCAACTGGGTCGAGATTCGGACGGCCTCGTCCGCGACGGGCACCATCAGCGTCTACGCCGCCGACGGCCGCTACGACCAGTTCCGCTTCAAGAAGGGCAACAAGGGCCGCCACTGGGGCAACATGATCTCGGCCAACAACATGTGCGCCTGGGGCAGCGTCTCGGTCCAGTGGAACGGCGGCCGCGGCGGCCAGAACGGCTCCGGCACGACCGCGAAGGCCTGCGGCTAGCTCTCCCCCGGGGGCCGTGGCCGGATGGTCGCGGCCCCTGCAGTGGGCGTTCATCGAAACGTCACACGTGCCGTCTAAGCTTTGTTGCAACATGACAAAGCACATCATCTGGGATTGGAACGGCACGCTCTTCCACGACATCGACGCCGTGGTCGGGGCGACCAACGCGGTCTTCAAGCCGTACGAACTTCCTGAGGTGACCGTCGACGGTTTCCGCGCGGTCTACACCCGGCCCATCTGGGTCGCCTACGAGCGCCTGCTCGGCCGCCCCCTGACCGAGGGGGAGTGGGAGCTGCTCGACGACGGGTTCCACGAGCACTACTTCCGGCTGAGCGACGCCTGCGCGCTGGCCGCCGACGCCGAGCTGGCCCTCACGAGCTGGACGGGCAGCCAGTCGCTCTGCTCGATGGCGCCGCACGCGCACCTGGTGCCGATGGTCGACTCGTTCGGCATCACCCGGCACTTCACCCGGGTCGACGGGCTGCTGGGCACGACCGGCGGCGAGAAGGCCGCGCACATGGCGGCCCACATCGAGGCCATCGGGGTGGACCCCGGCAAGATCCTGGTCATCGGCGACAGCATGGACGACGGGTTCGCCGCGCGGCACGTGGGGGCCAGGGCGGTGCTGTACACGGGCGGGATGACGACCCGCGCCGACCTGGAGAGCACTGGGTTTCCCGTGGTCGACACGCTGTCGGACGCGCTGGACCACGCGTAAAGGCTTCATGCTCAAATCGCCAAGGCGTCGACTCCGGGCATGGCGCCGGCCGTACCGTAACTGAACAAAACGGCGGCGCCCGCCGTACCCTATGCAGGGTCACCCCCCAGGAGGCTGCCATCAACCGCCTTGTGCTGTGGAACGTCGACCTGACGCTGGTCGACGTCGCCATCGTGACCCGGGACGCCTACGCTGAGGCGTTCCGCTTCGTCACGGGGCGACCGCTGGTCAAACTCGTGCCCCCGCTGGGGCGCCCCGACTCGGAGATCATCTTCGAGACGCTCGCCGTCAACGGCATCGTGGCCGAGGACGACCACCTGCCCAAGTTCCTGTCAGCGCTCGCCGTGGCCTTCGCCGACCGGCGCGGGCGGCTGGCCAAGGAGGGGCGGATGATGCAGGGGGCCAAGGACGCGCTGAAGTCGGTGTCCCGGCTCGACGGCGTGATCCAGACGGTGCTGACCGGGACCATCAAGAGCAACGCCGTCCACAAGCTCAAGGCGTTCGGGCTGGACAAGCACATCGACTTCACGCTGGGCGGGTACGGCGAGGAGGTCTACCCCAAGGCGACGCTGCTGCAGGTGGCCCAGTCGCGGGCCAAGGAACGCCTGGGCACGCCGTTCACCGCGGCCAACACGGTCGTGATCGGCGACTCCACGCGGGACGTCCAGGCCGCCAAGATCGGCGGCGCGGCGATGATCGGGGTCGCCTCGGGGCGTTCCATGGCGGCCGAACTGCGCGAGGCGGGGGCCGACGTGGTGCTGCCCGACCTCTCCAACGCCTCCGAGGTCGTCGCCGCCGTGGCGGGCCTCACCTCCCCGGTCGGCCGCATCGCCTAAGGCCGTGTCGCCAAAGGCCGCGTCGCCTAACCGTCGGTGCCCGGGTCCAGGGCGTCGAGGAAGCGGGCGGCGGCCGGGGCGGCCACGCCGGCGCCCGTGCCCGCGCCCTCGGCGATGACCGCGAAGGCCACGTCACCCCGGTAGCCGATGAACCACGAGTGCGTCGGCGGCTCCTTGCCGGACCCGAACTCCGCGGTGCCCGTCTTGCCGGCCGTGCCCTTGGGGAACTGGACGGCGTGGGCGGTGCCGTCCGTCACCACGGCGGGCATCAGCCTGCGCAGGGCCGCCACCACGCCCTCCTCCAGCGGCCGGGGGTTGGTGGGCTGGGCGTCCGGGATGAGCTCCTCCTTGACGAGGGTCGGGGAGATCCAGGCGCCGGAGGCGATGGCGGCCGCGACCGAGGCCATGTTGAGCGGGCTGGCCAGGACGCGGCCCTGGCCGATGGCGGCGGAGGCGAGGTCCGTGTCGTCCTTCGGGTCCGGGAACTCGGCCCGTACGGCGGGCAGGCCGGGGGTGATCGGGGTGCCGAAGCCGAAGCTGCGGGCCACCTGCGCCAGCCGCCCGCCGTTCAACTGGCGCACGCTCATCTCCCCGAACGTCGTGTTGCACGAATGCGCGAACGCGTCCTGGAACGAAAGCCTGCCGAAGTCCTCGAAGTCGGCGTTGTGGAAGGGGAAGCCGCCGATGTTCTTCTCGGCGGGGCAGGTGACCTGGCGGGACGGCTCGACCCCGTCCGCGACCAGCGCGGAGGCCGTCACGACCTTGAACGTCGAACCGGGCGGATACTTGCCGAGCAGGGCCCGGTTGAAGCCGCCCGGCTTGTTCACCACCGCGAGGATCTCGCCGGTCGAGGCCCGCAGCGCCACCAGCGACGCCGGTTGCTTCACGTCCTCCAGGGCCTTGGCCCCGGCGCGGTGGACCTTCAGGTCGACGGTGGTCTGGAGCGCGCGGTAGCCGTTGGCGCGGACGACCGTCTGGATGGGTTCGTCCCCCTGGTAGAGGTCGATCCGGGAACGGGCCGGCTTCTCGAACCGGTCGGGGAACGTCTGCTTGATGCCCTCCACGAGCTGCTGCACCGAGCCGGGCGCGTCCGGCGTGTTGATCGCGGTGCCGTCGGCGGCCAGGACCCGCAGCGGGTCGCCCTGCTGGGAGATGACGCGCAGCGAGCGGCCCGGCTTGAGCAGCGGGTGGATGGCGGCGGGCGTCCAGGCGACCTGCCACCTGCGGTCACGCTCCACGAGATTGAGCCGGCCGTCGTAGGTCCAGTCCTGCTGGCCGAGCAGCTTGGCCTGGAAGGGGACGACGTCGCTGGAGGAGGCGAAGACCCCCGTCGGCCTGGGGCGGTGGAAGTCCGCCCCGGTGAGCTTGAGATCGGCGCGGAAGCGGCGGTGCCAGGTCTCGAAGTCGGCGGGCGGGTCGGCCACCAGGGCGCGCATCCCCGCGTAGTCCTGGGCGGACCAGGCCGCCAGGTATTTGTCGGCCGTCTCCTCCGGCGAGCCCTCCGTACGCAGCGCCCAGACGACGCCTCCCGCCGCCACGACCGGGACCAGGATCCCCGAAACGATCCACGGCCAGCGACGGCGTCGTATTTTCCCCGTTTGTGGTGCCATGGAGCAGAGGACACCAGAGCGGCGGCAGGGGTGTCCAATATTGATATGGGCGGTTTGTAGATATAAGTCTGGATATAGTGGCTGGTCGTGGACCTCGTCCGGCACCTTCGCTACTTCACCGTCGTCGCGGAGGAACTCCACTTCGGCAACGCCGCGATCCGGCTCGGCATGGCACAGCCGCCGCTCAGCCAGCGCATCAAGCGCCTGGAGGAGGAGCTGGGCGTGCGGCTGTTCGACCGCTCGGCCCGCCAGGTGCGGCTCACCGAGGCGGGCCGGCTGCTCCTGGGTGAGGCCCGCGAGATCGTGGCCAGGGTGGACCGGCTGCACGAGCTGGCCAGACAGGGCGAGGGCACGGTGCTCAAGGTGGGTGTCCCGCCCGACCTGGCCGCCGCCGCCATCGCCGCCCTGGTCGCGGGCTTCCGCGAGACCAACCCCACGGTACGCCTCGCGCCCGCCGAGATCTGGACCGCCGACCAGGTGACGGCGCTGGCGGAGGGAACGATCGACGTCGGTCTCGTCCGCCACCCGGTCACCGCGCCCGGCCTGCGCTTCGGCCAGCTGCTCGCGCAGGCGCAGGGCGTGCTGCTGGCCGCGGGCGACCCGCTCACCGGCGTGGGCGAGGTGCACCTGGCCGACCTGGCGGGGCGGGAGCTGCTGATGCCTCCCCAGGAGGGGGAGCCTGGCCTGTACGCGGAGATGCTCTCGGAGTGCCGCCGCCACGGCTACGTCCCCGCGCAGGTGCACGAGGGCGCCGGGCTCGGGCTGGTCATGGCGGGTGCGGCGGTGGCGTTCGGGCCGAAGGCGGACCTCCCGGGGCTGGCCTGGCGGCCGCTGCTAGGCTCGCCGATCACGTGCCGGGTCTCCACCGCCTGGCGCCAGGCGGCGGCCGCCCCGATCGAAGAACTGGTCGGCGACTTCTCGGCCGTGGCCGTACGCACTCTGAAGGAGAGCGCCGGGATGACGGACGAGGCCGCGGTGTCCGTGCGGCGGATCAGCCGCAGGCCGGGGATGCTGGCATGAGCGGTCCCGACTTCGACGCGCTGTTCCGCACGGCGGGTGTGCGGGGCCGGCTGTACGCGGCCGACATCGACTCGGGGCGCGAGGTGGGACACGGGCCGGACGAGCCGGTGCCCACGGCGTCGATGTTCAAGGTGCCGCTGCTGGTGGCGCTGTGCAGGCAGGCCGACGCCGGGCTCCTCGACCTGTCCGAACGCGTGACGGTGACGGCACAGGACAGGGTCTCGGGGCCGACGGGGCTGTCGGCGATGCTCGACGACGTGACGATCTCGCTGCGTGATCTGGCATACCTGATGATCACGGTGAGCGACAACACCTCGGCCGACGTGGTGCTGGGCCGGGTCGGGTTCGAGGCGGTCAACGCCATGCTGGCCGGGTTCGGGCTGGACGGGACGCGGGTGAGGCGGAGCTGCCGGGAGCTCAACGACAGCATGGGTGCCGACACCGGACACGGGTGGCCGTTCGTGGATCCGGAGGACATCGCGCGGCTGAGCGCGCTCGACCCCGCGCGGACGAACCGGTCCACCCCGCGCGAGCTGGCCGCGCTGTTCGGGATGATCTGGCGGGACGAGGCGGCCTCGGCGCAGTCGTGCGCCTGGATGCGCGGCGTGCTCAACATGCAGGTGTGGCCGCACCGGCTGGCCTCCGGCTTTCCGTACGACGACGTCGCGGTCAGCGGCAAGACCGGCACGCTGCCCACGCTGCGCAGCGAGTCCGGGGTCGTCGAGTACCCCGACGGCCGGCGCTACGCCGTGGCCGTGTGCACCCGTTCGTTCAGCACCGCGCTCAACCAGCCGCGCGCCGACGCGGTGATCGGCACGGCGGCGCGTATGGCGGTGGACCACCTACGGCGGTAGCAAGTTATGTGGGAGGTCGGGTATGACTTTCCCCCGATCGGGCGACAGGATGGGCACATGGTTGCTGAGGGCGAGCTTCTCTGGGAGCCGAGCGAAGAGGTCGTGGCGCAGGCCAGGCTGACCCGTTACCTGGAGTGGCTGGGACGGCCGGGACCCTACGAGGACGTGTGGCGGTGGTCCGTCGACGAACCGGGCGCGTTCTGGACGTCCGTCTGGGACTACTTCGACGTGGTCGGGGACCGGGGCGACGGGCCGGTGGTCTCCGGGACGATGCCGGACGTCACGTGGTTCGAGGGCAGCACGCTCAACTACGCCGAGAACGCGCTGCGCCACGCCGGTGGCACCGCCGTGGTGTTCGTGTCCGAGGACGGCGCCCGCCAGGAGCTGACCTGGGACGAGCTGCGCGAGGAGGTCGCCCGCGTCCGGGCGGGGCTGGTCCGGCTCGGCGTGCGGCGCGGCGACCGGGTGGCCGCCTACCTGCCGAGCATCCCGCAGGCCCTGATCGCCTTCCTGGCGACCGCCTCGCTGGGCGCGATCTGGTCGGCCGGCTCGCCCGACTTCGGGGTGCCGAGCATCGTCGACAGGTTCAAGCAGATCGAGCCCAAGGTGCTCATCGCGGTCGACGGCTACCACTACAACGGGAAGACGTACGACCGCTCCGACGCGGTCAACGAGATCGCCGCCCAGCTGCCCACGCTGCGCGCGACCGTGTGGATCCCCTACCTGGCGGCGCTCGACGAGGGCAGCGCGCCCCAGCAGGCCGGGCCCGCCGAGGCGCACACCCGCGAGGTGCCGCACGGCGAGGTGATCGGCTGGGAGGGGCTGCGGGCCGAGGAGGGGCCGCTGGAGTTCGAGCGGGTGCCGTTCGGCCACCCGCTGTGGATCCTCTACTCCAGCGGCACGACCGGGCTGCCCAAGCCGATCGTGCACGGGCACGGCGGCGTGGTGCTGGAACACCTCAAATCCCTCGCCTTCCACCAGGACCTCGACGAAGGCGATGTGTTCTTCTGGTACACCACCACCGGCTGGATGATGTGGAACTACCTCATCGGCGCCCTGCTGGTGGGGGCCACGCCGGTGCTGTACGACGGCGCGGCCACCTATCCGTCGCCGGCCGCGCTGTGGCGGATCGCCGACTCCGAGGACGTGACCTACTTCGGGGTCGGGGCGCCGTACATCATGGCCTCGCTGAAGGCCGGGCTCCACCTCGACGGGCTGGAGCGGCTGCGCGGCATCGGCTCGACCGGGTCGCCGCTGCCGCCCGAGGGATTCGGGTGGGTGGCCGCGGAGCTGCCCGGGGTCCCGCTGGGCTCGTTCTCCGGGGGCACGGACGTGTGCACGGGGTTCGTCGGGGCGACCGTGCTCCACCCGATCAGGGCGGGCATCATCCCGTGCCGGTCGCTGGGGGCGAGGGTGGAGTCGTACGACTCCGCGGGCAAGCCGGTCATCGGCGAGGTGGGCGAGCTGGTGCTGACCGCGCCGATGCCGTCGATGCCGGTGAAGTTCTGGAACGACCCCGACGGCCGGCGCTACCTGGAGAGCTACTTCGACGTCTACCCCGGGGTGTGGCGGCACGGCGACTGGATCAAGATCAACGAGGACGGGAGCTGCGTGATCTACGGCCGCTCCGACTCGACGCTCAACCGCGGCGGCGTCCGGATGGGCACCAGCGAGTTCTACCGGGTCGTCGAGCGGTTCGACGAGATCGCCGACAGCCTCGTGATCGACACCGGGCAGCTCGGGCAGGAGGGGCGGCTGCTGCTGTACGTGACCCTCGCCGAGGGTGCGACGCTGACCGAGTCGTTGCAGCGCACCCTCTGCGACACCCTGCGCAAGGAGCTGTCGCCCCGGCACGTGCCCAACGAGATTCACGCCGTCCCCGGCATCCCCCGCACGCTCTCCGGCAAGAAGCTGGAGGTGCCCGTACGCAAGATCCTGCTGGGCACGCCCGTCGAGCAGGCGGCCAATCCCGACGCCATGGCCAACCCCGAGGTGCTGCGCCACTTCAGGCCAGCAGCAGAATGATCTTGCCGCGGGTTCGGCCCTGCTCGGCCGCGCGATGGACCTCTTCCAGTTCGGTCAGGGGGCGATACTCGGCCGCCTCGACCGTGAGCTCGCCCCGGTCGATGAGCTCGGCCAGCTCGGCCAGCTGAGCCGGGTCGTTGCGGGCCACGAAGTGGGTGCCGCCTTCGATCGGGGCGGCGACGGTGATCACCGTGCGCCCGAGTCCGGCCAGGGCGGCGGCGTCCTCCTCGCGGACCGCGGCCAGGTTCAGCACCACGTCCATGCCGCCGGGGAGCGGCGTGGTCGTGTAGTCGATCACCTCGTCGGCGCCGTACCGCTCGACCGCGGCCGCGCTGCGCGGGCTCGCCGTGGCGAACACGGTCGCGCCCGCGAGCTTGGCGAGCTGGACCGCGAACATGCCGATCCCACCGCCTGCGCCGTTGATCAGCACGCGCTGCCCCCGCGTGATCTGGGCGTGCTCTTGCACCGCCTGCCAGGCGGTGAGCCCGGCCACCGGGACGGCGGCCGCGTGGGCGAGCGGGATGCTCTCCGGCGCTCTGGCCAGGACGCTCGCGGGCACGGTCGCATATTCGGCGGCGGCGCCGTCCACCAGGCCGAACACGCGGTCGCCCGGGGCCAGGCCCGTCACGCCCGCGCCGACCTCGACGACCGTGCCGGAGACGTCCCAGCCGAGCGTGTACGGCAGGCTCACCGGGAGCACCTCGCGCAGCAGGCCCATGCGCAGGCCGACCTCCGACGGGTTGAAGGAGGTGGCGGCGACTTCGAGGAGGACCTGTCCCGGGCCCGGGTGCGGCGTGGGGATCCGGTCGTAGCGGATCTCGGCCCCGTATTCGTGGATGCGGGCGGCACTCATGGTCTCGGGCGGTTCGCCGGGGGTGCGGAACTTCTCGGCGTGTTCGGCAGCCCATGCGCTGAACGTGCGGGGCACGGTCTTCGTGACCTCCTCGACCGTCGGCGTGGCGGGGGCCGGGCGGCGGACGAGGTCTGCCTGGGCCTGGAGCACGCCGTCCACTGCCTGTGGGGGCCAGCCCGTGGCCAGGAGCTCCGCGCGGGTCCGGTCGGGCGGGACCTCTTCCCAGCGCGCCGGAAATTTCGTGATCTGGGAGATGGCGCGGACCTGGTCGGCCTGGCTGATCGACTCCGGGCCGGTCAGATTGTAGACGGCGCCGTGGTGCCCTTCCTCCAGCAGTGCCAGTGCCGCCACCGCCGCGAGGTCCCGCTCGTGCACCACGGGCATGGCGGCCCGGCCGTACGAGCCGCGTACCACGCCTGCCCGCACCCGCGCGGCCCACCGCAGCGCGTTGGCCGCGAAGGCGTGCGGGCGCAGGACCGTCCACTCCAGCCCCGACTGCTCGATCAGCCGCTCGACCTCGCGTTCGTGGTCGCGTACCGCGGCGGAGGAGAGGTAGACCACGCGGCGCGCCCGGCCCGCGATCGCGTCGACCACCGCCCGCGCCCCCTCCGCCGTGGCGAAGGGCCACACCAGGAACACCGACTCCACTCCGTCGAGCGGCAGCGACCCGGGGTCCGCCAGATCGCCCCGGGCCCTGCCGAAGGGCCTGACCTCGGCCCCCATTTCCGTCAACCGCGCCGCCACCTGTCCGCCGACCGTGCCGGTCGCGCCCGTGACCAGTACCGTTCTCATGCAGGCCACCGTAGGGGGCGGCGGCGAGACAACCAATGCGTCATCCACCCCGATTCCATACGCGATCGTCCTCCCGTAAGCTGCCCGCGTGGACGTGCTCAGCGACGTGATCGCCCTCATGCGCACCGGCAGCCCCCGATCGGCCCGCGTCGAACGGCGCGCGCCCTGGGGTCAGCGCTTCCCGTCGGTTCCCGGCTCGGCCGGGTTCCAGGTCGTCCTGCGGGGGACGAGCTGGTTGATCCCGCCGGACGGCGACCCGATCCCACTGTCGGTGGGCGACGTGGTCTTCTTCCCCCGAGGCCACGGCTACGCCATGGCGGACTCGCCGTCCACCCCGCTGGCCGAGCCCGACTGCGACCCGCTGGACGACGGTCCCGGCCTGTTCGCCTCCGCCTCCCTCGACGGGCCCGGCGACGGGCCCGTGACGGTGCTGCTGTGCGGCGGCTACCGGCTCGACCAGGGCCGGGCCCACCCGGTCCTGCGCGAGCTGCCCGACCTGATCCACCTCCCGGCCGGCCTCGGCCTCCAGACCGAGCTGCGTGCCGCCGTCGAAGCCCTGGGCGCGGAGATCCAGCGCCCGCGGCTGGGCGCGGACACGGTGGTGGCGTCCCTCCTGGACCTGCTGCTGCTCTACATCCTGCGGGCCTGGTTCGAGGGGGAGCACGGTCAGTGCACGGTCGGCGGGTGGGCGCAGGCGCTGGCGGACCCCGGCATCAGCGTCGCGCTGGACGCCGTCCACCGGGATCCCGCCCACCCGTGGACGGTCCAGGAGCTGGGCGCGCGGGCGGGGCTGTCGCGGTCGGCCTTCTCGCGCCGCTTCGGTGAGCTGATCGGCCGGCCGCCGCTCGCGTACATCACCTGGTGGCGCCTGGCCACGGCGGTCCGCCTCATGCGGGAGTCCGCCGCGCCGCTGGCCGAGATCGCCTCGGCGGTGGGCTACACCTCGGAGTTCGCCTTCGCCAACGCCTTCAAGCGGGAGTACGGCGTGGCGCCCGGCAGATATCGCCGCGAGATCTGCCCGGCCTGATCGCTTGCCCCTATGCAAATAGGTTAAAACGTAACAATTTCCGAACGACTTCGAGCGGCGGGAAATCTGGCATTACCCAGGCATTGACGCTTTGCCACTCGCTGATTTACCGTCCTCCCACCGCTTAAAACGATTTTGCCGGGAGTGCGGCAATGAGTGAAACTCCCGTTCTATCCCTTTCGCAGGTCAGCAAGGCGTTCGGTGCGGTGCGCGCCGTACGCGAGGTCTCTCTTGCGCTCTTCCCGGGCGAGGTGCACGCGCTCGCGGGGGAGAACGGCGCGGGCAAGTCGACGATCGTGAAGATCCTGTCCGGCGTGCACCGGCCGGATTCGGGCCGGATCCTGCTGGACGGCGAGCCGGTGGAGTTCGGCGGGCCCGCGGACGCGCAGCGGGCCGGGGTCGCGGTCATCTACCAGGAGCCGACCCTCTTTCCCGATCTGTCGGTCATGGAGAACATCTTCATGGGCCGCCAGCCCCGCGGCCGCCTCGGCATCGACCGGCGGGCCATGCGCGCCGGCGCCGCCGAGCTGTTCGACCGGCTCGGCGTGCACCTCGACCCCGACCAGCCGGCCCGCGGCCTGTCGATCGCCGACCAGCAGCTCGTGGAGATCGCCAAGGCGCTGTCGCGGCAGGCGCGGGTGCTCGTCATGGACGAGCCGACCGCCGCCCTGTCGGGCACGGAGGTCGCCCGGCTGTTCGGCGTGGCCCGGACGCTGCGCTCGCAGGGCTGCGCGCTGCTGTTCATCTCGCACCGGCTGGAGGAGATCTTCGAGCTGTGCCGGCGGGTCACCACCCTGCGCGACGGCACGTACGTCGCCGCGGACCTGATCGCCGACATCACCCCCGACGACCTGGTACGCCGCATGGTCGGCAGGGAGCTGGAGGCCCTGTTCCCCAAGCAGGAGACGGAGGCCGGCGAGGTCGCGCTGAAGGTGGCCCGGCTCACCCGCGAGGGCGTCTTCACCGACGTGTCCTTCGAGGTACGGCGGGGGGAGATCGTCGCGCTGGCCGGGCTCGTCGGGGCCGGGCGCAGCGAGGTGGCCAGGGCCGTGTTCGGCATCGACCGGTGGGACGCGGGGAGCGTCGAGGTGGGCGGCCGGAGGCTGCGGCCCGCCAGCCCTACGGCGGCCATGGCGGCCGGGCTGGCCCTCGTGCCCGAGGACCGGCGGCTGCAGGGGCTCGTCATGGACCTGTCCATCGAGCGCAACATCGGGCTGGCCGGCCTGGCCGACGTGCGGTGGGGGCCGCTGGTCTCCCGGACGGCCGAGCGGGAGCGGGCCAGGGACTGGGCGGTGCGGCTGCGGCTGAAGTTCGCGCGGCTGACGGACGCCGTGAACGTGCTGTCCGGGGGGAACCAGCAGAAGGTCGTGCTGGCCAAGTGGCTGGCGCGCAGACCGTCGGTGCTCATCGTGGACGAGCCCACCCGCGGGATCGACGTGGCCACCAAGGCCGAGGTGCACCGGCTGCTGTCGGAGCTGGCCGGGAGCGGGGTGGCGGTGCTGATGATCTCTTCCGAGCTGCCCGAGGTGCTCGGGATGGCCGACCGGGTGCTGGTCATGCACGAGGGGCGGCTGGCCGCCGAGATCCCGCGCGCGGCCGCCACCGAGGAGAGCGTGATGGCCGCCGCCACCGGAAGGAGCCTCGCGTGACCGCCACCGCGACCGTGACCGCGCCCGCGACCGGAAGGAGCGTCACGTGACCGCCACCGCGACCAGAGCCGAGGCTGTGCGGCGCAACGGCGGGCGGCGGCTCGTGGACCGCGTCGCGCGGGTGCGCGAGCTGGGCATCGTGGTCGCGCTGGGCGCCCTCTTCGGCGTCACCGGCGCCGTCAACCCGTCCTTCCTCACCTACGCCAGCTTCCGCGACATCCTGCTGAACTCCGCCATCGTCGCCATGCTCGCCGTCGGCCAGACGCTCGTGGTCATCACCAGGAACGTGGACCTGTCCGTCAGCTCCGTGGTGGGGCTGTCGGCGTTCGGGGGCGCGCTGATCCTGGCCGACCACCCGGCCGTGCCGATCCCGGTCGTGATCGTGGGATGCGTGCTGGTCGGCGCCCTGTGCGGGGCGGTCAACGGGCTGCTCGTCGGCGCGGCGAAGGTGCCCGCGCTGGTGGCCACCCTCGGCACCCTGTACGCCTTCCGCGGCATCGACTACGCCTGGGCCGGCGGACGCCAGGTGAACGCGGCCGACATGCCCGAGAGCTTCCTGTCCCTGGGGACCCGCTCGGTGCTCGGCGTGCCGCTGCTCGCGCTGGCCGCCCTGGTCGTGCTGCTGGTGGTCGGGTGGATGCTGGGCAACCTGCGCGCCGGCCGGGAGCTGTACGCGATCGGCTCCAACCCCGAGGCGGCGGTGCTCGCCGGGATCCGGGTGCGGCGCAGGATCCTGGCGGCGTTCGTGGCCAACGGGGCGCTGGCGGGGCTGGCCGGGGTGATGTGGGCGGCCCGCTTCGGCACCGTGGACGCCACCGTGGCGACCGGCAAGGAGCTCGACGTGATCGCGGCCGTCGTGGTGGGCGGGGTGGCCATCTTCGGCGGCAGCGGCACGGTGTACGGAGCGGCGCTCGGCGCGCTGCTGCTGGCCGGCATCACCAGCGCGCTGGCCGTGCTCCGGGTGGACGCCCTCGCCCAGACCGCGATCAACGGCGCCCTGCTGCTGGCCGCCATCGTCCTCGACCGCGTGCTCGCCCTCCGCGTCGCCGCCGCCCTGCGCCGCCGAAGATTCCACGACCCCGCCGGCCCCGCCGACCCCGCCGATCCCGCCGACCCCGCCTCCGGGAGGACCGCCGATGGCCGCTGATCTCGCTCGGATGGCCCGCCGGTGGGAGGGGCTCATCCTCGTCCTGCTCGTCGGCGTGATCGGGTGGGCCTCGCTCGGCGTGGACGGGTTCGCGAACGGGTCCAACGTCTCCTTCCTGCTCCTCGACACCACCGAGATCGCCCTCATGGCCCTGACCATGACGCTGGTCATCGTGGCGGCCGAGATCGACCTGTCGGTGGCCTCCACGCTGGGCCTGTCGTGCGCGGTGCTCGGCCGGCTGTGGAACGCGGGCCTGCCGATCGAGGCGATCATGCCCATCTGCCTGCTGGTGGGCGCCGCGTGCGGGGCGTTCAACGGGCTGCTCGTCACCCGGCTGGGCCTGCCCTCGCTGGCGGTCACCATCGGGACGTTCGCGCTGTTCCGCGGCCTGGCGTACGTCATGCTCGGCGACCAAGCGGTGGCCGACCTGCCGCCCGCGTACACGAGCCTGGCCACCGCCTCCGTCGGCCCGATCCCGCTGGCGTCCGTGCTGGTCGCGGTGCTGGCGGCGGTGGCGGCCACGGTGCTGCACGCGACCGGGCTGGGCCGGTCAATCGTCGCGCTCGGCTCGAACGTGGAGGCCGCCTTCTTCGCGGGCGTCCGGGTCAAGCGGATCAAGTTCTGGCTGTTCGTGGCCTCCGGGGTGATGGCGTCGCTGGCCTCACTCGTCTACACGTTCCGCTACGCCAGCGCCAGGGCGGACAACGGCGTCGGGCTCGAACTGGCCGTGGTGGCCGCCGTGCTGCTCGGCGGCGTGTCGATCTTCGGCGGGCGCGGCACGCTGCCCGGAGTCCTCATGGCGGTGCTGCTGCTCGGCGTGGTACGCAACGCGCTCATCCTCGCCGACGTGGCCAACGAGGTCCTGAACTTCGTGACGGGCCTGCTGCTCGTCGCATCCGTGCTGGCGCCGAACCTGGGGGCGGTATGGCGGCGGCGCACATCACCACAAGTGGAAGGGAAGTCCGTTTCATGACAACGCGCACCCCTTGGCGCTCCACGGCGCTCCTTGCCGGACTCGTCCTGCTGACGGCCGCCTGCGGCGGCACCACCAAGAGCGACGTGGCACAACAGTCCTCCGCCTCCGCCACGGCCGCCGCGTCCTCGGCCCCCGCCGCGAATCCGAACGCCCCGCTCAAGCAGGGACTGAAGATCGCGTTCCTGCCCAAGCAGGTCAACAACCCGTACTTCACGATCGCCGACGGCGGCGGGATCGAGGCCGCCAAGGAGTTCGGCGGCGAGGGCAAGGAGGTCGGGCCGTCCGACGCCAGCGCGTCCTCGCAGGTGTCCTACATCAACACGCTGATGCAGCAGAAGCAGGACGCCATCGTCATCTCCGCGAACGACCCCAACGCCGTCGTGCCCGCGCTCAAGCAGGCCATGGCCGCCGGGGTCAAGGTCGTCAGCTACGACTCCGACACCGCCCCCGAGGGCCGCGACGTGTTCGTCAACCAGGCCAGCCCCGAGGACCTGGGCCGGACCGAGGTGCAGCTGCTGGCCGAGCAGATCGGGCACAAGGGCAAGATCGCCGTGCTCTCCGCCACCCCCAACGCGACGAACCAGAACACCTGGATCGACTTCATGAAGGACGAGCTCAAGAAGCCCGAGTACAAGGACATGGAGCTGGTCAAGGTCGCCTACGGCAACGACGACGACCAGAAGTCGTTCACCGAGACGCAGGGGCTGCTGCGCTCGTACCCGGACCTGGCGGGCATCATCTCGCCCACGACCGTGGGCATCGCCGCGGCGGCCCGCTACCTGTCGGACTCGCCGTCCAAGGGCAAGGTCAAGCTGACCGGGCTCGGCACCCCCAACCAGCTCAGGAAGTTCGTCAAGGACGGCACCATCGAGGCGTTCGAGCTGTGGAACCCGGCCGACCTCGGCTACCTGTCCTCGTACGCGGCGGCGGCGCTGGCGTCGGGGCAGATCACCGGGGCAGAAGGGGAGAAGTTCAAGGCGGGCAAGCTCGGCGAGTACACGATCGGGGCCAAGGGCGAGGTGCTGCTGGGCAAGCCGACCGTGTTCAACAAGGACAACATCGACAAGTTCGACTTCTGAGACCTCTGGCGCTCACGCCCGGCCGCGCGGCACGACCAGGCCCGTCTCGTACGCCATGACGACGGCCTGGGTCCTGTCGCGCAGGCCGAGCTTGTTCAGCACGCGGCTCACGTGCGTCTTGACCGTCTCCTCGGTGACCACCAGCCTGGCCGCGACCTCGGGGTTGGACAGGCCCTCGGCGACCAGCCGCAGGACCTGCGTCTCGCGCGGGGTCAGCGCGGAGAGCGCCTCCGCGTCCGGCCTCGGGCCGCCCATGCGGGCGAACTCGCTGATCAGGCGGCGGGTGACGGCCGGGGCCAGCAGCGCCTCGCCGGCGGCGATCACGCGTACGGCGTCGAAGAGGCGCTCGGCCGTGACGTCCTTGAGCAGGAAGCCGCTGGCTCCGGCGCGCAGGGCGTCGTAGACGTACTCGTCCAGATCGAACGTGGTCAGGATGAGCACCCGCGGCCCGCCGTTGAGGCGCCTGGTGGCCTCGATGCCGTCCATGACCGGCATGCGCACGTCCATGAGCACCACGTCGGGCGACAGCTCGCGGCAGACCCGCACCGCCTCGGCCCCGTCGGCGGCGGTGCCCGCGACCTCGAAGTCCGGCTGGGTGTCGAGCAGCTCGGCGAACCCCGTCCGCACCACCAGATGGTCGTCGGCGATCACGATCCTGAGCCTGGCGGGCTCGCCGCTCATCCGCCCTCCTCGTCGCGTCCGGGCAGGCGGGCCTCGACAAGGAAGCCGCCGCCCTGGGCGGGGCCCGTGCGCAGCTCGCCGCCGACGGCCGCGGCGCGCTCGCGCATGCCGGACAGGCCGTGCCCACCACCCTGCAGCGTGCTCGCCGGGCCAGGCCCGTTGTCGCGGACGAGCAGGCGCAGGTCGGCGCCGGTGTAGTCGAGCTCCACGTCCACGGCGGCCCCGGGCGCGTGGCGGCGCGCGTTGGTGAGCGCCTCCTGGATGATCCGATACGCGGCCAGCTCCACGCCGGGATCGAGCTCCACCGGCGAGCCCCGCAGGACCAGCCGGGTGGTCGTGCCAGACGCCGCGCGCGACTCGTCGAGCAGCTCGTTGAGCTCGTGCAGGCGCAGCCCCGGCTGCGGCCGCCAGGTGGACTCGGCCTCGGCGTCCTCGCGCAGCACGCCGAGCAGCCGCCGCATCTCGGTCAGCGCCGACCTGGCGGTGTCGCCGATGGCCAGCAGCCGCTCCGCGCCCGCCTCCGGCATGCCCGGGACGGCCAGCCGGGCGGTCTCCGCCTGGACGGCGACCATGGAGATGTGGTGGGCGACCACGTCGTGCAGCTCGCGGGCGATGCGGGCGCGCTCGCCGCGGGCGGTGTGCTCGACCAGGCTGTCGGCCATGACCTGCCGGGCGGCGGTGTCGGCACGGGCCCTGCGGCGGGCCCGTACGGCGATCCCGGCCAGCGCCACCGCCGGGGCCAGGCAGGCGAGCAGCAGCGTGAGCCCCCGCACCCGCTCGCCCGGCCCGACCGCCAGCGCCACCAGCGGGTACGGGAGCGCGACGAGCACCGCCACCGCCGGGACGCCGAGCCGGCCGAGCCGGTAGCCGGTGACCAGCTGCGCCACCGCGCCCGCCACCGTCAGCGTGTGGAAGGCCAGGACCGACAGCGCGCCCGCCCCGGTCGCCAGGAGCGCCGCCAGGCCCGGCTGGGCCCACAGGAGGGGGAGCGGCAGCGTGGTGGCCAGCGCGAGCAGGGGGAACACCATGAGGAGCAGCGGGGCCGTGGAGTCACCGGCCGGCGGCACCGCGGCGGGATACGCCGTCTGGCCGTCCACCGGCACGCTCACGGTCTCCGAGAGCGCGGGCGCGCTCCCGGCCTGCACGATCGACTCGACCACCGCGAGCAGCGCCAGGACCACCCCGAGCACGACCGGCAGATGCCGGGCCACGGCGGGACCGTACGGCACGGCCGCCCCGATCCTGCGCACCCACGCGACCGGCACCGCGACGATACGGCTCCACCTCCGGTCCTGCACTCGTTCCACCAGGTCATTGTCCCGGGCAGCGACAATTGTGGCATCCCTCGTAAGAGTGACGAGGCGTAGCTGGCGCCAGTGACGCCGCGGATCGCTCCGGCGCGTGACGACTCCGGCCGGGTCCGCTGCCTAGTCTGCCTGCCGTGGAAGCAACCATCGAAGTGAGCGGCCTGCGCAAGCGGTTCGGCCAGACCCGGGCCCTGGACGGGATGACGTTCACCGTGCTGCCCGGCCAGGTCACCGGGTTCGTCGGGCCGAACGGCGCGGGCAAGTCCACCACCATGCGCGTGGTGCTCGGCCTGGACGCCGCCGACGAGGGCCACGCCCTGGTCGGCGGGCGCCCGTACGCGAGCCTGCGCAGCCCGCTGAGCCACGTCGGCGCGTTACTGGACGCGGGCGCGCTGCAGCCGGGCCGCACCGCGCGCAACCACCTCCTGTGGCTGGCCCACTCCCAGGGACTGGGCGCCAGGCGGGTGGACGAGGTGATCGAGCAGGTCGGGCTGACGCCGGCGGCCCGGCGCAGGGCGGGCGGGTTCTCGCTGGGCATGCGCCAGCGCCTCGGCATCGCCGCGGCGCTGCTCGGCGACCCGCCCGTGCTCATGCTGGACGAGCCGTTCAACGGCCTCGACCCCGAGGGCATCGTGTGGATCCGCGGCTTCCTGCGGTCGCTGGCCGCGGAGGGGCGCGCCGTGCTGGTGTCCAGTCACCTGATGAGCGAGCTGCAGGACACCGCCGGCCATCTCGTGGCGGTGGGCAGGGGCCGGGTCGTCGCGGACACCAGCGTGGCCGACCTGATCACGGCCGCCTCACAGGACCGGGTCACGCTGCGTACCGCGGCCCGGCCCGAGGCGATGTCGGTGCTGGCCGCGGCCGGGGGCACCGTGACCGTCACCGACCGCGAGACGCTGGTCGTCTCCGGGCTGGCGGCCGAGCACATCGTGCGGCTGCTCGCCGCGCGGGGGGTGCCGTTCTCGGAGGTGGCGGCCCATCGGGCGTCGCTGGAGGAGGCGTACCTGGACCTCACCAGGGACGCGGTCGAGTTCAGGGGAGCGGCGCGATGACCACGGTGACCCCCTACCGCTCGGGCCTGCGGGCCGGGCGCGACGGCTTCGCGCAACTGCTGCTGGCCGAGTGGACCAAGCTGCGCACCGTACGCGGCTGGATGGCCGGCCTGACGCTGGCGGCGCTGCTCATCGTCATGCTCGGGGTGCTGTTCGCGACCGGCAGCCGCTCCTCCTGCATGAACGGGCCGATCGAGGTGCCCTGTCCCGCACCGCCGACCGGGCCCGGCGGCGAGGCCGTCCAGGACCGGTTCTACTTCGTCCACCAGCAGCTCGACGGCGACGGCAGCATCACCGTACGCGTGAACTCCATGACCGGGCAGCTCCGCAAGCCCGACGTCACCCCCGGCGTCCGGAACGTCGTCCCCGGCGTCACGCCATGGGCCAAGGCGGGGGTCATGATCAAGCAGAGCGTCCGGCAGGGAGCCGCGTACGCGGCGATGATGGTCACCGGCAGCCACGGCGTGCGGATGCAGCACGACTTCACCGAGGACGTGGCGGGACGGCCCGGCGGGGGCCCGCGGTGGCTGCGGCTGACCCGCACCGGCGGGACGATCGTCGGCGAGGAGTCGGCCGACGGCTCGCGGTGGACCAGGGTGGGCACCGCCCCGCTGGCCACCGGGAAGGTCCGCATCGGGCTGTTCGCGGCCTCTCCCGGCGACCTGACCGTGACCCGGGACGTGATCGGCGGATCGACGACGGCCTCCCGCTTCGCCGAGGTCACCGCCGACATGGACCAGGTGAGCGTGCGGGGCGTGGCCGCCGGGGGCACGTGGGCCCGCGACGACCTCGGCGTCACGCTGGAGGCCGACGGCACCCCGCACCATCCGGGCGGGCTCGTGCGGTCCGGCGACACGTTCAGGATCACCGGAGTGGGCGACATCGCGCCGGACGTCGAGCGCATGCCCGCCGAGCGCGTCCTGACCGGGGTGCTGACGGGGCTGGTCGCCGTCAGCGTGGTCGCCGTGGCGTTCGTCACCTCCGAGTACCGGCGCGGGCTCATCCGCACCACCCTGCTCGCCAGCCCGCGGCGGAGCCGGGCGCTGGCGGCCAAGGCCGTCGTGATCTTCGCGGCCGCCTTCGCCTTCGGGCTGGTCGCCGCCGCCGTCACGGTGCCGGTCGGCCGGGCTCTCCTGGCGGGCAACGGCAACGCCCTGGCCCCCTTGGCGCCGCTCACCGCCGTGCGGATGATCGCCGGGACCGCCGGGCTGCTCGCCGTGGCCGCCGTCCTCGCGCTCGCCCTCGGGTCGCTGTTCCGGCGCAGCGCCGTGGCCGTCATCGCCGCCATCGTGGCGATCGTCGTCCCGTACGTGCTGGCGACCACGTCGCTGCTGCCCGACGAGGCGGCGCGGTGGCTGCTGCGGCTCACTCCGGCGGCGGGTTTCGCGATCCAGCAGAGCATGACCGCGTACGAGCAGGTGACCGCCCGCTTCGCACCGGCGGACGGCTTCTTCCCGCTGGCGCCCTGGGCGGGGTTCGCGGTCCTGTGCGCGTACGCCGCCCTCGCCCTCGCCCTGGCCGCCCACCGGCTGCGCCGGAGGGACGTATGAGACGGGAGACGCACGCCGAGTGGACCAAGCTGCGGACCCTGGCGGGGCCCGGCTGGCTGCTGGCCGGGGTCGTCGTGCTGACCGTGGTCGCGAGCGCCGTCGGAGCGGCCGTGGTGCCCTGCGCGGCGGCCGGGTGCGGGCAGGACGCGGCCAGGATCAGCCTCGTCGGGGTCCAGCTGGGCCAGGCGCTGGTCGCCCTGCTGGCCGTGGTGGCGGTCTGCGGCGAGTACAGCACCGGCATGATCCGCACCAGCCTCACCGCCATGCCGCGCCGGGCCACCGCCCTGGCCGCCAAGGCGGTGGTGGTCGGCGGGCTCACGCTGGGCGCGGGGATCCTGGCCGTCCTCGGGTCCGTGCTGGCCGGGCGGCTCCTGCTGCCGGGCAGCGGCTTCACGGCCGCGCACGGCTACCCGCCGCTGTCCCTGGCCGACGGGCCCACCCTGCGCGCCGCCGCGGGCTCGGTCCTGTACCTGGTGCTGATCGCGCTGCTCAGCCTCGGTCTGGCCACCGCCGTCCGCGACTCCGCCGCGGCGGCCGGGGCCGTGCTCGGGCTCCTGTACGTCTTCCCGGTCGCGATCCTCATGGTCGCGGACCCCGAGCTGCGGCGGTTCCTGTGGTCGGTGTCCCCGACGAACGCCGGGCTGGCCGTCCAGACGACCGTGGATCTGGCCTCCCTCCCCATCGGCCCGTGGGAGGGGCTCGGCGTCCTCGCCGCCTGGTCCGCCGCCTCCCTCCTGGGCGGCGGCCTGCTCCTCCGGTACCGCGACGCGTGACGGATGGCGAATAGAGCAGAAATGCCGGTATTTTCCCGGTATTGATATTCCGTCGGACTTTGCTTGACAAAACCTCCCGTTGGACGTGAATTATCGGCGATCTGGGTACGCGTCGATTTATGAGGATAAGGGGAATGGCGGCGCTGGCCGCGGGATGTTTTCTGCCGCTCTTGGCCGCGGCGCCCGCCCTGGCGGACGAGCCCTCGCAGCCGGACAAACCTGCGCAGGGGAACACGGGGGCCCAGACCGACCCGGGCGGCCCGGAGGTCAGGTCGGTCCCGGCGGTGATAACCGTGCCGGCGGTGATAACCATGCCGGCGGCGAAGCCCGCGCCGGTCGTGAAGCCTGTGCCAGCGGCGAAGCCTGTGCCGGTGGCGAAGCCCGTGCCGGTCGTGAAGTCTGTGCCGGCGGTCAAGGGCGTCAAGGGCGTCAAAGGCGTCAAGGGCGCCCATGCCGGGAAGATCGTCCCGCTGCGGATGGGCGACCGGAGCGAGGCGGTCAGGCAGCTCCAGCGCCGCCTGCACGACGGCGGCTTCTACTTCGGCGAGACGCACGGGATCTTCGACGACCAGACGAGGTACGCGGTCTGGGGATTCCAGAAGAGCAGGGGGCTGACGCCGAGGAACGAAGTGGGGCAGAAGACGTTGGCGGCGCTCAACCGGAGCAAGGGCCTGCGCCCGCTGGTGCCGCAGGGCGGCGCGGACCGGGTGGAGATCAGCCTGTCGCACCAGTTGCTCACCGTCTACCGCGACAACCGCCCGGCGCTGGTCACCCACATCTCCACCGGCGCCGAGGTGCGGTATTGCGAGAAGGGCCACTGCGGCAACGCGGTCACGCCGGTGGGCGACTTCCACGTGGAGAGGAAGGCGCCCGGCTGGACGCAGAGCCGGCTGGGCTCGATGTTCAACTCGTCCTACTTCGTCGGCGGCATCGCCATGCACGGCTCGACGGAGGTGCCCCTCAGACCCGCCTCGCACGGCTGCGTACGCGTGCCGCTGTCGACGTCCGTGCGCCTGTACAACATGGTGAAGGTGGGGGAGCCGGTGTACGTACGCGGACAGATCTAGATGCCCTGGGGCAATCGGAACAGCCGGCCGGGGTCGTACGTGGACTTCACCTCGGCCAGCCGGCCGGCATTCGGTCCGTAATACGCACTTCGCCAATTACGCAAATCGGGGTCTATGTAATTAACGTAAGCATGATCCCCGAAAAATGGGGACATGTCGGAATGTAGCCCGCGCAGCCACCGCCGATCCGTCCCCTCCGCGTAATACTGCACGCTGTAAAGCGCCGCCCGGTGCGCGAACGCCGTGTCCGCGGGAGCGATCCGGCCGATGGCCCCTCCCATGGCGTCCAGCAGCACCGAGTGCCGCCCGCCGCGGGCCACCCCGTCCACCAGCGCCCGCACGCCGTCGGCCGGCAGCTTCGCGTACGCCAGGTGCGACTTGGCCACGAACGCCTCCCGGGGCGTCCGCCGGCACTCGGCGGTCGACCTGCCCGCGCAGCCACCCATGATCTTCATGCCGTCCAGATAGGGGACCGTCCGCGCCGAGCGGGAGGAGGGCCGGCCGACCTTGGCGACGAGCGGGGCCAGCAGCCGGTCGAGCGCGGGCCTGCCGCCGACGTACGCGCCGACGATCGCCACGTCCAGGCCGCCGCCGCCCGAGCGCCCCAGTTGCAGCGAGGACCACAGCTCGTCCGGCGCCGACGGCGCCCACGACTGCCACGCCTTGACCGCGGCGCCCGCCTTGGCCCAGGGCCAGTGCAGGAAGAACACGGTGATGTCACGCGCCGTGAACGTCCTGAACGTGAAGGACACCGCCACGCCGAAGTTCCCGCCGCCGCCGCCCCTGCAGGCCCAGTAGAGGCCGGCGTTGCGGGCGGTGTCGCAGTCGAGGGTGCGGCCGTCGGCCGTGACGACGCGTACCGACTGGAGGGTGTCGCACGTGAGGCCGTACTTCCTCGACACCACGCCGATGCCTCCGCCCAGCGTGAGGCCGCCGATCCCGACCGTGGGGCAGGTGCCCGCGGGGATGCTCACGCCGTGGCGGGCGAGCCGGTCGTACACGTCGATCAGCTTGGCGCCCGCGCCGATCGTGGCCCGGCCGCCCGCATAGGCGACCGAGCTCATCCTGGACACGTCGATCACCAGCCCGGTGCCCGTGGACCAGCCGGCGTAGGAGTGGCCTCCCGAGCGGGGGGTGATGGGCACGCCGCTGGTGCGCGCGAACGTCAGGCACGCCGACACGTCGGCCGCGCTCGCGCAGTAAGCGACCCCGCCCGGCCGGATCCGGTCGTAGGCGGGGTTGTAGAGGCGGCGCGCGCCGTCGTATCCGGCGTCACCCGGCAGCACGAGCGTGCCCGCCAGCTGTCTCCGCAGCCTCGCCCAGTTGGGCGGCGGCGCGGAGAGGCCGGACGTGCCAGTAGGCCGCGCGGTGGCGGCCAGTGGGGCGAGCGCGGCGACGTGCAGAAAGTCCCGGCGGTCCATGGACGCCTCCGTGGTGATCGGGGTTGAGCCGCTCGGTGAGACGTCGGGATGACCCGCCAGGTTTGGTCACATCTCCATCACTTCGGGGTTCACCCGGCGCTACCTCCGAACGCGCTCCTGGGAGTGGGGGCCCCGACCCGGGTGAGCCGCGGTGTGCTCTTGTCGGCCTTCTTGAGGGTTCCGTCCTTGACGAGGCGCAGCGGCGACCCGGCCGGCTTCGGAGCCGGACCACCGTGGCCGTCTCCCGTGGTCTGGACCATCCGCAGGGCCAGTGCGGGGCACATCTCGACCGTGCGCCGCGCCTCCTTGGCCATCCAGCCCGGAACGGTCCTGAACGACGGGAACCCGTAGTCGTCCAGCTCCACGAACTCCGGCAGCAGGTGGGCACAGAGCCCGTGTCCCGCGCAGCGGGACCAGTCGACCTCCAGCCGGTATTCGACGTAGTCCTTCTCGGGCTCGGGCATCGGCAGCACGCCGCGCACCGGCCGGCCGCACGAGCCGTGCTCCAGATGGAGCGCGATCTCGGTCTCGAACGCGTCCAGCGCCGACAGCACGAACTTGGCCGTGCCGTCCGGGTGGAAGCACGCCCCCCGCCGCTCGACGCCGCGCACGCAGCGCCGTACGGCGTCCACGGAGCCGTTCCCCTCGACCAGTGAGTTCATGGCCCAGGCCAGGTCCGGCAGGCCGAGCCGGCACGGGCCGCACTGGCCGGCCGACTCGCCCGCCAGGTAGGAGGTGACCCTGGCGGCCTCGCCCAGCGAGCACGTCGACTCGCCGAGCGGGACGATGATCCCGGCCCCCAGGGTCGCGCCGGCCAGCTTCATGCCCTCGCGCGAGATCACGGCCGTCTGGGCCACCTCGGCCGAGAGCCAGGCGCCGTGGTAGCCCCCGATGAGCACCCCGTCGCCGATCTCGGCCTCGGTGAGCGCGAGCACGTCCGCCAGATAGGTGCCCGTCGGCGCCTCGATGACCGCGCCGCTGGCCGCGCCGCCGCTGACGGTGAGCAGGATGGTGCCGGGCTCCTTGGCGGTGCCGACCTCGGCGTACCTGTCCGGGCCGAGCTCGGCCAGCAGCGCCAGCTGAGCGTACGTCTCCGTGTTGGACAGCAGGGTCGGCAGCCCGTCCACGCCGCTGATCGCGGCCCGCCTCTTGCGGCCGGGCGGGATGCCCTTCTCGCCGTTGACGGCGTTGACCAGGGCGCCGCCCTCCCCGGAGATGAACCTCTCCTTGATCCCGACCACCCGGATCGGGATGCGGCTCTCCGCGCCGCCGGAGACGTTCGCGGCCCGGCGCTCGTCCACGGCGGCGCTGACGGACGCCTCGGCGACCTCGCCGCCGGCCGTGGCGAGCACCACCTCGCGGGCGCCCAGCGCCTCGGCCGCCAGCACCGCCCCGTCCAGCACCAGGTGCGGGTTGCGGGTCAGCAGCATGGCGTCCTTGGAGCTGGCGGGCTCGCCCTCGGCGCCGTTGATGAGGACGACGCACTCGCCGCCCGAGCCCACCGCGTCGGCGACGGCCCGCAGCTTGCGCGCGAACGGGAACGCCGCGCCGCCACGGCCGCGCATGTCCACCTCGTTGGCGATCGAGATGAGGTCTTCGAGGTCGCGCGGCTTGGGAGAGCCATGGAGGGTGCGGTGGGCGGGCAGGTCCAGACGGCGGGTCTGGTCCAGCCCGGCGGTCAGCCGGGCCGGACCCATCCGTAAGACCCGCGGCACTCGGGCCGGAATCACGGTCGCTCCTGTCGGGTTGCGGGGATCATCCAGATAGCGGGCGGTCTCATCCCGCCTCCCGGTACCTGCGCCGCTCGGCGAGGCTCACTGGCGCGTTTCTTCTTTGAGCCTGAGCCTGGGCGGGGGCCGGAGCTTGGGCCTGAGCCGGGCCCGTGGCGGCGGCCCCGGCCGCGACCTTCTGCGGCTGCATCCGCTCGTCGGGCACGCCCATGGCGGCGGGGGAGGTGACCGCCGGCCCCTGGATCTTCTCGAGCGTGACCGGCGGGCGGAAGACCGAGGCCAGCACGCGGACGACCAGCGCTCCGCCGACCGCCGCGATGCTGGCCACGTAGGACCAGGCGACCCAGCCGGCCGGAGGGCGGCCGGCCGTCAACCCGTGCATGATGGCGACGGGCCAGCCGATGTACGCGGCGGAGTGCATCACCCGCCACATCCACGGCCTGGCCTTCGCCGCCCAGCGCCTCCTGAGTACTCCCGTGACCACAGCCAGGATCATCAGGTCGAAGGCCAGGATGCCCAGGCCCTTGTTGATGCCCGCGATCGGGACGACCGCCGCGCCCGGCGGCACGTGTCCCAGACTGATCATGAGTGAGATGTGCGTGATCAGGAAGATCATCCCGAGAAGCCCGAAGGCCTTGTGGGCGAGTTGCGACCTGACCCGGTTGACCGGCGACAGGAAGACCCGCTCGGTGGTGATGATGCCGAGCGCGACGGTCGCGGTGAACGTCACCAGGGCCATCACGCCCACGTAGAACTCGAGGAAGGCCACCACCCGGCCCAGTATCGCGATGCCACGGTCGGTCCTGGTCAGCGCGAACGCCGACAGAACGACTGCCATGACCATGGCGCTGGCTCCCAGCCGGACACCTCTCGTGTCCAGCTTCGTGGGAGTGTGCCGGGGGTGTCGTCTGTGGAGCATCTAAGGTTCCCTCCAACGTCGGGTGAGGGTGCGACTCGGAAGGCTGGGTAGCCCGTGAGGGCTGTCAGATCAGCATCGGCGGCCCCGGTTGATGCAAGAGACGACGAATTGCATCAGCCGATCGGGCATCACGTTCGCGAAGTCCGCGTGGTCGGTGACGGGGTTGTGCTTCTGCTCAGGGAAGGAGTCCACGGCGAATGACGGGCCCTGCGGCACGTTGTACGTGAGGGTCATGCGCAGTGCCGGCACCGCCTTGGTCCCTTGTGGGCAGGCGCCTCCCTGACCAGGGAAGACCACGTGCGTTCTGTGATTGGCGCTATCAGTGTTCTGTCCGTCCCAGCAGCTAGGAAAGTCCAGGATACGAACGACCTGGCTGCCGCGCGGGCAAAGCGGATATTTGTCGGGACTTATGCGATTTTGGAATCCCGTGCAGGACCACCCGGCGCGGGCGTTGGCCGTGCCGTTCGTGGCGGCCTTGGCGTCACCGGTGATCAGCCTGAGGAACCTCGGCATCGCGACGACCTGGGAGGTGGCGTTCCCGCGGAACTGGAGCGTCACGTTGCGTGCGCGCAGCACCTGGCCGACGTTGCCGTCCGCGTCCTCGGTGTTCACGTCCACCTTGCGGTCTCTGAGGACCGGCCAGAAGTAGGTGGATTTGTCGCCCTGTCGGCACGTGGTGCCCGCGGCGGCCAGGCTCTCGTCCGTGGAGAAGCCGTCCGTGGACAGGTTGCCCACGTAGTCGTGCAGGTGGTGCGCTCCGTTGCTCACGCCGGGGGCGACGATGAAGTTGTCCGGGTTGTTGTGGCGGTTCTGGTTCGTCCCGCACTGGGAGACGAAGGTGCCGCGCGAGCCGCCCCTGCCGATGCGGGCGTCAAGCTGGCGCGGCGCTATCTGGCGGATGTTGACGAAGTCCTCGACGAACGGGCCCAGGTCGGCGCATTCGTTGTGGTCGTCGTCGTTGGAGGCGGTGGGAGAGGGGCTGGGGGAGGCGGTTCCGTTGCCGTTGTTCCCATTGTTGCCGTTATTACCGTTGTTTCCGTTATTGCCGTTGTTGTTGCCCTGGTCCGGGCTCCTGGTCGGGCGGTTGCGGCGGCCGAACGTCTCGGCGTTCTGCTCGTCGGGGTTCTGGGCCGGGTCGAGCACGGCGGCGCCGCCGCCCTGGCCCTGCTGGTCGGCGTTCTGCTGCTGGTCGCCGTTCTGGTCCTGCTGCTGGCCGTTCTGCTGGTTGTTCTGCTGCTGGTTGTTCTGGTCCTGGCCGTTCTGATCCTGGTTGTTCTGGTTCTGGTTCTGACCGTTCTGGTCCTGGTTCTGGTTCGGGTCCTGCTGTTGCTGGTTCTGATCCTGTCCCTGCTGATCTTGATCCTGTTGGCCCTGATCTTGGTTCTGGTTCCGGTTCTGCCGCTGGCCCTGCTGCTGCTCCTGGGAAGCCTTGGCCGGGTCACAGTGGTCGGCGAGCGCGGGGCCGACTCCGATGACCGCCGCGGACACCAAACCGCTTGCCACCACGGCCAATGTGGACACGGCCGCGGCCATGCGTCTGGATCTCGTCATGCCTGTCTCCTCTTTTCGACCGCCATCGCGACGGGTGGAGCGGGTGAGGGCGTCGGGGGTTCGGGCAACTGGGTGTGATCGACCAGGCCGGTGGACTCCAGGAGCGCCATGTGGCGCATGACGAAGTTGATGCCTTCCTGGGCGAACTTCCTGATCTCCGCGTTGCGCGTGCCGGCCCGTACGCCCGCCACGACGGTGAAGACCTTGCCGTGCGCGGCACGCAACAGGTTTGCGAAGTCCCTGTCGAAGGCGGGCCCACGCTCCGCAGCCAGCTGGGCCATCCAGCTCTGCTGATCGGCGTTGGGCTCGGCGGGCAGGGCCACGCCCAGCTTCTTGGCTGTTTGGCGTGTCAGGAGGTCCAGCCTCTGGTGGTCCTCCATGATCAGCCTGCCGACTTCCTTGACGCGTTGGGACTCGGCGCGGGTCTGGGCGTAGTCGCCCGCGGGCATCTCCCAGAGACCGGCCTGCCGCACTTTGATGAGCAGGTCACGGTCGGCGGCCGTGACGGGCCCCGATGAGGTCTGGGTCGCCGCAGTGGCGGCGGGATCGATCGAAGGTGGCATGACCAGCACGATCGTCACCGCGGCCGCCACGACGAAGCCTCCGAGCATGAACAGCTCGCCACCGCGCAAAAGCCTGTGCATGGTCGGAGGTACGCGAGTCTCTCCGGCTTGGTTCAGCACATGGTCGGAGATAGTTAGAAATGACTGGAGTTATCGGAGTGGCTACCGCCGAGATAACGAAGGTGTAAAGATGTGCCCCGTGCTAGGTCACCTCGACGGCAGGTTCGAGAGTGCGGATGCCGAGGCGGAGCATCGCATTGCGGTGCTTTACCAGGAGTTCGGCGGCCCTCTGCTGCGCCACGTACGCAAATCGACAGGCAACGACCTTCAATGGGCCGAAGACGTGGTGCAGGAGACGCTCGTCCGAGCCTGGAAAAACTCGGCAAGACTGCAGTGGGAACCAAGCCTTATATGGGCGTGGCTACTGACGGTAGCCCGCCGCATCGTTATCGATGGACGTCGACGGAAGAGCGTCCGGCCTCAAGAGGTCGAGCCGCCCGAAGTCGACATGATGGCCGTCCCCGACGGCTCGGAGCGGGCTCTCTCGGCGATGATCGTCGCCGATGCGCTTCGCAGCCTCTCTGAAGAACACCGCGAAGTCATAGAGCAGACCTACCTCCGAGACCGTACGATTAATGAAGCAGCGGAGATCCTGGGGATACCACCGGGCACGGTGAAGTCCCGGCTCTACTACGGGATCCGGGCTCTTCGCGAACTGCTGCGGGACAAGGGGGTAGCCGGCTGATGCATGACGGGGTGGCTGCCTATGTCCTCGGAGTCCTCGATGATGACGAGCACGAGGCATTCGAGCGCCACCTCGATACGTGCGAGAGATGTCAGGCGGAGCTGATTGAGCTTGCCGAGCTTCCAGACCAGCTCGACGAGCTCAAGAACGCTCCCTCAGCCTCCTCCGGTGACGACCCCCCGATGTCGATGTCACGTTGACGTCTGTGCCCTTTTCGGGTGGTATCGGTACGGTGAGGCTTTGCGTCCGGTGTAGCGTGTCCGGACGGTCAGGGGGAGGTGTTCGGTGGGCATCGACGGTGATGCGCCCGTTCCCCCGCATCGGCGGTTCGGCGAAGAAGGCGGTCGGCTGTCGTACGGCGGCTATCTTCGCCTGCCCGAGCTGCTCGCGCAGCAGCGGCCGGAGTCGGAAGCGCCCGACGAGCTGCTCTTCATCACCATTCACCAGGTCTACGAGCTGTGGTTCAAGCTGCTGCTCCACGAGCTGGAGAACGCCCGCGAGGCCATGTTCGCCGGCGAGCTCTGGCGGGCCAGGCACGTGTTCCGACGGGTGCACGCGGTCGAGAAGGTGCTGATCGAGCAGGTGGACGTCCTGGAGACGATGACGCCCCAGGACTTCCTCCAGTTCCGGGAGAAGCTGGCGCCCGCCAGCGGCTTCCAGTCGGTCCAGTTCCGTGAGCTGGAGTTCCTGTCCGGGCTGAAGGACGAGCGCTATCTCAGCAGCTTCAGGCACGCCAGCGACACGGAGCTCGCACGGCTGCGCCACAGGCTGGAGGAGCCCACGCTGTGGGATGCTTACCTCACCGCCCTCTCCCAGCGTGGCCTGCCGGTCTCCGACGACGAGATCATGGGCTCGCTGCTGGCCGTGGCGAGGGACCGCGGGTCGTACGACGATCTGTGGCAACTGGCCGAAGACCTGCTGACGCACGACGCCGACGCCGCGCGCTGGCGGATGCGTCATGTCCAGATGGTCGAACGCCAAATCGGCACCAAGTCGGGCACCGGCGGCTCGACAGGCGCCCCCTATCTGCGCGACAGAACGCGCTTGCACTACTTCCCGCTGCTGTGGGAGCTAAGGGCCTGGCTATGAACAGCTTTGGCAAACCCTCACAAAGGAGTGAGACCGAAATGCCCCTCGACGAGGCCAAG
Organism: Nonomuraea sp. NPDC005650; assembly: GCF_040605375.1. Classification (NCBI taxonomy): domain Bacteria; kingdom Bacillati; phylum Actinomycetota; class Actinomycetes; order Streptosporangiales; family Streptosporangiaceae; genus Nonomuraea; species Nonomuraea sp. NPDC005650. Next base: position 211,702 of record NZ_JBEXCR010000007.1, read on the forward strand.
GACGAGCTGCTCCAGCGAGCCGCAGAGAGTTGCGCGGCGAGCAGCGAACATGTGGGCACCGAGGAGGCCCTGTCCTTCCTCCGGTTCTACTACCGGCACGTCGCGCCGGAGGACCTGCTCGACCGCAACCCCGTTGACGTGTACGGCCCCGCGATGTCGCAGCGGCAGCTGGCCGAGGTCCGCCCCCAGGGCCGCGCCGTGGTCCGCGCCTACACCCCCACCCTGGACGAGAACGGCTGGGACCCGGGCCACTCGGTCGTCGAGGTGGTCACCGACGACATGCCGTTCCTCGTCGACTCGGTGACGATGGAGCTCGGCCGCCACGACCTGGGCATCCACCTGCTGGTCCACCCCCAGATGCGGGTGCGCCGCGACATGACGGGCCGGATGCTCGGCCGCGGCCAGGAGGACGTCACCGGCCAGGTGATGGTCGAGTCGTGGATGCACATCGAGGTCGACCGGCAGGCCGATCCCGAGGCGCTCAAGGAGCTCGAAGCCGACCTGCAGCGGGTGCTCACCGACGTGCGCCACGCGGTCGAGGACTTCAGGAAGATGCGGGCGCTGGCCGTACAGACCGCCGAAGACCTGAGCATGAGCCCGCCGCCGCTGGAGCCCGCGGAGGTCGAGGACAGCATCGACCTCCTGCGCTGGCTCGCCGACGGGCACTTCACCTTCCTGGGCTACCGCGAGTACCGGCTCCAGCACACCGACGAGGGCGAGACGCTGCGGGCGGTGCCGGGCGCGGCTCTGGGCATCCTGCGCGACGACAAGATCGGCTCGGAGAGCTTCTCGGCGCTGCCCGCCGAGGTGCGCGCCAAGGCGCGCGAGAAGCAGCTCGTGATCACCACCAAGGCCAACTCGCGGGCCACCGTACACCGGGCGGCCTACCTCGACTATGTCGGGGTCAAGATTTTCTCGCCCGAGGGCGAGGTGGTCGGCGAGCGGCGGTTCCTGGGCCTGTTCACACACGTGGCCTACAACGAGTCGATCTCCAGGATCCCCGTCCTCCGGCGGAAGCTGGCGGCCGTGCTGGACAAGGCCGGGCTGGCGCCCGACAGCCACGACGGCAAGGACCTGATCGAGATCCTCGAGACGTTCCCCCGCGACGAGCTCTTCCAGACCTCGATCGACCAGCTCCTGCCGATCGCGCTGGGCGTGCTGCGGCTGCGCGAGCGCAAGCAGGTCAAGCTCTTCCTCCGCCGCGACGACTACGGCCGCTACATCTCCTGCCTGATCTACCTGCCGCGCGACCGCTACACCACCAAGGTGCGGCTGAAGATGCAGGAGGTGCTGCTCAAGGCCCTGGGCGGCAAGTCCCTCGACTACAGCGCGATGATCGGCGAGTCCGTGCTGGCCCGGCTGCACGTGGTCGTGCGCGGCGAGCGGGGCAAGCAGCTCCCGCCGCCGAGCGTGGACGTGGAGGAGCTGGAGGCGCGGCTGGCCGCCCTGACCCGCTCCTGGGAGGACGACCTGGCCACCGAGCTGGGGCGGAGGACCTCCGAGGACGAGGCGCCCGCGCTCATCAAGCGGTACGCGTCCGCGTTCCCCGAGGGCTACAAGGCGGACTTCCCGCCCAAGGTCGCCGTCGTCGACCTGCGCCGCCTGGAGGACCTGGTGGCCGTGGGCGACGGCGCGCAGGTCGACATCAACCTCTACGAGCCGTACGACGCGGCCGAGGGGGAGCGGCGGCTCAAGATCTACAAGGTCGGCTCGCCCATCTCGCTCTCCCAGGCGCTGCCGCTGATCCAGCGGCTCGGCGTCGAGGTCGTGGACGAGCGGCCGTACGAGATCGACCGTGACAACGACCCCAACACCAAGAACGCCTGGATCTACGACTTCGGCCTGCGGTACACGCCGACGGAGGAGGTCGGCAGGGACGACTTCAAGCGGCTGTTCCAGGAAGGGCTCGGCGCCCTCTGGAAGGGGCAGGTCGAGGCCGACGACTTCAACTCGCTCATCCTGAGCGCCGGGCTGACCTGGGAGCAGGTCGAGATCCTCCGGGTGTACGCCAAGTACCTGCGCCAGGCCGGGGGCACGTTCTCACAGACCTACATGGAGCGGGTGCTGGCCGGGAACGTGCGGCTGGCGCGACTGCTGGTGAGCCTCTTCGAGGCCAGGCTCGATCCGCGGCGCGGCGAGGACGTACGGCTCGATCTGGCCGAGGCGCTCACCGAGGAGATCCTGGGCGCGCTCGACGAGGTGGCCTCCCTGGACGAGGACCGGATCCTGCGGGCGTACCTGGAGATGATCCAGGCGACATTGCGTACGAATTACTTCCAAACGGTGGAAGGGCACCGCAAACCGTACATATCCCTCAAGTTCGACCCGCTGGCGATCAGCGTCCTGCCTCTGCCGCGGCCGAAGTACGAAATATTCGTCTATTCGCCGCGGGTCGAAGGCGTGCACCTGCGCTTCGGGAAAGTGGCGCGGGGCGGGCTGCGGTGGTCGGACCGCATGGAGGACTTCCGTACGGAGATTCTCGGCCTGGTAAAGGCGCAGATGGTGAAAAACACCGTCATCGTCCCCACTGGGTCTAAGGGCGGATTTGTCGTAAAACAGCCGCCAGTGTCCGGAACGCGGGAAGAGATGCTCGTCGAAGGCGTCGCCTGCTACCGGACGTTCATCTCCGGCCTGCTCGACGTGACCGACAACCTCGTGGACGGCAAGGTCGTGCCGCCGCCCGACGTGGTCAGGCACGACGGCGACGACACCTACCTCGTGGTCGCCGCCGACAAGGGCACCGCGACCTTCTCCGACATCGCCAACGGCGTGGCCAAGGAGTACGGCTTCTGGCTGGGCGACGCGTTCGCCTCCGGCGGCTCGGTCGGCTACGACCACAAGGTCATGGGCATCACCGCCCGCGGCGCCTGGGAGTCGGTCAAGTACCACTTCCGGACCATGGGCGTCGACGTGCAGAGCACCGACTTCACGGTGGCCGGGATCGGCGACATGTCCGGTGACGTGTTCGGCAACGGCATGCTGCTGTCCCGGCACATCCGGCTGATGGCCGCGTTCGACCACCGGCACATCTTCGTCGACCCCTCGCCCGACGCGGCCCGCTCGTACGCGGAGCGGCAGCGCCTCTTCGAGCTGCCGCGCAGCTCCTGGGAGGACTACGACACCAAGTTGATCTCGTCCGGCGGCGGCGTCTTCCCCCGCACGGCCAAGTCGATCCACATCACGCCGCAGATGCGCGAGGCGCTCGGCATCCCCTCCGGGGTCGCGTCCCTGGCCCCCAACGACCTGATCAGCGCCATCCTGCGGGCCCCCGTCGACCTGCTGTGGAACGGCGGCATCGGCACGTACGTCAAGGCCGGCTCCGAGTCCAACGCCGACGTGGGCGACAAGGCCAACGACGCGCTGCGGGTCAACGCCGCCGAGCTGCGCTGCAAGGTCATCGGCGAGGGCGGCAACCTGGGCTTCACCCAGCTCGCCCGCATCGAGTTCGCGCTGAACGGCGGGCTGGTCAACACCGACTTCATCGACAACTCCGCCGGGGTCGACACCTCCGACCACGAGGTGAACATCAAGATCCTGCTCGACCAGGTCGTCCGCGACGGCGAGCTGACCGACAAGCAGCGCAACCAGGTCTTCACCTCGATGACCGACGAGGTCGCCGACCTGGTGCTGCGCGACAACTACGCCCAGAACGTGGTCCTCGCCGCGGCCCGCACCCAGGCCGTCGAGATGCTCCACATCCACTCCCGCTACCTGCGCCGCCTCGAACGGGACGGCCTGGTCAACCGGGAGCTGGAGTTCCTGCCCTCGGACAAGACGCTGGCCGAGCGCCGCCAGGCCAGGCTCGGCCTGACCGCGCCCGAGTTCTCCGTCCTGCTGGCCTACACCAAGCTGGTCGCCGACGCCGAGCTGCTGGGCTCCGACCTGCCCGACGACCCGTACCTGGCCTCGTGGCTGGTGTCGTACTTCCCGTCCGCGCTGCGCGAGCGGTTCCGCCCCTACATGGACGCCCACCCGCTGCGGCGCGAGATCATCACCACCTGCGTGGTGAACGAGCTGGTCAACTCCATGGGCACCTCGTTCATGTACCGGTTCGGCGAGGAGACCGGGGCCTCGACGCCCGACATCGTGCGTGCCTACCTCGTGGCGCGCGAGGTGTTCGACCTGCCCAGCTTCCACCGCGCCGTGGAGGCCCTGGACAACAAGGTCGACACGGCCACCCAGATCGCCATGCTGCTGGAGGCCCGCAAGCTCGCCGAGCGCGGCACTCGCTGGCTGCTGGTCAACCGCCGGCCGCCGCTGGACCTGGCCGGGTCCGTCAGCTTCTTCATGAAGGGCGTCAACGGCCTGCTGTCCCACATCCCGAAGCTGCTCACGGGGCCCGACCTGGCCGCCTACGAGGAGCGGCGCGACTCGTTCGTCGCCAGGGGCGTGCCGCTGGAGCTGGCCGAGCGGGCGGCCGCCATGGTGCCCGCGTACTCGATGCTGGACCTGGTGGAGGTGGCGTCGCTGACGGGCCGCCCGGTGGCAGAGGTGGCGGAGGTCTACTTCGACCTGGCGGACCGGCTCCAGCTGGCCCGCCTCCGGGAGCGCATCATCGCGCTGCCCCGGGACAACCGCTGGAACTCGATGGCCCGCTCCGCCCTGCGCGACGACCTCTACGCCGCGCATGCCTCGCTGACCCGCGACGTGCTGGCCCACAGCACGCCGGGGCTGCCGCCGGAGGAGCGGCTGGCGCGCTGGTCGGAGGCCAACTCGGCGGCGGTCTCCCGGGCGCGGCAGACGCTCTCGGAGATCTGGGAGAGCGACCACTTCGACCTGGCCACCCTGTCGGTCGCCCTGCGGGCGATCCGCACCCTGGTGGCGGCCAGCAACCTGCCGCACACGGAGGCGTAGGCCCTGCCGCCCCGCCCCGGTGGCGCGCCCGTGACGCCGTACGGCACGGGCGCCGGCGGCCGGGGCACGGCCCCCTCCAGAATGCTCCGGAGGGTCTTTACAGGGCGCTCCGGAGGGTCACCAGCTTCCGTCCGCCAGTGCCTGCCGGAGGCCGGTCGTCAGCGCGGCCCGGTCCACGCCTGCCAGGGCGAGCGCCCGGGGCACGGTGCCGACCTCCGCCTCCAGGATCCCGAGCAGCAGGTGGCCCGGTCTGAGGTCCTTCTTGCCCGTGGCGGAGGCGAAGCCGCGTTCGAGGCAGAGCCTCGCCGAGGCGCCCAGGCTCACCCGGCGCTTGGGGTCGGGGGTCGCCGCGGGCAGGCCGAACGCGGCGAGCGACACTCCGGCCGCGCCCAGGCTGTGCTCGAACTCCCGGTCCAGCGCCTCGCGGATCGCCTGCCGGTCCAGCCCCGCCGAGGTCAGGACGTCGTGGGCGGAGCTCCCCTCCTGGGCGGCGATGCCCAGGAGCAGGTGGTGCGCCTCGATCGCCGCGGACCCGTCCTGCCTGGCCTCGGTCTCTCCCTGCTGCGTGACGGCGTTGATGTAGTGGTCGATCGCGCTCACTGTCGTCTCCTCAGCGTGACGCCGGCGTCGATGAGCCGCCTGACGTGCTTCTTGTGGACCGCTTGGCGGGTGACTCCGAGCGCCTCGGCGACCTGCGGCCAGCTCCAGCCGGCCCGCATCGCCTGCTCGACGGCGGCGTCCTCCAGCTGATCGGCCAGGCGCCGCAATGCGACCACGGCCGCCAGCGCGTCAGCGGGCTCCTGGGGTACGGGAATGTCATCAGCCGGCATGCGAGCAACCGTAGTTGACACACAAGCGGATAGTCAACCTGAGTTGCTAGTTTACTGTCCCGAGGCGCGGGTCAGGGCGCCGTCGTGGGCGATGACGTGGGCGGCGGCCGGGGCCTTCAGGGGCGGCACCACGGTGGCGTACTGGTGCGTCTCGATCAGCTTGAGCGAGCGCCGCAGCACCGTCGCGTCGATCGCCCACCGTGCCTCCTCGGGCATCGGGATCCCGTCGTCCACGGCCGTCTTCGTCACCGCCTTCGTCGAGGTCGTGCGGGACAGCGAGTATTGGACCAGCGTCCCGCCGTCCTTGGTGCGCAGCGCGTAGACCGGGTAGTTGTCGGCACTGAAGATCGAGTCGTAGCTGTATCCGGCGAGCTTCGACTCCTCCCGGAGGCTGGCGATCTGCTCGGCCACCTCCGTCGTGTACGGGCCCGCCCCCAGGAGGCCCCCGGTGACCCCCGCGGACCCTGTCTCGGCCACGCTGGCGTGCACCGGGCCAATGAACTGCGGGCTGATCGTGACCGATTTGTCGTCGGGCGCCACGGTGGTCGCGTAGCCGTCGGCGTCGAGCTCGATCTCCGGCACCTTCTGCCCCGGCAGGAGCTGGGCCGCGGAGCTGAGCCGCCAGCGGTCGGACTTGGCGAACGTCAGCAGCGCCGGGCTCCCGTTACGGGTCGCCAGCGCGCTGAACCACGGCGCCCGCTCGCCCGTCGGGAACTTCGGCACGTACAGCGTCGGCGGCCCCCAGCGGTAGCGGGGCGGCGCGTAGTCGGCGGCCAGGTACGAGGCCACGGTGAGCGACGTCTGCCCGCCCGTCGTGAGGTCGACCGCCATCGCCAGGCGGCCCTGGACGTCGACCGCCGTCGCCGGCCGGTCCCGGAGGTCGACCTTCGCCCGCAGCGTGTCGTCGGTGACCGTGAGGTCGGTGAACACCTTGGCGGCCTCGTCGAGCGTCACGGCCGGCTCGGCGGCGGAGGGCGTAGGGGACGCGGAGGGCGTCGCCGAGGACGTCGCGGCGGCCTTGGACGGCTCGGCCGGGGAATTGCCCGTGCAGGCGGTCGCCGCGGCCAGTACGCCGGCGGCGAGCGCCAGCACTTTCCGCCGACCGTATGCACGCACCTCGCCATGTTATTCGCGCCCGCGGGGCGGCGGGCCCTCCGGTGCCCGAACGGAAGGCGCCTCTTTGACCACGCGGGCGGGATGGGGGGCGCAACCCGTCGGGGGAAGTAGGCTTGGGAAACGTGGCAGGCATCGATCCGGCAGAAGAGATCAACGAGCTCGCGGGCACGCTCCGCAGCATCCAGGACGTGCTCGACCTCGACGCGATGCGCAAGCAGATCGAGGAGCTGGAGCAGCAGGTTGCCGCACCCGACCTGTGGGACGACCCCGACCAGGCGCAGAAGGTCACCAGCAAGCTCTCCCATCTCCAGGGCGAGCTCAACCGCGTCGAGGGCGTCGCGCGCCGCCTCGACGACCTCAACGTCCTCTACGAGCTGGCGGCCGAGGAGGGTGACGACGACACGCGCGCCGAGGCCGACAGGGAGCTTGAGACGCTCAAGTCCGACATCGGCGCCCTGGAGGTCCGCACGCTGCTCTCGGGCGAGTACGACGCCCGCGAGGCACTCGTGACGATCAACTCCCAGGCGGGCGGGGTCGACGCGGCCGACTGGGCCGAGATGCTGCTGCGCATGTATCTGCGCTGGGCCGAGCGCAAGGGCTACTCGACCGAGGTCTACGACACCTCCTACGCGGAGGAGGCCGGCATCAAGTCGGCCACGTTCACGATCAAGGCCCCTTACGCGTACGGCACGCTCCGCGGCGAGCACGGCACCCACCGGCTGGTCCGCATCAGCCCGTTCGACAACCAGGGCCGCAGGCAGACCTCGTTCGCCGGGGTCGACGTCGTGCCGGTCGTCGAGCAGACCGACCACATCGACATCATCGAGGACGAGATCCGCGTCGACGTCTACCGGTCGAGCGGTCCGGGCGGGCAGGGCGTCAACACGACCGACTCGGCGGTGCGCATCACGCACCTCCCGAGCGGCATCGTCGTCTCCTGCCAGAACGAGCGCTCGCAGCTCCAAAACCGCGCCACCGCCATGAACGTCCTCCAGGCCAAGCTGCTGGAGCGCAAGCGGCAGGAGGAGGCGGAGAAGATGTCGGAGCTGCGCGGGGCCACCACGACGTCATGGGGCACGCAGATCCGCAACTACGTGCTGCACCCGTACCAGATCGTGAAGGATCTGCGCACGGGCACAGAGGCCGGCAACCCGTCGGCCGTGCTCGACGGCGACCTCGACGGGTTCATCGAGTCGGAGATCCGCTGGATGCGCCGCCAGGAGGCGGGGACCGCCGACTAGAGCCCGCTCAGGTGCTTGATCGCCAGGCTCACGAAGAGCAGGACGAGCAGTAGCAGGGCGATCAGGGCGGGTGACAGCCCGGCGAAGCCGTGCTGATGCATCCGCTCCCTGCTGGCACGACAGGTGGGGCAGCGTCCCTCGATCACAGGGTGGGCGCACTGCGCGCATACGAGGTGTTCACAACTCATGACAGCCCCAAGTCTAGCCGCACAATCGTTTTGTTTCCGTTATGGACTTTCCATGCCAGTCTTCCCCCTAGACTGTCGTCTGGCCAATCGGAACGTCGATCATCAGTAAAGACCGCGTAACCCGATCGGCCGGTGGCGGGAAGTGGGCATGTGCCACCCTCGCTTCCGTCCTGACCCCTAGACTGGCATGCCGTGATGCTCTCGTGATCCATTTCGATAATGTCACCAAGGTCTACGCGAACCAGAACCGGCCCGCCCTCGACCACGTGTCCGTTGACGTGGACAAGGGCGAGTTCGTGTTCCTCGTCGGTCCTTCGGGATCAGGCAAGTCCACGTTCCTGCGTCTGGTCCTCAAGGAGGAGCGGCCCAACTCCGGCGCGATCCACGTCGCCGGGAAAGACCTGGGGCGCCTCTCCAACTTCAAGGTGCCGCACCTGCGCCGCCGCATCGGCTGCGTGTTCCAGGACTTCAGGCTGCTCCCGAACAAGAACGTCTACGAGAACGTGGCGTTCGCCCTCGAGGTCATCGGAAAGCCCCGGCGGTTCATCCGCAAGGTGGTGCCCGAGGTCATCGAGCTGGTCGGCCTGGAAGGCAAGGCCCACCGCATGCCCGACGAGCTGTCCGGCGGCGAGCAACAGCGCGTCGCCATGGCCCGCGCGTTCGTCAACCGGCCCATGATCCTGCTGGCCGACGAGCCCACGGGCAACATCGACCCCGCGACGAGCATCGGCATCATGAAGGTGCTCGACCGCATCAACAGGACTGGCACCACGGTCGTCATGGCCACTCACGACGCGGCCATCGTCGACTCCATGCGTAAGCGCGTGGTGGAGCTGGAGGACGGCAAGATCGTCCGTGACCAGTCGCGTGGCGTCTACGGCCAGGCGTACTGACAGGGAGCTGCAGACAGAACATGCGGGCGAATTTCATCTTCTCCGAGGTCTGGATCGGCCTCCGTCGCAACCTGACCATGACGATCGCGGTGGTCATCACCGTTGCCGTCGGCATGGCGATGCTGGGCGTCGGCTTGATGATCAACGCCCAGGTCGGCATGATGAAGGGCTACTGGGACGACAAGGTCGAAGTCTCGGTCTTCCTGTGCAGCAAGGGCTCGGCCATGGAGGCCTGCAAGGGCAAGGAGATCTCCAAGGCCCAGACGGAGGCGCTCCAGACGCTGATCAAGGGCACTCCGGGGGTCAAGGAGGTGTTCTTCGAGGACCAGACGACCGCGTACCAGAACTTCCAGAAGCTGTACGCGAGCAACAAGGCCCTCGTGAGCGCCACGCAGGTCGAGGACATGCCACAGTCGTTCCGCATCAAGGTGGCAGACCCGAACAACTACAAGGCCATCGTGCAGGCCCTGCAGGGGCAGCCGGGCGTGTCGCAGGTGCTGGACCAGGCTCAGTTGGTCGGCCCCTTCTTCGAGTTGCTCGACAAGCTCGCCTTCTACGCCCTCGCGGTGGCGATCATCCTGGTGCTGGCGGCGGCCCTCCTGATCGGCAACACGGTACGGCTCTCGGCGTTCAACCGGCGTAGAGAGACGGGCATCATGCGCCTGGTCGGCGCGTCCAACCTCTACATCCAGCTCCCGTTCGTCATGGAAGGCGTCATCGCCGGCCTGGTCGGCGGTGTCTTCGCGGCGGCCATCCTGATCGTCACGAAGGTCTTCCTCTTCGAGGAGCTCGGAAAGTACCTGGGCGACGCGACAGCACAGCTGGGCTGGAACGATGTGGCCCAGACCATCACCATCACCATGGTCATCGGTGTGGTCATCTGTGTGCTGGCATCGTTCGTGACGCTCCGCCGCTACCTGAGGGTCTAGGGATCGCCGGTAAAGTCGAAGCATGCCACGTGAGACCGGGCGTAAGGTCATCGCCCAGAACAAACGTGCCAGGCACGACTACCTCCTCGAGGACACCTTCGAGGCGGGTCTCGTGCTTCAGGGCACCGAGGTGAAGTCGCTGCGTGAGGGCCGCGCCTCGCTCGTCGACGGCTATGCCAGCATCGACGGCGACGAAGCGTGGCTGCTCAACGTCCACATCCCCGAATACTCCCAGGGGACGTGGACCAACCACGCCGCCCGCCGCAAGCGCAAGCTGCTGCTGCACCGCAAGGAGATCGACAAGCTCGCCGCCAAGACGAAGGAGGGCGGGCTCACGATCGTGCCGCTGACGCTCTACTTCAAGGACGGCAGGGCCAAGGTCGAGATCGCGGTCGCCCGCGGCAAGAAAGACTGGGACAAGCGGCAGTCGCTGGCGGAGCAGCAGGCGAAACGGGAGATGGCCCGGGCCCTGCGGCACCGCAACCGATGAGACGGCGGCACCGCACCCCATGACACGCGCTCGCCGCATCCTCTCCGCCGCGGCCACTCTGGTGGTCGCGAGCACGACCCTGACCGGCTGCTTCGAGGAGCCCTCGCCGCACGACGCGGTGCGGGACTTCCTCGTGGGCTGGCAGTCGGGCGACTACGACCTGGCCGCCGGCCGCACGGACGGCGACCAGGCCACGGTTCGCAAGGCGTTGTCCGACGCCAAGCTGGAGCTCGACGCGGCCTCCTTCCGCTTCAAGATCAAACGCCTCGGCATGACGGGCGAGGAGGCGAAGGCCGACTTCCATGCCGAGGTCGACCTGGGGGAGAACAACCCCCTCTGGGAGTACGACGGGCTGCTGCCGCTCCACCTCGTGGACGGCACGTGGAAGGTGCGCTGGTCGCCCTCGGTGCTGCATCCCCAGCTCAAGGAGGGGCAGCGGTTCGCCGTCGACACCGACCCGAGGCCACGCAAGCCGATCGTCGACCGCACGAGCGAGCCGCTGCAGAGCAACACCACGTTCTACAGCGCGGGCGTCTATCCGGCCAAGCTCGGCGACAGGGCGGAAGAGGTCGCCGCCAAGCTGTCCAAGATCACCGACTACGCGCAGGACCGCCTGCTGAGCCGCATCAGGTCGTCGCCGCCCGACAAGTTCGTGCCGCTGGTCACGTTCGGGCGCTCGCGCTACCAGTCGATGCGGTCGAAGCTCGACGCCATCGACGGGATCGAGACGGTGCCGCAGGACCAGCCGGTCAACCCCGAGCCGCCCCAGCAGATCGTCGGCAGCGTCAGCGCGCTCACCCCCGAGACCGAGCAGAAGCTCGGCGGTCCCGAGCGGGCCGGTGACTCGGTCGGCCGGAGCGGCCTCCAGCGTGCCTACCAGGACTACCTGACCGGTTCGACGCAGACCAAGGTGATCACGCTCGACCTCAAGACCGGCAAGCAGGTCGCCCTGCTGCAGGAGTGGGGGGGCCGGGAGAACGTCTCGGTGAAGACCACGATCGACCGGTCCGTCCAGGCGGCGGCCGAGCGGGCGGTGGGCGATACCGAGGCGAGCGCGCTGGTCGCGGTGCAGGCCGGCACCGGCCAGATCCTCGCGGTCGGGACCGAGGGCGACCTGACCCGGCAGAAGGACCTGAGCCAGGAGATGGGCGCGCTGGGCGGCAGGTTCCTCGCGGGCACGGCGTTCTCGATCGTGGCCGCGGACGCGCTGCTCAGGAACAACGTCAGCCCGAAGCAGCGGCTGGCCTGCCCGGACGAGCGCACGGTCGGCGGCGCCAAGTTCCAGCTCGCCGCGGAGTCCACCGGGGTCACGGCCTCGGCCACCTTCCAGGAGAACTTCGCCAAGGGCTGCGTCACCGCGCTGGCCTCGCTGGCCCGCCGCGTCACGGCCGACGACCTCAACCGCAGCGCCAAGGCGTTCGGCGTGGGCGAGCCGTGGCGGCTGCCGCTCAAGTCGTTCAGCGGCTCCCGGCCCGCGCTGACCGGCGACGCCGACAAGGCCAAGGCCATCGCGGGCCAGAACGTCGAGGTCAGCCCGCTCGGCATGGCGCTGGTGGCCGCCGCGGTCGCCTCGGGCACCTGGCGCCCGCCGGTGCTGGTCACCGACCCCAAGTCGCCCGACCCAGCGGCGGAGGCCGCACAGGCCCCGCAGCCCGCTCCCGTGCCCCTGGACGCCAAGGTCCACGCGACGCTGAAGCGGATGATGGCGGCCGGCGCGGCCGGCACGCCCGCCCAGGGGGGCAAGGGCAGGGTCTTCGGCGTGACGGCCACGGCAGGCAGCCAGCTCAAGTGGTTCGTGGGCTGGCAGGGGGACGTGGCGGTCGCGGTGCTGGCGAGAAACCACGACGCCGGAGCGGTGGCGGGCAGCTTCTTCGCGAGCCTCGGCAACTCACAGTGAAATTGTCGTCACACTGAGCAACCATCCAGGGGTCCGGTTGCGTCTTACAGAGTGACTGGGCCCGCTCGGGGGGTTGCGGATCCAGTCGCCGTGATGAGATCAGGACTTCATCTCGGGGGAAGTCCTGCCGTCCGGACCGGCTCGACCCTGCCGGTCGGCCCCCGGGAGCGCGCGCCTCTGAGCCGCGCTCCCGGGGGTTTCGTCATGAGGAATTAAGTTGGCGTTGAGGGCGTTGACCCATGTAGATTCTTGTTGCTCACCCGCACGCCGGGTGTGTTGACAACTACACAGGGGGTGACTGGCTTCGACTTCGACTTTGCAAGCCAGGTGAAGCGGGCCGAGGACTGCGGACATAACCTCGTTAATCCTGTGACCGCAAACAACAAGTGCCAATTCCAAGCGCACTGTGGTAGCCCAGGGTTCCCTGGGCCTCGCTGCCTAAGTAGCGAAACCACTGTCAGCCCGGGAGTGCCTTCGGCCCGGTGTCTGGCATCGCTAGAAGGCTCAACCGCTCGACCCGGCCACGGGGGAGAGCGGGAAACCAAACAGTGGCTGGGCCCGTCGGCGACACGCCTGCGTGATTGCCGGGGCCGAGAAAAGCACAGCAGGCTGCGCCCGGAGAAGCCCTGACTTGGGGTTGAAGGACGCGGGTTCGATTCCCGCCACCTCCACACCATGAGACCGCCTCCGCCTGTCGGAACATCGACAGGCGGGGGCGGTTTTTTCGTGCGCCGGCACGCTCGCCGCGGCTCAGGCATGAGCACCGGTGGCCCTACATCGAATCCACAGAGGGCAAGAGCGCGAACGCCTGCCGGACCGTCACTTCGCCCCCGAAGGCCCTCCAGGTGCTTCGTAGTGCTGTGGGGACGGTCGCCGTCAATGCGGGAACGGACTGTTCCCTTCCCGAAATTCAGCACATCTCGTACCCTCTGCACCGCAGAACGTAACCAACGTGTGTTTTACATGTGCTTAGGTGGGTCCCTGACATTTTGTGTGCCGGAGTGAGGGTAAAGGGTGTCAAGGTACGGCTGGCGTCACTCGGTGTTCGCGCCTGTGGTGAGCGTGGTGTTCTCCGCGCTGCTGATGGCGGCCGGAGTGGTGGAGATGCTGCTCGTGTCCGTGGGTGCGACCACGGCCCCGGTGGCGGCGGAGCTTGTGGTCACGCTGATCATCGCGGTGTTCCTGACCGCCGTGCTCAGGATCGTCAGGGCCGTGCCGGACATCCGGCGGGAGAACGCCGCGACGGCCCGGGCCGTGACGAACGTCCAGGCGGTGAAACCGACCGACGACACGCTGGTGGCGCGGCGGCTCAAGCTGTTCAGGGAGGCGGCCGAGGCGGGCAACGACTGCGAGGCGGTGCTGAGCGCCCGGTCCGCGCTGGACGAGAGCGAGATGGCCAACAAGCACCACCTCGACCACGCGCTCATCTGGGCGCTGCCGGTGTTCGGGTTCATCGGCACCGCGCTGACGATGGGCGCGATGGTCAACTCGTTCTCGAACGCCCTCGACCGCGAGGGCGACCCCGGGGTGCTGATCGCCGCGCTCAAGCAGCACGTGCTGCCCGAGCTGGCCTCCGCGTTCGGCGTCACGCTGGTCGCGCTGTTCCTGAGCGTGCTGGCGTTCGGCGCGATGGCCCTGGTCGAGCGGGGCGAGCGGGCCGGCGTGGTGGCCGCCGACGAGGTGTTCCTGATCTACATCGCGCGGCTGCCCGCCAAGCAGGCGGCCCCCGCCATGCACGGGCTCACCCAGGAGCTGGCCCAGTCCAGGGGCAGGACCGAGGAGCTCGTCAAGGGGCTGGACGCGCTGCGTACCGCGGTGGAGCGGCTGAGCGCGGCCGAGAGCCGCCCCCATAAGTACACGCTGGTGAGGGAGCCGTGAGGAGGCGGCCGGCCCGATCGTTCGCCCCGCCGCTCGATCTGCGTTTCATCGACCTGTTCATGGCCATCGTCCTGGCGCTGTCGTTCGTCGCGATCATGCTGACCGTCGTGGCGCGGATGCTCCCGACGGACGTCCCCACGACGCCCGCGCGCCCGGAGAAGAGCGTCACCCAGCTGAAGAAGCAGCTGGAGGCGGCCGTGGAGGCCAAGCGGAAGGCCGAGACGGAGCTGCGCACCACGCAGGCGCAGATCGCCTCCCAGACCGCCTTTGCCCTGCCGTGGTGGCTGATCGGGTTCACCGCCCTGCTCGGCGTGCTCGCCGTGTTCATGGGCTGGCGGATCCGGCTGTGGAACAAGGGGAACCTGCCGCGCCTGCGGAGCTGGCTGCTGGTCACCTTGGTGGTGGCCGTGGTCACGGCGGTGATCAGGTCGCTGAGCGACGGCGACGGCTACCTGCTCCTCGCCGAGATCCCCTGGTGGGCCGCCGACGCGCTCTGCCTCGGGCTGCTGCTGGTCTCGTACGTGCTGATCTCCGTCATCAGGGAGAACCACGCCACGCTCGGCGAGATCAAGGCCCGCACAGCGCGTGCTGAACCCTCATAAATCCCGTCGCGTCGGTGCGTAAGGCTAGATAGGGTCCGGACCAGACTGGCCGCGGGACTCCGGTACGACTTCCGGAACCCGCCTGTACAGCGATGCTTCGCAGTTCGTGCCCCCATTCCCCGGCCAGTCCGCCTATCCCCGGGGGAGCCATGGAGACCTACGCCGACCTGATCGAGTGCGAAGACGTGCTGATCTTCGCGAACGCGGCCATCACCTCCACCGGCCAGCGCGAGTTCCACGGCTCGGCCGGCGAGCAGCGGCTCTCCCTCGACTTCCTGCACCGCTACGTCCAGGGCAACTATCCCGACCTGTACGCGGCCACGCTGGCGCTCGACATCAACGACCACAACGCCGCCCTGATCATCGCCAACCTGCTGAGCGGGCACGCGGGCGACGGCCGGCTGATCGCCTGGCGGCTGGAGCGGATGAGCCCGCCCAGGGTCTACCGCCTCTTCCAGCGGCTGCGCCACGACGGCGTCAACAACCGGCGCACCAGAGCCCTCATCCGCGACTGGCTCAACGGCCGTCCCGACCTGGCCTTCGACGCGGTCAAGTACCGCGCGCGGGTGAAGTCGGCCGTGCGCCACGCCCACCTGCGGCTGCCGGGCGAGCTGGGCGACTTCCTGTTCGCGCCGTTCCGCCGGGCCCGCTACGAGACGCCCGTGCTGGAGGCGTGGCGCCGCGCCCACTTCGACAAGAGCGCGCTGTACGACCTCCCGTACACCGTCGCCGAGGGGTTCGCGGCTCGCCACGGCATCGGCAGGGAGCTCTTCATGGAGCGCATCGCGCCCCGGCTGACCAGGCTGGAGCGCCTGCGGCTGACGGAGTCCGCGAGCCGGGGCGGGGTGGACGCCGAGGCGGACCTGGCCGCGATGCCGCTGGTCAGGCTGGCCTCGTACGTGCTCTCGCTCGGCGCCGACGTGCGCGCCGGCCGCCGGGCCGAGCTGGTGGGCGCGCTCCGGGCGGCGGCGGGCCGCGTGGCCGGGGCGCGCGCGGGCACGTGGGGGAGCGTCGCGGCGGTGCTCGACGACAGCTTCTCCTCCTTCGGCTCGCCGGTGAAGCGCCGCCGGCCGCTGGCGGTCGCGCTGGCCTGCCACTACCTGCTGGAGGCCCTGGCCGGCGACTATCGCGGCCTGTGGCTGTCGCGCGGGGCCGACCCGCTCCAGGTGCGGCCGTACGGGCCGACGCCGCTGGGGCGGCGGATCCTCGACGCGCTCGAACACCGGCCCGGCCTGCTCGTCATCGTCTCCGACGGCTGGGACAACGCGCCGCCGGGGCTGGCGGGCGAGGTGCTGCGCGTCTGGCGGCGCAAGCTCGACCCCGGAGGCGAGGTCGGCATCGTGCACGTGAACCCCGTCTACGACGCCGAACGGTTCGACGTGCGGCGGTTGTCGCCCATGGTGCCGACGGCCGGCATTCGCGACGCCGAGGACCTGCCGGCGCTGGTGGAGCTGGCCAGGTTCGCGGAGGGGCGCACCGGGCTCGGGGAGCTGAGGGCGTACCTGGAGGATCGGGCGGCGGGCCGATGACGGATCTCACGGGGCTGGACACGCGGCCCGCGCAGACCTGGGGCGGGCTGCGGCTGGTGCCGCTCGTGCGCCGCGAGCCCGTCGAGGACCTGCGGCTGCACGCCAAGGTGTACGGCGACGAGCCGTCCGTCGTCCACCTGGCGGACAGGACCCACTACACGGCGTACATCCCGCACGCCTTCGTCGCGTCGTGGACCGACGACGGCACCCCGGCGGCGGCCTACGGCACGCAGCTCGGGCAGCCGCTGCGGCACATGTCCATCAGGACCAGGCGCAGGATGGCCCGGCGGGTGGACCCGGGCCGGCTCCGGTTCCTGCCGCTGCACCTGGCCATGGAGGGCTATCTCGCGCTGCACTTCGGCGGCCCCGTGATCGCGTGGGAGGAGTGGTCGCGCCAGGCGATCGCCCACGGGCTGTCCCCCCGCACCGAGGAGGCCTACACCGGGGCGGAGGTGCGCGGGCTGGAGGACGCGCTCAAGATCTTCGAGATCTACCCGGGGCAGTGCGGGCTGCTGCTGTACGCCGGTGACACGCTGGCCAGCGCCTTCGTGGTGCCCCACCCCGAGGACTACCGGGCGCTGCACCCGACGCTCATCCGCGACATGTACGGCGAGCTGATCCACGACTATGCCCTGTTCTATCCCGCCAGGGACTTCCCCGCGGTGATCGACGAGAGCGCGGTCGCCTCGCTGGCCGACCTGCGGGCCGAGGCCGTACGCGCCGAGCGGGACTGGGCCGGCTTCCACGACTCGGTCATGGCCGCGGGCCTCCTCCGCGCCCCCGCGCGGGTGGAGGAGGTCTACCGGATGGGCAGGTTCACGCTGAGCCGGTTCCTGCCGGCGTTCGAGCGGAAGACCGAGAACCACATCGGCGAAACGATCACCGACGCGGACGGGCGGCTGGCCTACCTGAAGACGTTCAGGCTGTCGGAGGCGCAGGTCAGGCGCGGTCACCTGCTGAGCACGCTGGCCGGGCACGACTGGAGCCTGCCCGCCGCCGCGCAGAGCCTGCGGGTGAGCGCCGCCGAGCTGGGGCTGCGGCTGGAGCGCGCCGGGTTCGGGCACCTGCTGCGGCAGGACGTCCTGGACGGCTACCGCAAGGCGCTCAGTGAGCGTGACCGGCGTACTCGTCGAGGCGGCGCAGCATCGCCGCCAGCATGAGCGGGAACATCGCCACGTGCGCGGCCATCATCATCGTCCCGCTGTCGACGGCGCCCAGCCAGAGCAACGGGAACAACGGCACGACCGGGACGAACATCGCGGCGCACATCTCCAGCGTCGAGGCCCAGCCGTGCCCGCGGAACCGCATCCACGCGGCCATGCCGATCGACATCTCGACCGCCATCACCAGGTACGCCGCCTCGGGCTGCTCATCGTGGGACAGGCCGAGCCCGAGGGCGGACTGCAGCATGCCGAGCACGAACATCCCGGCGAACATGGCGACGATCATCTCCACGTAGTGAAGGGCGAACTTGCCCCAGCGGCGGCCGGTGCCTGCGTCAGTCGTTGTCATGCCACGACTGTCCCCGGCGCGCCGCCCGCGTGCCAAGGGCGGTGGCCCGAGGAGGTCCGGAAACTTGGGCTCTCTGTCCTTCGGCCCTAGAGTCGTGACCATGGAGGTACGACGGGTCGTCGTCGTCGCGTACGAGGCGGTGGGGTTACTCGACGTCGCCTGCGTCACCTCGACGCTGGAGGAGGCCAACTGGCACGGCGCGGCGCCCTGCTACGAGGTGCGCGTGGCCACGCCGGGCGGGCACCCCGTCACCTGCGGCACGGGGCTGACCGTCCAGGCCCAGCTCGGGCTGGAGCGGATCAACGGGCCGCTCGACACGCTGGTGGTGGCCGGCGGGGTCGGTCACGACGACGCCGCGGCCAGCCCGCTGATCGTCGGCCACGTCCGCCGGCTGGCCCGCGAGAGCCGCCGCGTCGCGTCCGTCTGCACGGGAGCGTACGTGCTGGCCGCCGCGGGGCTGCTCGACGGGCGGCGCGCCACCACGCACTGGCAACTGGCGCACGAGCTTGCGGCCCGGCATCCCGCGGTGGCCGTGGACGCCGACCCGATCTTCGTCCGCGACGGCAACGTGGCCACCTCCGCCGGCGTCACCGCCGCCCTCGACCTCACGCTCGCCTTCGTCGAGGAGGACAACGGCGCCGAGCTGGCCCGCACGGTGGCCCGCAACCTGGTCACCTACCTGCAACGGCCCGGCGACCAGGCGCAGATGAGCATGTTCGTCAGAGCGCCCGCCCCCGCGAACAACCTGGTCAGGCGGACCATCGAGTACATCTCCGCCCACCTGCGCGACGACCTCACCACGCCCGCGCTGGCGGCCGAGGCGGGGGTGAGCGAGCGGCACCTCACCCGGCTCTTCCTCCAGCACCTGGAGCTGACGCCCGGGCGATACGTCCGGCAGGCCCGCACCGAGGCCGCCGCGCACCTGCTGGCGTCCACGTCGCTGCCGATGGCGTCCGTGGCCGTGCGGTGCGGGTTCGGGACGGCGGAGACCCTGCGGCAGGCGTTCGTCGACCGGTACGGGATCCCGCCGTCGCGCTACCGGCTGACCCAGGCGGCCGGGTGACCCGATCCAGGGAAATGTCGGGAGCTGGCTAGTCTGTCTGCGATGAACGAGGTCATTGGCGGGTACACGCTGCGGCGCCTGCTCGGGCGCGGCGGCATGGGCGAGGTGCATCTCGCCTCCACACCCACCGGCGGCCTGGCGGCGCTCAAGGTCATCCATCCCACGCTGGCCCGCGACCCGGCGTTCAGGCGGCGGTTCGAGCGGGAGGTCGCGGCGGCCCGCCGGGTGGCCAGGTTCTGCACCGCGCCCGTGCTGGACGCGGGGATCGACGGCGACGTCGCCTACCTCGTCACCGAATACGTCAAGGGGCCCGACCTGGCGCAGGCCGTGAACGAGCAGGGGCCGCTCTCGGGCGGAAACCTGGAGGCGCTGGCCGTGGGCATCGCCACCGCGCTGAGCGCCATCCACGGGGCCGGGGTGATCCACCGCGATCTCAAGCCGTCCAACGTGCTGCTCTCGCCGCTCGGACCCCGGGTGATCGACTTCGGCATCGCCCAGCTCGTGGAGAACGACAGCCTGGCCAGCCAGGCGATACTCGGGACGCCCGCGTTCATGGCGCCCGAGCAGGTGCGCGGGGAGCCGCTGACGCCCGCGGCCGACGTGTTCGCGTGGGGCGGGGTGATCGCGTTCGCGGGGACGGGGCGGCTGCCGTTCGGGGGCGGGGCGCCAGGAGAGGTGCTGTACCGGATCACGCAGGAGGAGCCCAGGCTGGACGGGCTCGACGACGGGATCAGGCAGGTCGTGGAGCGGGCGCTGGCCAAGGACCCGCGCGTGCGGCCGACGGCCCAGCGGCTGCTGGCGGACCTGGTCGGCGGCACCCGCCTGGCCACGGCCACCGAAGTGGTGGAGCGCACCTGGACGGGCAGCCCCACGGCCCATCCGCGGCCCGCACCCGACCTGCGGCCCGCACCTGACCCGCGGCCTGTGCCTGACTCCAGGCCCGTGCCCGGGATGCCGCCCGCGTCCGGGATATCGCCCGCCGTGCTCGCGCCCGAGCCGGAGCCCAGGCCGAAGCGGCGGCGGTGGCCGTGGGCCGCGGGGGCCGCCGGGCTCGCTCTCGCCGTCGCTGTCGCCGCCGCCGTGACCGTCCCCGCGCTGTCGCAGGAGAGCTGGCCGTACGAGGCCGACTTCGGCGACTCCTGGGAGCTCGGCTCCTCGGAGGGCGGGAGCGCGCGGCAGGCGGGCTCCGGCTACGAGCTGACCGTCAAGCCGGGCTGGCGGCTGTGGAAGTCGGCCCCCAGGCAGGAGCCGGAGGGCGGCGTGATCGTCAGCGCGAAGGCCACCCTCGCGGAAGGGACCGGGGAGTACGGTGTGTGGTGCCACGGCTCGGCGAGCTCCGGAGATCGTTACGAGTTCGGGGTGAGCGGCTCGGGCAAGGTCACGATCGTCAAGCGCCGCACGGGCACCCGGGGCACGACCCTGTACGGCCCGGCGGACGCGCAGAGCGCGGCCGTCAACCGCGTCGTTGCGGAGTGCGGCGAGAGCGGGGGCAAGGTGACGCTACGCATGTGGCTGAACGAACGCCTGGTCGCGGAGGCGTCCGACGCCGACGCGCCCTACGGCCCCGGCGAGTCGGGCGTCCACGCCGCCTCCGGCGCCACCGCCTCCGCACGCGTCCGCTTCGACTCCTTCGCGCTCAGGCCGGCGGGCAAGTGATGCTGAGAGGTGCGTGAACGTGCGCTTCGGCGTGCTCGGGCCGCTGCGGATCGAGGCCGGCCAGGTGCCGGGGCCGGCCAAGCACCGCACGTTGCTGGCCGCGCTGCTGCTGTCGGCCGGTGAGACGGTGCCGGTCGAACGGCTGATGTCCGTGGTGTGGGACGACCGGCCGCCGGCCTCGGCGGGGTCGGTGCTCAGGGTGTACGTCAGCGCGCTGCGCAAGCTCGTGGACGGCATCCACACCGTGCCGGGCGGCTACCTGATCGACGTCGAGCGGGACGAGGTCGACTGCCATCGGTTCGAGCGGCTGGTCGGCGGGGCCCGGCAGGCTCGGGCGGCGGGCCGGGTGGCGGAGGCGGCCGACGGGTTCAGGGCGGCCTTGGGGCTGTGGCGGGGGCAGGCGCTGGCCGACGTCGAGTCGTCCGTGCTGCGCCGGACGCACGCCGTATCGCTGGAGGAGCTGCGCCTGACCGCGCTGGAGGAGCGCGTGGAGCTGGATCTGCGCCTGGGCCGGGGCGCGGAGGTGGTGGGGGAACTGCGGGCGCTGGCCGGGGCGCACCCGCTGCGCGAACGCGCGTGGGCGCGCCTGATCGAAGCCCTCGACCAGGCGGGACGCCGGTCGGAGGCGCTCGGGGCCTACCAGGACGCGCGCCGGACGCTGGTGGACGAGCTGGGCCTGGAGCCGGGCGCCGAGCTGACCGACGCCCACCGGCGGGTCCTGGCCGGCGAGAGCCGCCCCTCGGCACCCGCAGGCGTCGACCGGGGCCCGGTCGACGAGCTACCCCCCGACATCTCCGATTTTGTCGGCCGATCGCCCGTCGTCGAGTGGATTGTCCGGACCGCTCGCGAGCACGCGTCCGCGCCCGTGCACCTCGTCCTGCACGGCCCGCCCGGCTGCGGGAAGTCGGCCGTCGCGGTGCACGCCGCCACCGGGCTGGAGCGCCCGGACGGGCGGCTCTACGCCTCGCTCGGCGCCAGGCCGCCCGGTGCGGTGCTGGAGGACCTGCTGCGCTCGCTGGGCTGCCCGGACGGCGCGGTCCCGCCGGCGCTGGACGAGCGGGTGCGGCTCTACCGGAGCATGACGGCCCGCAAGAGGCTGCTCGTCGTGCTGGACGCCGCCGCCGACGAGGCCCAGGTGCGCCCGTTGCTGCCGACAGGTCCCGGCAGCCTCACCCTGGTCACGAGCCGGTCGCCGCTGGCCGGGCTGGAGGCGGCGCGGGCGTACGAGATGGGGGTGCTCGACGGGGACGAGGCCGTCGCGATGCTCGGCGAGGTGGCCGGGCACGAGCGGGTGCGGGCCGAGCCCGAGGCGGCCCTGCGCATCGTACGGCTCTGCGGCCACCTGCCCCTGGCCCTGCGCATCGCCGGCTCCCGGCTGGCCAGGAAACCCGGCTGGACGCTCGACCACCTGGCGGGCCGGCTGGGCGACGAGCGGCGCAGGCTCGACGAGCTCAGCGCGGGCGACCTCGCCGTGCGCGGCAGCCTCGCGCTCGGCTACCGGGGCCTGGCGGACCCGGAACGGCGGCTGCTGCGCGGGCTCGGCGCGCTGTCGGCGCCCGACTTCGCGTCGTGGGTGTTCGGCACGGACCTGGAGCCGCTGGCGGAGGCCGGGCTGCTGCAGTCGCGCGGCCTGGACGAGGCCGGTCAGGAGCGGTACGGCTGGCACGACCTGACCAGGCTCTACGCCGCAGAACGCCTCGCAGAGGAGGGAGGCGGCCCGGGACGCGTGCTGGCCGTCATCGCGGGCGCGATCCTCGAACGGACCAGGCAGGCCAGAGCCTCCCTCCTGCCCGCCGAGCCCGGCTCCGGCCGCACCGAGGTCCACCTGCCCGATCGGCGGCCGGACGGGCAGGGGCTGGAGACCGGCCGGCTGCGGCACGAGGCTCGCTGGCTGGGCGCCGAGCGCCGGTTCCTGGTGGCGACCGTCGAGGACTTCTACCGGGTGGGCCTGTACGAGGCCGCCTGGCGGCTGGCGTTCTACCTCACCCCGCTGTTCGAGCTGGGCGCGCACCACGACGACTGGCACGCCACCACGGCGACCGGGCTGGACGCGGCCAGGGCGGCGGGCCACCGGCACGGCGAGGCGCTCCTGCTCCGGGGCCTGGCCGACCTGCACCGGGCCGAGGGGCGCACGGAGTCGGCGGTCGCGGCGCTGCGGGCGGCCCAGCCGCTGGTGGAAGGGCTGGAGCTGGCCAGGATCACCCTGCGGCTCGGCCTGGTCCAGACCCGCCCGGCGGAGGCCGAGCAGGCGTTCGTACGGGCCCTGCGGGTTTTCGAGGAGGCCGGCGACCGGCGCGGGCGGGCCGACGCCTTACGGGCGCTGGGCGCGTCGCGCAGGGACGAGGGCCGGCTCAACGAGAGCCTGAGCGCGTACCAGGAGCTCGGCGACCCGCGTGGCGAGGCGGAGGCGCTGCTCGACCTGGGCAGGCTGCACCTGGGAGAAGGCCGGCTCGCCGAGGCCCGCGACCGCGTGGAGCGGCGGCTGCGGATCAACCGCCGCCTGGGCGACCGGCTGCCCGAGGCGGGGGCGCTGCTCGTACTGGCCGAGATCGCCAGGGCGGAAGGCGCGCCCGGGGTCGCGGCCGGCTCCGCGCGCGAGGCGCTGGAGACGTTCGGCTCGTACGGGGACCGCCGGGGCACCGCGCAGGCACTGATGGCGCTCGCCCGGGCCGCGCTGGACCTCCATGATGTCGAAGGTGCGGTTGAGGCGCTTACGCGTGCTATGGGAGAGTTTGACCGCCTCGGTGACGAGCAGGGCAGAGCGGAGGCCGACCGGCTCGCGCAGGAGGTCCGTAGGCGGATATAGCGGACTATGCGGATCCTGAACGTCGCTCCCCTACGGTGAGGGCCACATCCCCGACAACGAAGGTGATCTCACAATGCGAAAGACGATCGCGCTGGCGGTCGCGGCCGTCGCGCTGGCCGGCTGCGGTGCGCTCCCGGGGCGGCAGGCCGGCGGCGGCGGCGAGGAGAAGCAGCCCCAGCCCGTCAGGGAAAGCACCACCGAACCCGTGGCCACTGCCAAGGCGGAAGAAGCGCCCCCGCAGGAGACCAGGGCGATCGCCAGCCGCGAGGCCGACGTGTACGGGGCCGGGCAGCGCGGCAAGGCCCGCGTCGACATCACCGCGCTCAAGCGCCAGGGCAGGACGCTCAGCCTCAACTGGACGATCACTGCGCTCGACGGCAAGGTCAATGTCCACAACGGCTTGAGCACGGGCACGCTCGACTACACGGTCTCCGCCGTCTCCCTGATCGACCCGGTGAACGCCAAGCGCTACCGCGTGGCCCGCAACGGCACCGACCAGAACGCGAAGTGCGTCTGCTCCGGCACCCAGGGCCAGTTCCTGAACAAGGGGGATGCCTCCACGCTGTACGCGGTGTTCGCGGCGCCTCCCGCGGACGTCACGAAGATCAACATTGAGATGCCCATGATCGGCGTGCTCACCGATGTTCCGATCTCTTAGCGTCGTCCTCGCCCTCGTCCTGTCGCCGACCCCCGCGCCCAGCGCGCCGTCCGACGCCGTCGGCGCCGTCGAGGACTTGGTGCTGCCCGTCGAGGACATCATCGGCGAGGTCGAGTCGCTGGACGGCACCGAGAGCGAGACCAAGCAGGGGCGCCAGGTGACGGTCTCGCTGACCAGTGACGTGCTGTTCGCGCTGGACAAGTGGCAACTGACCGCCAAGGCCAGGCAGCGGCTGCGGGAGGTGGCCGCGAAGGTGAACGACGACGGGGCGGGCGGGGTGGTCCGGATCGAGGGGCACACGGACGACCAGGGGAGCGACGCGTACAACCTCACCCTGTCGCGGCGGCGGGCGCAGGCCGTGGAGACGGACATGCGCGGGCTGCTCACCGGGGCGGGGGTGACGCTGCAGGCGCGGGGGTACGGCGAGAGCCGGCCGCGGCGGCCGAACGTGGTGCAGGGGAAGCCGGTGGAGAAGAACCGGGCGCAGAACCGGCGGGTCGAGATCGTCTTCACCGCCAAGCAGTGACGGCGGGCGGTGGCCGGGTGTCATTCGGGTTGGAGTTGGCCCAGGGTGACGGTGACCGTCGCCGTGGTGCCGTCCGCGCGTTGGATCTCCACCTTGACCTGGTCCCCGGGTTTGAGGGTGGCGAGCAGCTCCGAGAGGGACGCCATCGTCGGCGTGTCCTTGCCGTTGATCGAGACGATCACGTCACCGGCCTTGATCCCCGCCTTCTGGGCCCCGCCGCCCGGCCCGACCCGGATCACGCCCACCCCGATCGGCTCCCCGTCGAGGCCGATCACCGTGCTGCCCTGGATGCCGAGCGCGGCCCGGTGGCTGCTGGTGACCTTGCCGTACTTGACGATCTGGGTGGCGATGTCTCTCGCGGTGTTGCTCGGGATCGCGAACCCGATGCCCGGCGCGGCGCCCCCGCCCAGTTGAGGGTCGGTGGCCGCGAGCGTGGGGATGCCGATGACGTCGCCCGCCAGGTCCACGAGCGCCCCGCCGCTGTTGCCCGGGTTGATGGCGGCCGAGGTCTGGATGGCGCCGGCGATCGTGGCGCCGGGGGAGCCGGCCTCCTGCGGCTCCGAGACGGTACGGCCGAGGGCCGAGACGATCCCGTTCGTCACGCTGCCTGACAGGCCCAGCGGGTTGCCCATGGCGAGCACGATCTGCCCGACCCGCAGCTTGGACGAGTCGCCGAACCGCGCCGGCCGCAACCCGTTCGGGCTGTCCACCTTGATCACCGCCAGGTCCCCCGCGTTGAAGGACTTGACCAGCCTGGCCGAGCGCGGCGGGCCGCCGGTGGCGATCGTGACCTCCATCTTGGAGGCCTGGCCGACGACGTGGGCGTTGGTGATGATGTGTCCCGCGGTGTCGAACACGATGCCGGACCCGAGCCCGACCTTGGTCGTGATCTGCACGATGGACGGCAGGACGTTGGCGATGACGTCCTCGTACGCCGACTCCAGCGAGTGCAGCGAGGCCACGGAAGGGTTCGCCGCCGACGGCGTGCGGGGCGAAGGAGACGACGGCGTGGCCGAGGGCGTGGCGTTGGTGGTGGGAGGAGGACCGCAACCCACGAGCAGCACGAAAGCGGCGGCCAGTCCCGTGGCGATCCTCCTCATGGCAGGACTCTTCCCAGCTCAGCCAGAAAGATACGCTTCCCGCACGTCGTGCCTGCTCAGCTTGCCTGTCGGCGTGCGCGGCAGCGACTCCCGGTACTCGATGACCCGGGGATGCTTGAGCCTGGCCAGCCGGGGCGCGCAGTGCCGCAGCAGCTCGGCCGTGAGCTCGTCCCCGGTCACCGCGCCGGCCGCCGGCTGCACGAGCGCCACGACCTTGTGCCCCCACTCCGGGTCCGGTACGCCGATCACGGCCACGTCTGTCACGGCGGGGTGTTCGAGCAGCGCCGCCTCGATCTCGGCGGGGTAGATGTTGACCCCGCCGGAGATGATCAGGTCGGTCCGCCGGTCCAGCAGGAACAGGTAACCGTCGTCGTCGAGGTAGCCGATGTCCCCGGGCGTGTACGCCTGGCCGCGCATCGCCGCCGCCGTCTTGTCAGGGGCGCGGTGGTACTCGAACCGGTTGATCCCGCCGATGTAGACCAGCCCCGGCGAGCCCGGCCCCACCTCCTGGCCGTCCTCCCCGACGATCGTGAACGACATCCCGTCCAGCGCCCTGCCGACCGTGCCCGGCCTGGCCAGCCACTCCTCAGAGGACACCATGGTCGCCACGGCCGCCTCGGTGGACCCGTAGTACTCCCACAGCACGGGCCCTAGCCAGTCGATCATCGCCTGCTTGGTGGCCGGCGGGCACGGCGCCGCCCCGTGGTACAGGTGGGTGAGGGACGACAGGTCGTACGACTCCCGCTCCGGCACTCCCAGCAGCCGATGGAACATCGTGGGCACCATGAACGCGTTCGTCACCCGATGCCGCTCGATCAGCCGCAGCGCCTCGACGGCCTCGAACCGTTCGGGCGCGACGATCGCGTGCCCGAACTGCAGCGCCATCATGGCCTGCCCGTACGGCGCCGAGTGGTAGAGCTGCGAGCACACCAGGTGCACCCCGCCGAGCGGCAGCCCGAAGTGGCGCCAGCTCTTGCGCATGAGGATCGGGTACAGCTCCTCCGGCGTCAGGTCCAGCAGCCGCCGACGTACCCCTTTCGGGCGTCCCGTCGTCCCGGAGGTGTAGAGCATCATGGACCCGGCCCGCCGGAGCGCGGGTGCGGTGGCGGGCTGCCCGTCGGTCAGCTCGGCGACCGTGCGGGCGTCCGGCGAGACCACCACCTCGGCCCCGCAGTCGGCCGTGATGTAGCCGATCTCCTCGGCGGTGAAATGCCAGTTGACGGGGACGAGGTAGGCGCCGATCTGGTACGTCGCGAGCATCATGGTGAGGGCGTCGAGCCCGTTCTTCAACACGGTGACGACAGGGTCGCCGGGGGCGACGCCGCGGGCCGTCAGCCCGTTGGAGGCCTGGTTCACCCGGGCGAGAAGTTCACCGTAAGTGGCGCGGGCGTCACCGAGGAGGGCGGGACGTTCAGGGTCATGGGCTGCGATCTCATAGAAACCCCTCATGTCCGCAGACCTTACAGAATTAGATTCTGCAGGGGTATTAGAGGAATTATCCTGCTCTCTCGTGACGTAACCTCAAGGTCATGGCGGACGTCGGCGACAAGAGACCTTCATACGATTCACCCACCACCCCGTTCCGCAAGGTCGTCCTGCCCGCCGAGGAGACGGTCAAGATCCCCCGGCCGCCGGCGGCGGGTCCGTCCGTACCCCTCCGGCCCCCGGCAGGCAACCCGCCGGCGCAGCAGCCCCCTGCCCGGCAGCCTCCCGTCCAGCAGCCTTCTGGCCAGCAGCCCCCTCCTCCGCAGCCCCCGGTCAATCGGGGCGGTCCCGGCCCGCTCCCGCAGCCACCGATGCAGCAGCAGCCGCTGTACCCGCCCCCGTCCCCGCCGCTGCCCATCCCCAAGCCGCCGAGGCGCGGCATCGGCGACATCCCGATCAAGGCCGTCTATCTTCTGGGCGCCATCCTGGCCACCGTCCTGGCCGTGTTCCTGATCTTCGTGGTCTTCTCCGGCGACGTGCCGACCAACAAGCAGCCGGCCGAGCAGGTGGCCCCCGTCGCCCCCGTGCCGAGCTCGGGCGCCCCCTCGGGGTCGGTCGCCCCGACCGCCACCGAGAGCCCGATCGTGCTGCCGCCGGTGCCGAAGAGCAAGGCGTACCCGACGCTGTCGGGCACGGCCTCCGTGGTCACCGGCCTCATCGGCGACAAGAACGCCGGGATCACCTACCCCCGGCTGGCCGCGCCGTGGAACGCCAAGTCGTTCCCGCCGTTCTCCATCGCGCAGCGCATCGGCAAGGTGGCCGTCCCGCACACGGTGGTCGCCTCGGCCATGTTCCCGGGTGACTCGCCCACGACCAAGCCCTCGAAGGACGCCGACTACCGCGAGCTGGCCACCCAGGCCGCCCGCTGGTCGCTCCGCACGCAGTACCCCGCGGGCGCCACGCTCGCCTGGACCGCCTCCCAGAAGATCCCGGTCGGCAAGGGCTGGACGCTCGGCTACCAGGTCACCTACACCTTCAACGGCAAGCAGCAGGTCGCCCAGGCCATGGTGACGGTCGTGGAGGTGGGCAAGACCAAGCCCGCGATGCTCCTGGCCTCCATCCCCGAGACGAACAAGAAGCACTGGCGGGACATCAACACCCTCGTCCAACGGGTTCGACCGCTCTAGGCCAGAAGCATCCTCTAGAATATGGTTCTGGGCATGGGTCGGACCTGGCATGGAGGATGAGCATGGCGATCGGGTTGAGCGAGGAGCACGAGGCGCTTCGTGAGTCGGTGAGCGGCTGGGCCGAGCGGAATATCCCGTCCGAGCTGCTGCGCGCCGGGACGGACGGGCGTCCGCCGTTCTGGGCGGGCCTCGCCGAGCAGGGGCTGCTCGGCCTGCACCTGCCCGAGGAGTACGGCGGCTCCGGCTACGGGCTGCTGGAGGCGGCCGTGGCCGTCGAGGCGCTGGCCGAGCGCATGGCCCCCGGGCCCTACCTGCCGACCGTGCTGGCCAGTGCCGTGATCAACGCCTCCAAGCGCCCGGAGCACCTCGAGTCGTTCGCCGACGGCTCCCGCACCGCCGCCGTGGCGCTGACCGGCACGCTGACCGGCACCCGCACCGAGGACGGCTCCCTGGTCGTCTCCGGTACGGCCGACCCCGTGCTCGGCGGCTCGCTGGCCGACGCGCTCGTGCTGCCGGTCGCCACGGACGACGGCGAGGAGTGGATCCTCGTCGACGCCTCCGCCGCCACCGTCACCGAGGTCAAGTCGCTGGACCTGACCAGGCCGGTGGCCAAGGTGGAGCTGTCGGAGCTGGTGGTGCCCGCCGAGGGCATCCTGGGCGGCGTCCAGCGCCCCGACGTGCTCAACCTCGCCGCGATCCTGCTCGGCGCCGAGGCCGCGGGCCTGGCCTCGTGGTGCGTCACGGCCGCCGCCGAGTACGCCAAGGTACGCGTGCAGTTCGGCCGCCCGATCGGCCAGTTCCAGGGCATCAAGCACAAGCTCTCCCGCATGCTGGTCGCGCTGGAGCAGGCCCGCGCCACGGTGTGGGACGCCACCAGGGCCGCGGAGCGGCGAGCCGGGCCGGAGAGAGCGAGGGCGTTCAGCCCGACGCCAACGGAGGCCCGAGGGAGCGCGACCATCAGCGCAGCCACGGAGTTGGAGTACGCCGCCGCCATCGCGGGCGTGATGGCCCCCGACGCCGCCGTGCAGTGCGCCAAGGACGCCATCCAGACGTTCGGCGGCATCGGCTACACCTTCGAGCACGACGTCCACCTCTACTACCGCCGCGCGCTCACCCTGCGCGCCCTGCTCGGCTCCTCGTCGGAGTGGGCGGCCAAGGTGAGCGGGCTGGCCTTGCAGGGCGTCGGCCGCGAGATGCAGATCGACCTGCCGGAGGACGCCGAGGAGCTGCGCGAGTCGATCCGTGCCGAGATCGCGGAGATCGCCCGCTTGGAGGGCCAGGAGCAGAAGCGGGCCCTGGCCGAGCGCGGCTTCGTCATGCCGCACCTGGCCAGGCCGTGGGGCCGCGACGCCAAGCCGCTGGAGCAGGTGCTGATCGCCCAGGAGCTCAAGGCCGCCAAGGTCAGGCTGCCCGCGATGATCATCGGCGCGTGGGTGGTGCCGTCCATCGCCGTGTACGGCACCCGGGAGCAGCAGGAGCGCTTCCTGCCCAGGACGCTCAGCGGCGAGACGATCTGGTGCCAGCTGTTCTCCGAGCCCGGCGCCGGGTCCGACCTGGCCTCGCTGCAGATGAAGGCCGAGCAGGTCGAGGGCGGCTGGAAGCTGACCGGGCAGAAGATCTGGACCTCCGTCGCCCACATCGCCGAGTGGGGCATCTGCATCGCCCGCAACTCCAGCGCGGGCTCCAAGCACGAGGGCATCACGTACTTCCTGGTCGACATGAAGGCCCCGGGCGTCACGGTCCGGCCGCTGACCGAGATGACCGGCGAGAACCTGTTCAACGAGGTCTTCCTCGACGACGTCTTCGTCCCCGACGACCTGGTCGTGGGCGAGGTCGGCGACGGCTGGAAGGTCGCCCGCAACACGCTCTCGAACGAGCGCGTCTCGCTGTCGTCCGGCTCCGGCGGCACCGGCGCGTCCGTGCCCGACCTGCTCGGCCTGATCGGCCGCCTCGGCCGCGAGCTGACGCCGGCCGAGGCGCAGCAGGTGGCCGCGGTGGTCTGCGAGGGTCACTCGATCAACGCGCTGTCGCTGCGGGTCACGCTCAAGCAGCTCGCCGGCACCGAGCCGGGCGCGGACGCGTCCGTACGCAAGCTGCTGTCCACCTCCCACGCCCAGCACGTCTCCGAGACGGCGGTCGACCTGCTGGGCCCGGCGGCGGTCGTGGGGGCCGACATGAAGCTCGGCGACCCGGGCTACTGGAACCGCGCGGTGCTCGCCACCAGGGCGATGACCATCTACGGCGGCACCACGGAGGTGCAGCTCAACATCATCGGCGAGCGCATGCTGGGCCTGCCCAGGGACTAGCGGACAGGCAGCGGGGGAATGGGCGAGACGTCCTCGGCGGGCACAGGGGTACCGATCCTGATCTCGCCGACGCAGGAGCCGGGGCCGTCCGCGCGGATGGCCAGCTCGTTCCCGCCGCCGATGATCGTCGCGTACGTCGTGCCCAGGTCCTTGCCCGCGGGCACGACGCTCTGCGCGAGCCCCATGCGCACGTTCAGGGTGGTCTTGGCACCGTTCAGGTAGGAGATCTGGACGGTGTGCTCGCCGTCCTCGATCGGGACGGGCAGCCGGAAGCGCACCTCGGCCCGGCCGACGGGCTTGCAGGCGGAGCCGGCCGGGATCGTGACGCCGTCGATCGCCACCGGGCGCAGCCGGCCCTGCTCGTCGAAGATCAGCGGCACGGGCATGGGGCCCGTGAGCTGCTTGGCCCAGGTGATCTGGCGCGGCGCGGTCGGGCCCAGGATGCGCGAGTGCAGCGCGTAGTCGTAGAAGAACACCGGGAACGCGATCTTGGCCGGCACGTGCGTGTCCAGGATGACCGAGCCGGCCGGCACCCGGGCGAGCGCCTGCGCGGCGGTCCGTACGTAGCTCCTGACGTTCGCGCCGAGCGGGCGGTCGGCGTAGGCGGCGACCGACCACACCGAGCCCGCCGCGAACACCGCCGCCACCGGCACCCACGCCCACCTGAGCCGCAGCGCAGGACGGCGCCAGGGCCGCTCCTCGCCCTCGACCGGGATGAACGCCAGCCCGATGACCAGGGCCACGACCGTGGCGGTGGAGGAGATGTACCGCAGCTCGAATCCGCTCAGATCAGGACCGAGCGCCTCGACCCGCCCCAGCATGATCGGCACCACGTCGGCCAGCAGGAAGTAGCCCAGCAGCGTCAGCCACGCCAGCCAGGCCCGCCGCCGCCAGATCACAGACACCGTCACGGCGACGACGGCGACCGCCAGGCTCGCCCACATGAGCACGGGAGGGGTGGCGGCCAGCGCGTAGTCCTCGCCGATCGGCTGCCACCGCCAGGGCCCGCCCAGAGACGTGGGCACGAGGGAGCCGGTCAGCAGCGTCCACGCCGATTTCGCCGCGACCTCGGCGGTGGGCAGCACCGGCCGGAACGTGTCGTGCGTGAGCTGAACCGACGTGAACAACTGCCGGAAGAACAGCACCGCGTACGGGATCAGCACGCCCAGGTAGAGCAGCCACGCCCGCCACTGCCGCCGCCCGCCGAGCCAGCCGAGGGTGAGCACGAAGGCCAGCACCAGGATGAACGGCGCCTTCACGAAGAAGACCATGCCGAACACCGTCCACGCGGCCGCCGCCACCGCGTGCCTGAAGCGCCCGGTGCGGGTGTGGAGCACGTGCGAGCCGAGCGCCATCGGCAGCGCGATCTGGAACGGCAGCGTCTCGGCCACCACCGCCCACCACGACAGCCCCGAGATCGTCATCGGCGTCAGCAGGTAGAACCCGAGCGGCACGAGGATGGCCGGACGCGTGCCGAACAGCAGCCGCAGCAGCCGCAACACCGCCAGTCCGGCCGCCGCCTGCAGGCTGATCGTGAGCACGTGCGCGAGGGCGTCGTTGTAGACGCCGAGCCGCCCCATCGCCCAGTGGATCGCGAACGCCCCCGGCATCAGGTGGCCGAAGTCGATCCGCATGAGGTAGTCCCAGGACAGCGGGTTCTCCAGGCCCCTGGCGATGAACATGAAGTCGTCCTGGCGGAAATACGTCCGCCCGACCAGCTCGAACTTCCACACGAGCTGGACCGCGACCATCACCAGGCCGGCGGCGAGCACCGCGTCGCCGCCGCGTAGCCACTGCCGCGCCCCAGCCGCAACCACCGCTCCCCATCACCCCCGCGACGACTCAACCACGCCGGAGGTCGGCGGTGGAATGGCCGTAGCAGGGTTGTGATGTCATAGCGGGATGCCGCACACGCCCCGAGCCGGGCACGCCTCCGCCCTCCTCGGGCTCGCGCTCGGCTGCCTGGCGCTCGGACCCGCGCTGGGCTGGGGGTTCACGCTGATCCAGGACATGGTGTTCGTGCCGGATCCGGGGTTCAGCGCGTGGACGTTCGGGCTGGCGGGCGGGGCCGCGCGGGTCGTCCCGAGCGACGCGGTGGTGACCGTGCTGGCTCAGGTGATCCCGGCGGAGCTGGTGCAGAAGGCGATCCTGCTGGCGGTCTTCGTGCTGGGGTGCTCGGGCGCCGCGCTGCTGCTGCCGTCGGAGTCCCTGGGGCCGCGGCTGGTGGCGGGCGCGTTCTACGTGTGGAACCCGTACGTGGCCGAGCGGCTGCTCATGGGGCAGTGGGCGCTGCTGCTCGGGTACGCCGGGCTGCCCTGGGTGGTGCGGGCCGCGTGGACGGGGCGGCGGGTCGCGCCGGCCATGCTGCCCGCCGCGGTCGGCGGGTTCGCGGCGATGACGGTCACCGCGATCACGGTGCTTCCGGTGGCCCGCCGGTTCCTGGTCGTGGCCGGGGTCCTGGCGGCCTTCAGCCTGCCGTGGCTGGTGGCGACCGCGCTGCGGCCCGAGGGGATCGCCGGCGACCCGGTGGGCGTGTACGCGTTCGCGGCCAGGGCCGACACGCCGTTCGGGGCGGTCGGGAGCCTGCTGTCGCTGGGCGGGATCTGGAACGCGTACGCGGTGCCGCCGGGTTACGGCACCTTCGCGGGGGCGCTGGCCCGACTGCTGCTCGTGCTGACCGGGGTGGTCTTCTTCCTGCGGAGCGCGGTGCCGTACAAGAAGGGGCTGGCCGTGGCGGCGGCCGTCGGGCTGGGCATCGCGTGCGTGGGGGTGAGCGAGCCCGGCAGGCAGGCGTTCGCGTGGCTCGTCGGGGTGTGGGGCGGGTTCGCGGTGTTCAGGGACGCCCAGCAGTTCGTGGCGCCGCTGGCGCTGGTGGCGGCGCTGGGGCTCGGGCTGCTCGTCGAGTCGGTCGCGCGCGATCGGGTGTGGGTCGGCGCGATGGCGCTGGTGCCGGTGGTCGTGCTGCCGACCATGGCGTGGGGGTCGCTCGGAGCGCTCGGCTCCGTCTCCTATCCGGAGAGCTGGACGGCCGCGCGCGAGGTGATCCGGCGCGATCCGGCGGGCGGGGACGTGCTGGTGCTGCCGTTCGAGTCCTACCGGCGTTTCCCGTGGAACGGGGGCCGGGCCGTGCTGGATCCGGCGCAGCGCTTCTTCGCCGTGCCCGGCCGGAGGGTGGTCTCCAACGACGTGGTACGGGTCGGCGGCATGGCCGTCAAGAGCGAGGATCCGCGCGCCCAGGGAGTAGAACACGTACTAGAAGGGCCTTCGCCCGACCTTCCCGCGGCCGGATTTCGCTACGTGATAGTCAACGCCGGGACAGTTGAAGAACGGCAGCGTTTCGGCTTGTGGCTACGGAACGCGAGGATGTTGGTCGATGGGGGTGACCTGCGACTGTACCGGTTCGACGGGCCGCTCCCGTCACGACAGATGCCCTGATCTGGGGATTTATAAAGATTTTGTAGAGCTACTTCCGAGTAGCAAGAATTGGTTCTAGGTTGGGGACGGTCCGCTCCATTGCTCAAGGAGGAACCCCCCGTGATAAAGATCCTCTTAGCAGCGATCATCGGCGTCGCCGTAGCGGCTCTCGTGGCGACGGTCACCACCGTCTCTCTCACCGGCGCCACCGCCACGCCGGTCAACCAGCCTCTCTACTTCTACGGCGACCGGTAACCCGAGCCGACATGCCGCCCTCTCCACCAGGGGACGAGGAGACGAGCCGACCACCACTGCTTGAGATCGTCATTCCCGCGTACAACGAGGAACGACGACTTCCCGGGGGCCTCCTGCAGCTGTGCGCGAAGCTTGCCCGAATGCCGTTCCCGACCGCCGTCATCGTCGTCGACAACAACAGCACGGACCGCACGGCCGAGATCGTCAGGGACTGGCCGCGTGGCCCCGTGCCCGTTCGCCTTGTCCGGTGCCCCGTTCCGGGCAAAGGCGCTGCCGTACGCGCTGGGCTGCTCGGCACGAGTGCGCCGTTCGTCGGGTTCGTCGACGCCGACATGGCCACCGACCTCGACGCCATCGACGTCGCCTTCGGACAGCTGCTGTCCGGGGAGCGGGTGGTGATCGGGTCGAGGGCGCATCTCGACTCCCATGTCGAGAACCGCCACAGCAAGGTCCGCGAGCTGGGCGCCTTCGGGTTCCGCGCGCTGGCGGGCGTGCTGGTGCAGGGGGTGAGCGACACCCAGTGCGGCTTCAAGTTCTTCGACGGTGCGCTGGCCCGCGAGAGCGCCGCGCAGCTGCGCACCCCCGGCTTCGCCTTCGACGTCGAGCTGCTCGCACGCTGCGTGCACCGGGGCTCGTCGGTGAAGGAGATCCCCGTGCGCTGGCACGACATGCCCGGCTCGCGCTTCTCCCCGGCCCGGCACACGTTCGGCATCGTGATGGAGCTGGGCAGGATCTGGCTGCGGCTGCGCGCCCAGCCGCGTCCCGCCGCGCGCCCGGCCTGGGAACCCCCGCTCGACCCCGTCGGATATCCGTGAAGATCGCTGTAGTCAACTGGCGTGACCCCTGGCATCCCCAGGCGGGCGGCGCTGAGACGTTCGCCTGGGAGCTGGCCCGCCGCTTCGCGCGGGCGGGCCACCAGGTCTGCTTCGTCACCGCGCGGGCGCAGGGGCAGGGCCGGGGGGAGACCGTCCAGGGGGTACGCATCGTGCGGATGGGCGGTGTGTTCACCGTCTATCCGCTGGTGCTGTGCTGGCTGCTGGTCCGGCGCGGGCGCTTCGACGTGGTGCTCGACTGCCAGAACGGGATCCCGTTCTTCACCCCGTGGGTCGTGCGGCGGCGTACCAAGGTGTTCTGCGTCATGCACCACGTGCACGACCGGCAGTTCGGGATGCACATGCCGGGGTGGCTGGCGGCGTTCGGGCGGTTCCTGGAGGGGCCGGTGGCCAGGTGGAGCTACCGGCGGCACGCGAGCGTGGCCGTCTCGCCGTCCACGGTGCGGGCCATGCGGGAACGGCTCGGATGGGACGGGCCGGTGCACATCGTGCCGAACGGGGTCAGCATCGCCGAGCCCGGGAACGTGGTGCGGAGCCCGGCGCCGCGGCTCGTCTGCCTGGGGCGGCTCGTCGCGCACAAGCGCGTTCACCTGCTGCTCGACGCCGTGGCGGAGCTCAGGGAGCGCTGGCCCGGCCTGACCGTGGACATCATCGGCCGCGGGCCCGAGGAGGGCGCGCTGCGCGCCCGGCTGCCCGAGGGCGTCACCATGCACGGCTACCTGCCGGAGGAGGACAAGGCGCGGCTGGTCGCGCGGGCTTGGGTGCACGTGAGCGCCTCGCAGGGGGAGGGCTGGGGGCTCAGCGTGCTGGAGGCCGCGGCGCTGGGGGTGCCGACGGTGGCGTTCGACGTGGACGGGTTGCGGGATGCGGTACGGCCTGGTGAGACGGGGTGGCTGCTGCCTGAGGGGACGGGGCTGGCGAAGGGGATCGCCGCCGCACTCGATGAGGTGGACGACACTTATTCCGTGAAATGTCGGGAATGGGCGGACCGTTTCTCCTGGGACCGCAGCGCGGAACGCCTCACCGCACTGATGCTCGGCCACGCCGTGGAGCCCGGCTGGGAGGCCCGGTGACCCGCAAACCGCCGATCGACCGGCTCGTGGCCGGGCGATCGCCCAAGCAACCCCCCACCGACCGCCTCGTCGCCGGCCGCCCAGGCACCGGCCGACGTGAGGGCGGGCAGACGTCGGCTGAGGGGCGCTCGCCCCGACCGCCCGCCGGATGGCGCGGGGCCGAGCCGACCGCGAGTGCGCGGATGGAAGGCGGCGGCGCGGCGGCCGACGGGCCGGGAGCCGGAGCGACGGCGGGCGACAGCGGGCGAGCGGGAAGACCGGGCGCCGGGAACTCGGCAGGCGGCGAGCGTGCCGTAGTGCCGGGTACCGGGAACTCGGCGGGCGACGGCGGGCCTGCAGGAGGGTCGGGTGCCACGAGGTCGGCGGGTGGGCTGCGGGCCGGAGGGGGGAGTGCCGGTGAGCGGGTGCGGCGGCGTTGGTGGTTGTTCATCTGCTCCCTAGGCTTCGCCGTCCTGGCGTTCACCACCCGGCCGGGCAATCTCATCTCCGACACCAAGATGGACCTCGCCCTCAACCCCCTCGGCTGGCTGGAGCGCGCCGCCCACCTGTGGGACCTGCAGCACTTCGGCCAGCTCCAGAACCAGGTCGCCGGCTACATCTTCCCGATAGGCCCGTTCTTCGCCCTGGGAGACCTGGCCGGCGTCGAGCCGTGGGTGACGCAGCGGCTCTGGCTGACGCTGCTGATGTGCGTGGCGTTCCTCGGCGTGGAGCGGCTGGCCGGGCAGCTCGGCATCGGCACCCCCGGGACCCGGCTCGTGGCCGCGCTGGCGTACGCGCTGGCCCCGCGCACGCTGTCCATTCTCGGCGAGATCTCGATCGAGTGGCTGCCCGCCGCGATGCTGCCGTGGATCCTGATCCCGCTGCTCACCGCTTCGGAGACGGGCCAGCGGGCGCGCGGGGCCGTCAGGTCTGCGCTGGCCGTGGCGCTGTGCGGCGGTGTGAACGCGGTCGCCGTGCTGGCCGTAATGGTCGGCCCGGTCCTCTTCATCCTCACCAGGCCGCGCCCCGTGCCGCGCTGGCGGCTGCTCGCCTGGTGGACGGCCGCCGTGTCCGTCGCGACCCTGTTCTGGACGCTGCCGCTGCTCCTCGTGGGCCGGTACGCATTCTCGTTCCTGCCGTACACCGAGACCGCCGGCATCACCACGCAGGTCACCTCGCTCACGAACGTGCTGCGCGGCGCCTCCGACTGGGTGCGTTACCTGCCGCTCAACGGCGTCTTCGACCAGCCGCCCGGGTTCGCCATCGCCACCTCCGCGACCATGGTCGTGGTCACCGGCCTCCTGGCCGCGCTCGCCCTGGCCGGGTTGTCCCGCCGTGACCTGCCCGCCAAGGGGTTCGTGGTGGCGCTGTTCCTGGTGGGCGTGACGGCGCTGGTCGCCGGGCACATGAGCGCCCTGGAGCCGATCGTGGCCGAGCCGGTGCGCTGGCTGCTCGACGGCCCGCTCGCGCCGCTGCGCAACCTGCGCAAGTTCGACCCGCTGGTACGCCTCGCGCTCTCCTTCGGGCTGGCCCACCTGCTGGTACGGGCCCGGCTGCCGCTGCGTGCGGTGTCGGTGGCGGCGTTCGCGGCCCTCGTGCTGCCCGTGTTCAACGTGGGCCTGGCCGCGCCCGGCGACTTCAAGGAGGTGCCGGCGCACTGGCGGGAGGCGGCGACCTGGCTCAACCAGAACGCCGAGGACGACGGCGTGCTGATCGTGCCGGGCGCCAAGTTCGGCGAGTACGTCTGGGGCCGCCCGATGGACGAGCCCATGCAGGCGCTGTCGGTCTCCCGCTGGACGACCAGGCAGATCACGCCACCGGGCTCGGTGGGCCTGACCAGGCTGCTCGACGCCATCGACCAGCGGCTCACCGCGGGGCACGGCTCGGCCGGGCTGACGGCCGTGCTGCGCAGGATGGGCGTGCGCTACCTGCTCGTCAGGAACGACCTGAACCGGGCGAACCTCCAGGGCGCCTGGCCCGCCCGGATCTTCGAGGCGCTGCGCGAGTCGCCCGGCATCAAGCGGGTGCGCTCGTTCGGCGAGCTCGTCGGCGACAAGGGCAGCGACGACGCCGTGGAGTCGCTGGACGCGCCGTTCCCCGCGCTCGACCTGTACGAGGTGACGGGCAGCTCGGACCTGGTGTCCGTGCAGCCGGTGGCGGACGCGCTGGCCGTGCGCGGCGGGCCGGACTCCCTGCTCGCGATGGGCGACCTGGGCCTGCTCGGCGACGGCCCGGTCCTGGTCAACGGCGATGCCGGCAAGCGCCAGGCGCCGACCGTGGTCAGCGACGCGCTGCGGCTGCGCGAGCGCTCGTTCGGCGAGATCAGGTCGAACTGGTCGCCCACGCTGACGGCCGACAAGAAGGCCGACTTCTCCGGCGTACGGGCGCTGGACCTGCTGGAGGACGGCTGGCTGGACGACACCGCGACCGCCGAGTACGACGGGATCGCCGGCATCACGGCCTCGTCCTCGGTCGCGGACCCGTACGCGATCGCCGGGATCAGCACGACGGGCCGCGGCCCGTGGGCGGCCATGGACGGCAGCGTGGAGACCGGCTGGGAGAGCGACGGCTCGAAGGCGCCGCAGGGCGAATGGCTGCGCGTGGACCTGCCGACGCGGATGCGGATCCCGTACCTGCAGGTGATGCTCACCCCCGACCTGCTGCTCGGCCAGGAGATCAAGCGGGTGGCCGTGGAGACCGAGGCGGGGAGCCTGGCCCAGGACGTGGAGCGGGTCACGGACCCGCAGCGGCTGCGCGTGCCCGACGGGCCCACGAGCTGGGTGCGGATCAAGGTGCTCCAGACCGTGTCCGGCGAGTGGAGCTACGGCCAGCGGGTCGGCATCATCGAGCTGTCGATCCCGGGGGTCGCGCCCGGCCGGACGATCCGGCTGCCGGGCAAGGGCGGCGACGTGTTCGTCATGGACCGGGGGCTCGACGAGCGGTCCGCCTGCATGCGCAACCAGTTCCGGTGGATCTGCAACGCGGGGGCGCTCGCCAAGCCGGGCGAGGAGCACGGGTTCGACCGGACTTTCAGCGCGGAGTCCGCCTCGACCGTGAACGTGCGGGGATCGGCCGTGCTGAAAGATCCAGCGCTCGCCGACCGGTACACGCGCATCAGCGCGGGTCTGACCGGTGTGGTCGGGTCGTCCCAGCTCACCCTGGACGCGCCGGTGTCGCCCAGATCGGCGTTCGACGGCGACCTGACCACCACCTGGGTCCCCGCCGCCGAGGACGCCGAGCCCACGCTCACCATCGCCTGGAAGGGCAAGCGGCGGATCGCCCGGCTCCAGGTCGGCCGCCCCGGCGGTGACAAGCAGCCGCTGGACCTGATCGTGACCGGCGACAACGGCGCCGTCCGGGCGGGCCGGGTCGACGAGCACGGCGTCCTGACGTTCAAGCCGCTCGTCACCTCCAGCCTCAAGCTCCGCTTCACGCCGTACTCGAAGCGGCTGCAGGTGACCGAGCTGGTCGTGCCCGGCGTCAACCCCGTGGGCCGGCCCGCCGACGTCCCGCTCAGGCTCGCCTGCGGCGCCGGCCCCAGGATCGAGGTGAACGGGCGCACGATCCAGACCAAGGTCGCCGGCACCTTCGCCGACCTGATCGAACAGCGGCCGGTGCAGATCCTCGGCTGCTCCAAGGCGGCTCTGCGGGAGGGCGACAACCGGGTGCGGGTCGCGGGCTGGGAGTCGTTCTCCATCGACGACCTGGTGGTGGGCACGCTGCCCGACAAGCCGCGCGGCGTGGATGGGGCCGCCGTGCAGAGCACCTGGACGACGTCCGAGCGCGAGGTCAAGGTGACCGCGCCCAAGGACTCCTTCCTCGTCGTCAACGAGAACTACAACGCCGGCTGGCGGGCGCAGATCAACGGCAAGACGCTGAAACCCGTACGGATCGACGGCTGGAAGCAGGCGTGGGAGCTGCCGGCCGGGACCTCGGGGACGGCGCGGCTCGAATACCTGCCGGACCGCGCCTACCGGCTCGCGCTCGTGCTGGGCCTGGTCGGGATCGCGCTGCTGACCCTGATCGCCCTCGTCATGCGCGGCCCGCGTCCCGAGCACGTGCGCGAGACCGCCGCCGCCTCGGCCGCGCGGCTGGCGCGCCTGCGCGCGCCGTACGCGGTCGTGCTGGGCCTGGCGTTCGGCGGGTGGGTGGCGAGCTGGCAGGGCATGCTCGCGGTCCTCGGCGCGCTGCTGGTGACGCTCGTGCTCCGGGCCCGGCGCCTGCCCGCGCACTGGCTCGCGGCCGCCCTCTTCGGCGTGGCCACGCTGTCGCTGGCGGCGGCCACGCTGGTGTCCGGCGGGGTGTTCCTGCGGGACGTGGTGCCGCAGCTCGCCGCCGGTGCGGCCATGGGCGTGCTGTTCGGCCAGCTGATCAGGCCGCCGGCACGGCCGGCTCCGGCGCCGGAGCGGCAGGCGGCCGAGCAGGTGCTGACCGGCGCCGGGCGAGCTTGAGCGCGGGGATCTCGATGAGATGGTAGCTACCGACGCTCAGCAGCAGCGACACCACGAACGACACCACGGCCACGCTGGGGAAGTCCCCGCCGAACGGCGGCGCGCCGGTGAGCTTGAGCTGCAACGTGACCACCGGCGCGTGCCACAGGAAGAAGCTGTAGGAGATGCGGCCCAGGTAGGCGGTCACGGGGTTGCCGAGCACGCGCTGCCTGAGCGAGCCGGGCCTGGAGGCCAGGGCGAACGGCGCGACCAGGAGTATCGCGATCGCCGCCTCCAGGCTGATCCGCACCAGCGACTGCGACAGGGTCGGCAGCGTCAGCGTGCGCGGGCCGGCCAGGTCGGTGCTCAGGACCGCGTACAGCAGCGCCGCCAGCACCAGGAGCTGCGGCGCCAGCGAGTCGATCACCTTGCTGTGCCCGATCCACACCGACAGCACCGCCATCGCCATGCCGCAGGCGAAGAACACCAGGTGGTACGGCAGCAGCAGGGCGAGCTGCGGCTGCTCGAACTCCCGCGTGACGATCACGGTGACCACCGTGATCACCGGCAGCACCGCGATGCCCGCCAGCAGCCTGACCGGCGGGTTGGCGCCCCGGCGGGCCCACTTGTGCAGCGCCCAGGCCAGCGCGGGCAGCACGATGTAGAAGGCCATCTCGATGGGCAGCGTCCACATCTGGTAGAGGCCCTCGGCCGTGTGCTCGTCGGGGAAGTAGTTCTGCACCAGCAGCATCCATTTGACCCAGCCCAGCCAGTCGAGCGAGCTCCACGCCCACAGCCCGAGCCCGGCCACGAGCCAGTAGACCGGCATGACCCGCAGCACTCTGCGCCACAGGTAGCGCAGGGGTGCCGGGCGTGGCGTATCCTCGATCACCGCGCGTGCCCACGGGCGGTAGAGAAGCAGGCCCGACAGGAGGAAGAAGATGGGGACGGCGATGCCGAGCCGGGCCATCATCCAGGCGTACATGCCCTCGCGGTACATGACGCCGGTGTTGCTGCCGACGTGCAGCAACCAGACGCCCAGAGCGGCGAACGCCCGGATGCCGTCGAGGGCCGCGTCCCGGTTCCTCACCCCTGCTCACACCCTCTCGATCGGCTCGGCGAAACCACGATAGAACCTGTTTCTATCGATTTGATTGCGGTGGTATGCCCGGCAGTGACGCGCATCACCCACTGTCATACTTTGTTGCTCGACGATCGCGCTAGATGACAACACGTTCTACTAATACGGAGGCCTCGATGGGTCGTATCTCCACGCTCGTCCTCATCGGGTTCGGGGCTTTCTTCATAGCACTGGCGCCGCTGCTGAAATTCTGGGCGGCCGGCCAGGTCATCTCCGCCCCCGCGAACCAGTTCGGCATCACGCGGCTGGAGGCCAAGAGCGCCCAGTACTTCTCGCTCCAGGACCTGAAGGTCCTCACCGGCGACCTTCAGATCTTCGTCACCACCCGCGGCGACGTGAAGGAGGCCAACTCGCAGCGGGTGGTCTGGGACGAGGCCACCGTCGTCAACGACGTGACGAACAGCCGGCCGCAGATCGACCTCTCCGAGCGCCGCAGCGCCTTCGACCGGCGCACCGGCGTGGGCCTGAACTGCTGCGGGAGCAACATCGACAAGGCGCCGGTCACGCTTGAGGGGCAGATCTACAAGTTCCCGTTCGACGTGGAGAAGAAGACGTACAAGGTGTTCAACGGCACGGTGGGCAAGGCGTTCGACGCCAAGTTCGTGCGCGAGGACAATGTCAACGGGCTGCCCGTCTACGTCTTCGAGCAGGACGTGCCGCCGACCAAGACCGAGACCCGCTCCGCGCCCGCCAACGTGCTCGGCGTCACCGGCACCACCGGTGACGTGCAGGTGGACCGCTGGTACGACGGCAAGACCACGTACTGGGTCGAGCCGGTCACGGGCTCGCCGGTCAAGCAGGAGGTGCAGCGCCACGAGGTGCTGAAGACCCAGGACGGGATCGAGCGCAAGGCGGCCTTCGTCGGCACCGCGAAGATGACCCAGCAGACCGTGGACGATCTGGTCAAGAACGCCCAGTCGGGCAAGAGCCAGATCAACCTGCTGCGCAACATCATCCCGCTGGTCCTGCTCATCGTGGGCGCCGCGCTCGTGGTGACCGGCGTCGTGCTGGGCCGCCGCCGCCCGGTGGAGTAGCCCGGCCGAGTTAGCCCGGTCGAGTACCCGAAGAGCATTCAGGGGCCCGCGATATGCGGGCCCCTTTTTCATGCCCGGACAAGAGCAAACTAGAACTCGTTATCGTGACAAGTTACTCGCTGGTACCAGACGAAAGGTTCTAGTCTAGAACACGTTGCAGTTAGCGTCGCGCCGGACGTATTGTCGGGCCATGCGGACCCGTGTCACGGACATGTTCGGAATCGAGTTCCCGATCTTCGCTTTCAGCCACTGCAGGGACGTGGTCGCCGCCGTCAGCCGCGCGGGCGGCATGGGGGTGCTCGGCGCGCTCTACTTCACGCCAGACGAGCTCGAGACCGAGCTCAAGTGGATCGACGACCACGTGGACGGCAAGCCGTACGGCGTGGACGTCGTCATGCCCGCCTCCTACGAGGGCGCCGATTTCGCGCCCGAGGAGCTGGTCGGCCGCCTGCAGTCGATGATCCCCGACGGCCACCGGGCCTTCGTCGAGGACCTCCTGGCCCGGCACGGGGTGCCGGCGCTGTCCTCGGACGCCGACCCCGGCAAGGTGCTGCTCGGCTGGACGGACGCCACCGCGCGCCCCCAGGTCGAGGTCGCCCTGCGTCACCCCATCGCCCTGCTGGCCAACGCGCTCGGCCCGCCGCCCGCCGACGTGGTGGACCTCGCCCACGCGCAGGGGGTCAAGGTCGCCGCCCTGGCCTCCACGCCCCGGCACGCGCTCAAGCAGGTGGAGGTCGGCGTGGACGTCGTGGTCGCCCAGGGCACCGAGGCCGGCGGCCACACGGGCGAGATCTCGACGATGGTGCTGATCCCGCAGGTGGTGGACGCGGTGGACGTGCCCGTCCTGGCCGCCGGCGGCATCGGCAACGGCCGCCAGATGGCGGCGGGGATGGCGCTGGGCGCCGAGGGCGTCTGGACCGGCTCGCTCTGGCTCACGGTCGAGGAGGCCGACACCCCGGAGATGGCCAGACGCCGGATCCTGGAGGCCACCTCCCGCGACACGGTCCGCTCGCGCAGCTGGACCGGCAAGCCGGCGCGGCTGCTCAAGAACGCCTGGACGGAGGCGTGGGAGTCGGAGGAGTCGCCCGGCACGCTGCCGATGCCCCTGCAGTTCATGCTGGTGTCGGACGCCCTGCGGCGCATCGGCCGCTCCGACGCGTCCGACCTGGCCACCTTCCCGGCCGGCCAGGTCATCGGCATCACCAACCAGGTCCGCTCGACGAAGGACGTCGTGTTCGGCCTGGTGGAGGAGTACGGTGAGGCGCTCGAACGCCTGGAGCGCCTCACCCAGGACTAGTGCGCGTGGTAGGTCGGAGGGCGCTTCTCGCGGAAGGCCCGGGTGCCTTCCTTGGCGTCCTCCGAGCCGATCACCGGCCAGCCGATCTCGTCCGACACCTTCAGCGCCTCCGGCTCCGGCAGGCCCAGGGTGTCCCGGTACGTGCGCAGGATCGCCTGCACGGAGAGCGGGCCCGAGGCGGCGACGTCCTCGGCCAGTTCCCGGGCCGAGGCCAGCGCCTGGCCGTCGGGC
Organism: Nonomuraea sp. NPDC005650; assembly: GCF_040605375.1. NCBI lineage: Bacteria > Bacillati > Actinomycetota > Actinomycetes > Streptosporangiales > Streptosporangiaceae > Nonomuraea > Nonomuraea sp. NPDC005650. Next base: position 256,075 of record NZ_JBEXCR010000007.1, read on the forward strand.
ACCACGCGGTTGACCAGTCCCATGGACAGCGCCTCCGCCGCCGTGATCGGGCGGCCGGTCAGGAGGAGGTCCATGGCGTGGCAGTACGGGATCTGCCGGGGCAGGCGTACGGCGCTGCCGCCCATGGGGAAGAGCGCGCGCTTGGCCTCGAACAGCCCCAGCGTGGCCGACTCCGCCACCACCCGCAGGTCCGTCCCCACCAGCAGCTCCGTTCCCCCCGCCACCGCGTAACCCTCGACCGCGCTGATGATCGGCTTGGTGGGCAGGTCCTCCCTGAGCAGGCCCTTCCAGTGGAAGTTGGGGATCTGCGCGGCCCTGGCCTGGACGTCAGGGTCCGTGGAGGGCTGTCCCATGGCCTTGAGGTCGGCCCCCGCGCAGAACGTGCCCTCCGCGCCCGTCAGGATCGCCACCCGGATCCCGGTCTCGGCCGACGCGTACGCCCACGCCGAGGCCAGGCCGATCAACATGTCCGAGGAGAGCGCGTTGCGCGCCTCCGGCCGGTTCATGGTGACGATCAGGACATGGCCGTCGCGTTCGACCCGGCAGTGGGGAGTGCTGATCGGCAGGAGCTCCACGGACGCCTCCGAAGTGTCTAATCAAGCGCTTGCTACGAACTTCGGCCCCAGGATACGCTCCCAGCAGCAAACGAGAACAGGTTCCTGTTTTTTGCTCGCGCCACGACTCCAAGGAGTTCAGATGGGCACGCTCGGTTTCTGGAGGCTCGCGCAGGCGGATCCCGAGTGGATCGCGGCCGTGGACCCCGACGGCACGGAGCATCGCGCGGGCGAGCTGCTCGCCCGCTCCAACCGCCTCGTGCACGGCTTACGCGAGCTCGGGCTCCAGCCCGGCGACGGCATCTGCGGCCTGGTGCCGAACGGGGCGGACGGGCTCGTGCTGTATCTCGCCGCCATGCAGGCCGGCTGGTACTACACCCCGGTCAACTGGCATCTGACCGGCCCCGAAATCGCGTACATCGTCTCTGACAGCGAGGCCAAGGCCTTCTTCGTGCACCCCCGCTACCTCGAAGAGGGCGCCAGGGCGGCCGAGGCGATCGAGCCGCACCGCCGCTTCCTCCTCGGAGAGGGCAAGACGGACGGTTTCCGCCAGGCGAGCGAGCTGACCGACGGCCGGCCGGACACCGCCCCCGCGGACCGCACCGCGGGCGCCACCATGCACTACACCTCGGGCACGACCGGCAAGCCCAAAGGCGTCAGACGCCGGCTGAACGGCCTCGATCCGGACGACTCCGCGGAGCTCATGACGTTCCTGCTCGGACTGTTCGGCATCACCCAGGGCCGCCCCAACGCCCACCTGGTCACCTCCCCGAACTACCACACCGCGGTGACCCAGTTCGGCGGCACCGCGCTGCACATGGGACACACGCTCGTCTACATGGACAGGTGGGACGCCGAGGAGCTGCTCCGGCTCTGCGAGCGCCACGGCGTCACGAACTCCCACCTCGTCCCGACCCACTTCAAGCGGCTGCTCGCGCTGCCGGAGGAGACCCGGGCCGGGTACGACCTGTCCACCCTCAGGTGGATGATCCACGCCGCCGCGCCGTGCCCGGTCCCGGTCAAGTGGGCGATGCTCGAATGGTGGGGCGACTGCGTGTACGAGTACTACGCGGCCACCGAGGGCGGCGGCACCCTGGCCACGCCCGAAGACTGGAAGGCGCACCCGGGCACGGTCGGCAAGGCCTGGCCCATCAGCGAGCTGCTGATCGCGGACGATCAGGGCGAGCCCGTGCCGACCGGGACGGCCGGGACGATCTACATGAAGATGATGGGCGTCCCGTTCGAGTACAAGGGCGACCCCGCCAAGACCGCCGCGAACCGGCTCAAGGAGTACTTCACCGTCGGGGACATCGGATACCTGGACGAGGACGGCTTCCTCTACCTCTGCGACCGCAAGGCCGACATGATCATCTCCGGCGGCGCGAACATCTACCCGGCCGAGATCGAGAACGAGCTCATGGTCCACCCGAAGGTGGCGGACGTGGCCGTGTTCGGCATCCCGGACGAGGAGTGGGGCGAGCAGATCAAGGCCGTGGTCGAGCCCGCCCCGGGCGTCGAGCCCGGCCCCGAGCTGGCCCGCGAGCTGCTCGCGTCGCTGGAGGGCCGCCTGTCCAGGATGAAGTGGCCCAAGAGCGTCGACTTCATCGCCGAGATGCCCCGAGAGCCCAACGGCAAGCTCCTCAAACGCAAGCTCCGCGCCCCGTACTGGGAGGGACACGACCGTGCCATCTGATCCCCTGGTCGCCCAGCACGTCCTGGAGTTCCCAGGCGGCTACACGAGAACCACCGGCCCGGTGATCGGCCGGTTCCTGAGCGAGCTGCGCGGCCGGCGCATCGTCGGGGTCCGGACGAACGACGGCAAGGTGCTCGTCCCGCCCCTGGAGTACGACCCCGCGACCGGCGAGCCGGTCACCGACGAGTACGTCGAGGTAGGCCCGGCCGGCACGGTCACCACCTGGGCATGGGTGGAGGAGCCGCTCGAAGGCCACCCGCTCGACCGCCCCTTCGCCTGGGCGCTGATCAAGCTGGACGGGGCCGACACCGCGCTGCTGCACGCCGTGGACGCGGACAACCCCAAGGCGCTGGCCGTGGGTGCACGCGTCTGGCCGGTCTGGAGCGACCGGCCCACCGGCCACATCCGCGACATCTCCCATTTCGCCCCCGAGGTCACGAGGATCGTGTCCAGCGTGCGCGCCGAGTACCGCCTCCAGGCGGGCGGCGCGCTGCGCGTCTTCCTGGAGGGCGTCCGGCGCGGCGTCTTCCTCGGGGGGCGGTGCGAGAGCTGCGACAAGGTGTACGTGCCCTACCGCGAGTCCTGCCCCGAATGCGGGAGCGGCATCGCGGAGACGCTCGAACTGCCCGACACCGGCACGATCACCACGTTCGCCATCAACAACCTGCCTGATCCCCGGGCCCCGCAGGTGCCGTTCGTGTCGGCGTACATCCTTATCGACAACGCCGACATCCCCATGATCGCGCTCATCGGGGACGTACCCGCTCACGAGGTGCGCCAGGGCATGCGGGTCAAGGCGGTCTGGGTGCCGGAGAGCGAGCGCACGGCGTCAATGTCGAACATCCGCTGGTTCGCTCCCACCGGCGAGCCCGATGTGGAGCTGTCATGAGAGATGTCGCGATCGTCGCGTTCGCCCAGACCCGGCACACCGACCACGACGCCGGGCAGACCGAGCCCGAGCTGATCCTGCCCGTGATCAACGAGGTCAAGGAGCGCACCGGGCTCAAGAGGTTCGGCTTCACCTGCTCCGGCAGTTGCGACTACCTCGCGGGCGCCCCGTTCTCGTTCGTGTCCGCCCTCGACGCGCTGGGCGCCTGGCCGCCCATCTCGGAGAGCCACGTGGAGATGGACGGCGCCTGGGCCCTGTACGAGGCGTGGGTCCGGCTCCAGCACGGCGACATCGACTCGGCCCTGGTCTACGGGTTCGGCAAGTCGTCGCTGGGCGACCTGCGCACGATCATGACGATCCAGCTCGACCCGTACTATCTGGCGCCGCTCGGCCTCGACCTGCTCTCCTACGCCGCGCTCCAGGCCGGCGCCGTCGGCGCGGACCGGACGGAGCTCGACGAGATCGTCCGCCGGAGCCGGGCGGACGGGCGGAGCAATCCGTACGCGCTCGATCTGCCCGATCCGGACGGCGAGGACTTCGCGCTGCAACCGCTGAAGAAGACGGACGTGCCGCCCATCACGGACGGCGCGGCGGCGATCGTGCTCGCGGCCGGCGACCTGGCCGGGGAGCTGTGCCCGAATCCCGCCTACATCAGGGGCATCGCCCACCGCATCGAACCCCACTACCTGGGCATGCGGGATCTCTCGGTGTCCGCCTCCGCGGCCGACGCGGCACGGGCGGCAGGGGTCGGCAAGGGGCCCGTCGAGGTGGCCGAGCTGCACGCCCAGTTCCCCCACGAGGAGATCATCCTGCGCCGCGCGCTGGAGCTGCCCGGCGAGACGGTGATCAACCCGTCCGGCGGCCCGCTGGCCGCCAACCCCGTCATGGCCACGGGCCTCATCCGCATCGGCGAGGCCGCGCGGCGCATCCTCGACGGCGACGCGAGCCGCACCGTCGGGCACGCGGCCGGCGGCCCCTGCCTGCAGCACAACCTCGTCACCGTCCTGGAGGCATGATGGGCAACCGATGCGCGGTCATCGGCGTCGGGCAGACGCACTACACGACCAAACGCAGGGACGTGTCGATCGCCGGGCTGGTGCGCGAGGCGGCGCTGCGGGCGCTGGAGGACGCCGGGCTGTCGTTCAAGGACATCGACGCCGTGGTCATCGGCAAGGCGCCGGACCTGTTCGAGGGCGTGATGATGCCGGAGTCGTACCTGGCCGACGCCCTCGGCGCCGCGGGCAAGCCGATGATGCGCGTGCACACGGCGGGCAGCGTGGGCGGCTCCACGGCGCTGGTCGGCGCCAGCCTCATCCAGGGCGGCGTACACGACCGGGTGCTGGTGGTGGCGTTCGAGAAGCAGTCGGAGTCGAACGCCACATGGGCGCTGTCCACGCACCTGCCGTTCAACGCGTCGCTGGTCGTGGGCGCGGGCGGCTACTTTGCGCCGCACATCCGCGAGTACATGCGCAGATCGGGCGCGCCCGATCACATCGGGACGCTGGTGGCGGTCAAGGACCGGCTCAACGCGCTCAGGAACCCGTACGCGCACCTCAAGATCCCCGGCATCGACCAGAAGATGGTCGAGTCCACGCCGATGTTGTGGGAGCCGATCCGCTACCTGGAGACCTGCCCGTCCAGCGACGGCGCCTGCGCGATGGTGCTGTCGTCGGAGTCGAAGGTCACCGGCACCCCGGCCTGGGTACACGGCACCGCCATGCGCTCCGAGCCGATCTTCCGCGCCGGGCGCGACACGGTCAGCCCGCAGGCGGGCAAGGACTGCGCGGCCGACGTCTACCGCCAGGCCGGCATCGCCGACCCGCGGCGGCAGATCGACGTGGCCGAGACGTACGTGCCGTTCTCCTGGTACGAGCCGATGTGGCTGGAGAACCTGGGGTTCGCGGCGGACGGGGAGGGGTGGAAGCTCACCGAGTCGGGCGCGACGGCGCTCGACGGTGACATCCCGTGGAACGCCTCGGGCGGGGTGCTGTCGAGCAACCCGATCGGGGCCTCGGGACTGATCAGGTTCGCCGAGGCCGCGCTGCAGGTGCGCGGGATGGCGGGCGAGCACCAGGTGGACGGCGCCCGCACGGCGCTCGGCCACGCCTATGGCGGGGGAGCCCAGTTCTTCGCGATGTGGATCGTCGGACGGGAGAGACCCTGATGGAGTTCAACCACGCTGACCTGTTCGAAGGGCTCGCGGACGCGATCGGGGACAGGACCGCCGTCGTCTGCGGCTCCGACCGGCGCACCTACGCCGAACTGGAGGCCGAGTCGAACCGGCTCGCCCACTACCTCATGGACCTCGGCATCCAGCCCGGCCAGCACGTCGGCCTGCACCTCTACAACGGCGTCGAGTACGTGGCGGGCCTGCTGGCCGCGTTGAAGATCCGGGCCGTGCCGATCAACGTCAACTACCGCTACGTCGAGGCCGAGCTGCTCTACCTCTACCGCGACTCCGACCTCCGGGCGCTGGTCTACGACGTGGAGTTCGACGCGCGGGTGGCCGCCGTGGCGGACCGGGCGCCGCTGCTGGAGCACCTGATCTCGGTGGGCGGGCCGTCGGCGATCGGCGCGGCGGTGCCGTACGAGACCGCTTTGGAGCGCGGGAGGCCGGAACGCGGCTTCCCGGCCCGCTCGGGCAACGACGTCTACATCATCTACACCGGCGGCACCACGGGCATGCCCAAGGGGGCCATGTGGCGCGTCGAGGACCTGTTCATGGCCTTCGGCGGCGGCAACCCGTACGGCGAGCCGCGCGCCACCCCGCGTGAGGTGATCGACGAGGCCGTCAAGGCCAACCCCATGGTGATGATGGCCGCGCCGCCGCTGATGCACGGGGCCGCGCAGATGGCCACGTTCATCGCCTGGTGGATGGGCGCGACCATGGTCTACGTGCGCAAGTTCGACGCCGAGGACGTGTGGCGGGCGGTCGAGCGCGAACGCGTCTTCACCATGAACATCACCGGCGACGCCATGGCCAGGCCCCTGGCCGAGGCGCTGGAGAAGGGCGGCTACGACGTCTCCTCGCTGTTCGTGGTCAGCTCGACCGGGGCGATCCTGTCGGGCGCGGTGCGCGACCGGCTCCAGGAGGCGCTCCCGAACATCGGGATCCTGGACAACTTCGGCTCCACCGAGTCCGGCTTCACCGCGTCGGGCGTGGCCGGGTCCTCGCCGGAGAAGGGCCTGCGCTACCAGCCGAACTCCGTGGTCAAGCTGTCCGTCCTCGACGAACGGCACCGGCCCGTCGAGCCCGGTTCCGGGCAGCTCGGAACGGTGGCCAGGTCCGGGCGGGTGGCGTTCGGCTACTACAACGACCCCGACAAGACGGCCCGGACGTTCGTCACCGACGCGGACGGCACGCGCTGGCTGCTGACCGGCGACCTGGCGACCGTGGACACCGACGGGACCGTGAACGTGTTCGGCCGCGGCTCGCAGTGCATCAACACCGGCGGGGAGAAGGTGTTCCCCGAGGAGGTCGAGGCGGTGCTCAAGGGGCATCCGTCGGTGTTCGACGCGGTGGTGACCGGGGTGCCGGACGAGCGGTGGGGGAACAGGGTCGCGGCCGTGGTGGAGCCGCGGCCGGGCGTCGAGGTCACGGCCGAGCAACTGGACACGCACTGCCGGACGCTGCTGTCGGGTTACAAGGTGCCTCGTACGTACGCGTTCGTGGCGGAAATGGTGCGCTCGCCGGCGGGCAAGGCCGACTACCGCTGGGCCCGCGAAACGGTGCAGGCGAGCGAGGCCTGAAGCCCGTCGAGGGGATCCGGAGCTGCCGCAGCTCCTTTCCGGGTGCCTAGGGCTCGTCAGGCCCTTTCCGGCGCTCAGAGCTGCCGCAGCTCCTCTTCGATCGCCGTCCTCTCGTCGCGCCTGCCCGTCTTCTCCAGCAGCCTCAGTCTGCCCCGCAGCACGTCGCGGAGCAGGTCGGCGACGCCGTCGCGGGCCACCAGGTCCCGCAGCAGCCCGGCGGAGACCCGCAGCGCCGCGTCGGCGGCGTCGTCCCTGCCCAGCTCCTGCTGGCAGAGGCCGAGCCGGGCGTGCGCCACGGCCCTGGACAGCTCGTCCCGGGTCACCTGCGTGGCGCGGTGGAAGACGAGCCCGGCCTCCAGTGCCCGGCCCGCCTCCATGAGCGCGTCACCCAGCATGAGCATCGCCCTGGACAGCAGCTCGCGCTGCATCGGGTTCGCCCGGCCGGACCGCTGCTCGCCCGGGCTTCCCGGGCTGAACCGCTCCAGCGCCGCGACCGCCTCCCGCAGCGGCTGGATCGCGTCGGCGGCCAGGCCCCGCATCCTGAGCGCGGAGGCCAGCGTGAGGCAGGCGCCCGCCCGGCTGGTGTGCAGGGCCTGGGCGTTCATGCCGGTGGTCAGCAGCTCGTCGTAGATCCCGATGGCCTCCCTGGCCCTGGCCTCGGCCTCGGTCCCCTCGTCCAGGCCGATCAGGGGCAGCAGCTCGGAGCTCTGCGCCAGGGAGTCGGCGAGGACGGCCCGGTACGTGAGATCGTCCGGCGACCTCCTGGCCCGCGGGATCAGCTCCTCGACGAGCGCGTTGGCCTCGGCGAGCTCGCCGCGCATCATGTGGCACCGGACGAGGCGCTGGGTGGCCAGCGCGTGCTTGACCGTGCCCGGCGGCTGGCCGGCGGCGGCGATCCCGGCGTACTCGGCGGCCTCCTCCGGGCGTCCGGCGGCCAGCAGGTCGTCGGCGATCACCGCGGCGGTGTCGGCGGCCTCCCGCTGCTCCGACAGGTCCGTGTAGAGCCGCAGGGCCTCCTTGAGCTGCCCCAGCGCCTCCTGCTCCCTGCCGAACCCCCGCAGCACCTGCCCGCGCACCCGGATCGCCTGAGCCCGCACGCGACGCAGCTCCTGGCCGTGCTCCGTGGTCCGGTCCAGTTCGGCCAGGGACCAGGTGATCGCCTCCAGGGCGGCCTGGGGGCGGTCGAGCATGGCGAGGGCGGCGCCGAGCCGGGCGTACGTGACGGCGGCCACGGCCGGGTCGTCGAGCTCGTCGCAGAGGTCGGCGGCCCGCTCGCAGTGCGCCAGCGCCTCCACGGGACGGCCCTGTTCGAGCAGCAGGACGGAGTAGCGGTTCAGGACGCCCGCCAGCGCGCCGCCCGGCCGCCCGGCGAGCAGGTCGACGGCCTGCTCCAGAACGCCGAGATCGGCCTGGCCGAGCCGGGCGAGCGCGGCCAGCGCCAGGCCGAGCCGTTCCCGGTGGTCGCCGGAGAAGGCGGCCAGGCCCCGGTAGACCCGGACGGCCAGTTCCGCGCAGAGCACCGCCGCGCTTTCCTGGGCGGCGGCGCCGAGCCGCATCAGGCACCGCGCGTACCGGTCGTGCGTCTCGGGGCCGCCACCACCGCTCAGGGGCACCTCCCGCTCCAGCGCGTCCGTGAACGACGCGAGCGCGGGAAGCAGCTCGGACGGGTCGCCCGGGTAGGTCGCGATCGCCTCGATGAGCGTTCCGAGCACCTCCGTCCCCGGAAGTGGCCGCAGGTCGAGTATCCGGCGGTAGAGGGCGGTTCCCGCGGCGGGTCCCGCCTCCTCGACCCGCATCCTGGCCAGCCGCGCGAGGGCCAGCAGGTGCACGCCGGCGAGATCCGGCGGCGGGTCGACCATCGACGCGGTGCCCTCGGCCAGCTTCGGCCCGGCCGCGCCGGGCTCGTGCAGCTCGGCCAGGCAGAGGCCGGCGAGCTCCAGGCAGGCGGCGGTGAGCGGCCGGTCGCCCGCCGCGTCCGCCGGCGACATGACGTCGAGGGCCCGGGTGACCGACTGGAGGGCGCCTTCGGCGTCCTGCCCGGCGAAGCGGATGCCGCCCTGCAGGCGCAGCGCCCCGGCGAGGGCGGGGGTGGCCGCGAGCCCTTCCGACACGAGCCCGTCGTACAGCTCGACCAGCCGGTCGGCCGCCGCCTCCGCGTCGGCCGGCCGGCCGAGGTGGGAGAGCGCCGCCGTGTCCAGGATCAGCAGCTCGGCCAGCTCCGTACGGAAGACGACGCTCGTCTCGGCCATCGGCTCGTAGGACTCGATGGCGGTGAGCAGGTGCGGTCTGGCCTCCCCGTGCCGTCCCAGCCCCACGAGCGCCCGGCCGAGCGCCGCCGCCACCATCCCCACGGCGATCGCGTGCGGCCGCTCCGGACCGGGCTCCCGCTGCGGCGTTTCCGGTACGGGGTGGCGGCGCAGCAGCTCGGCCGCCTGCGTCGCGAGCACGAACCCGTCCCCGGCCCGCCCCACGTCCGTCCAGGCGCGGGCGAGCACGGCCTGTGCGGAGATGTAGGCGTGGATCTCCGGCGTGCCGCCCTCCTCGGCGGCCTGCCTGCACTCCACCAGCCGCCGCTCCGCACCGAGCACGGCCTCCTCCGGCCGCGAGGTGACCAGCTCCAGCAGCCACGGCCGGCCGCCCGTATGGCCGGCCTCCGGCTCCAGCCGCCCCGCCCGCGCCCGCGTCTCGGACGCGTGCCGCGCGAAGGACCCGCCCTCCGCCCTCGGGAAGGACCCGCTCTCCGTACGCGGGAGGGGCCCGTCGTCAGCACGCGCGGAGGAGCCGTCCGCGGCGCTCAGCTCGTCGTACAGGTCGGCGGCGAGCTCCAGCTGGGCCCGGCCGTCGGCGGGTCGTCCGAGCTCGTCCAGGCACAGGCCGAGCAGCCGCCTGGCCTTCGCCCGCGTGGCCGGGTGCCCTTCGAACGCCACGCTCATTGCCTCCTGCAACGGCCCCAGCGCCGCCTCGGGCCGGTCGTCGACCAGCAGCAGCTCGCCCAGCTCCAGCAGCTGCCCGGTCAGGCCGCGTCGGTGCTCGTCGGGCTCCAGGGCGACCAGGGCGCGCAGGTTGCGTACGGCTTCGGCGGCGGACCGCACGGCGGCGTCCAGGTCGTCCGTCCGGGCATGGAGCCCGGACAGCAGCCCGGCGGAGTCGGCGAGCATGGATCGCAGGCCGGGCTCCTGGGCGGCGAGGCCGCGCAGCCGTACGACGGCCTCCGAGGCGGGGACGACGGCGTCGGCCGGCCTGCCCTGTTCGTCGAGCCAGGCGGCCAGGAGGTGGAGGTGGAGGGCCAGGTCCCGGTTCGTGGGGGCCACGCCCTTGACGGCCGCGGTGGCGGCGACGGCGAGGCAGGCGGCCAGCTCGGGCAGCGCGCCGCCGTCCGTCTCCTCGAACGGCACCAGCGGCCCGGGCGCGGGCCCGGCGGCCACCGGCACCGGCCCGTCCGCCTCCCGTCGCGGCACCATGGCCGGGGAGTGAGGCCCTCCGTGGGGCGGCGCGACGGTCGGCGCGGAGAGCAACCCCATCGGCGGCGTGTCGCCCGGCTGGAATCCGACCCCCGGTGGCGGCGGGAAGGCCGGCTGGGCGCGCACCCCCGGCTGCGGCGGCCTGGGGCGCAGGCCCGGTTGCGTGGTCGGCTCGGGGCCTGGCCACGCGGTGGCGGGTGCTCCCGGTCGTGGGGTGGCGGGTGGGTGAGGGGAGGCGGAGACGAGCGCCGCCAGGTGCCCCGCGGTGCCGGCGTCGCCGCCCGCCGCCTCGAACGCCGCCACCGCCTCGTCCAGCCGCCCGAGCTCCAGCAGCGCGCACGCCACGTTGTGATGCGCCCGAGCCGCCTCTCCGACATACCCCGAGTCCTCCTCGGCCAGGATGCGGAACCGGGCCGCCGCCTCCTGCGCGGGCTTGAGCGCGGAACCGGCCTCGCCCGCGAGCAGCAGGCACGCCCCCAGGCTGAACAGCGCCTCCGCCCGCCCGGTAGCCGCCTCGTACGGGGGAGCGGCCGCGTGGAGCTCGACGGCCTCCGCCGCCGCCACGACCGCCTCGCCGACCCGCCCCACGGCCACCAACCGCCCGGACAGCCAGGACAGCGCCCCGGCCAGCGCGATCGGCTCGCCGACGGCCCGGCGGTGCCGTACGGCCAGCTCGCCGAGGGTGACGTGCAACGCCCGCAACCCCAGCCCCGCGCCCCGCTCGTCGCCCAGCAGGGCGGAGGCGGACTCGGCGAGCTCCCGGTCGGCGGGGAACAGCGTGAGCGCGGCGTTGAGCAGGTCCCCGAGCCGGGTGGCGGGGTTGGCCGCGGCCTCGGCGACCATCGCGCCGATCCTGGCCCCGACCAGGGACCGCAGCGCCGACCCGACCCGCGCCCGGTCGGCGGACAGGCGCAGCACGTGGAGCAGGTGAACGAGGTGCTGGACCGTGCGGCCCTCGTGATCGTGGAGGGCGAGCACGAGCTCGTCCAGGCCCTCCGTCTCGGCCAGGAGCTCCTCGGCCACCAGGTCGGGGCCCAGCTCGCCACTAGGGAAGACGATGCCCAGCCAGCGGGCCGCGCCCATGGTGCCGCCCCGCAGTCCGGGCACGGCCGTCAGCAGGCCCGGCAGCTCGGCGGGCGCCGGCGCGGTGAGCGTCGGCACCGCCACGGCCTGGCGTGCCGTCACGTCGTCCACGCTCTCGTGTTCGGCGGGCCAGACCCGCGCCCACTGGTCGCTCTCCCGTGCCAGGAACCGCCGGAGCAGCCCGCCGCCGTGCAGCCGCATCGGTTGCGTGCGCGGGTCGGCGTCGCGCGCGTGCGCGGGCGGTTCGCCGTCGGGCGAGGGCACCGGCAGCTCGTCGTCGGACAGCCGCAGCAGGGCCGCCAGGTGGACGTGGAGGGGGAGGCCGTGCTCCGGGTCGTCGAGGCGTGGCGGGGCGGGCAGGGCGGCCCGGCTGGGGGCGAACGCCTTCATGGCCGCGAGCGCGTGGTCGGTGCGCTCCGCCAGCGTGAGCGGGTGGGTGTTGAGCTGGACCGTTGTAGAGGTGAGCCGCCGCAGCCAGCCGCCGGCCGCCGTGTCGAGCCGCCGCCACCAGCCCGCCTCGCCGAGCTCGCGGGCCAGCAGCAGGAGCCGTACGCGAGGGTTGCGCCCGTGCCTGGCCAGGCGGCGTACCAGCTCGCCCACCAGGGGAGGGGACGGATCTGGATGATCCACCACGAGCAGGGTCGGGCGTAACGCCTCCAGGGTCCGGCCGGCCAGCGGGCCGCCGGCGGAGTCCAGCGGCAGGAATCCGGTGTCCCACCCGGCCTCGGCCAGCTCCACGCAGAGCTCGCCCGCCAGCCTCGTCTTGCCCGTGCCGCTCCGGCCGGTCAGCACCGCGATCGACAGGGCGGCCGGTTCGGCGGCCCACGCTCGCAGGTCCGCCAGCTCCTCGTCCCTCCCCAGGAACGGCACCACCGCGTGCCGAGCCATCAGCAGCGTCCAGTCCGAGCAGTCCTGGGGCAGCCGCTCGCGGGCGGGGGTCAGGAGGTCGGAGAGGATCACCGCGGGGTCGTCCTCCGCCACGGTCTCCAGCCGGCCGGGCGCGACGCCCGCCAGCTCGCGGAACCGTTCGTCGCCCAGCAGCGCGGTCGCGGGCACCGCGTCCAGGTGCGCGCTCCCGGTGGAGCCGCCGACGATCACGCCGATGATCTGCCCGGCCGGCTCGGCGAGCAGTACGGCGCCCGACAGGCCCCGCGTGAGCGGCGGCGACGCGGGCTCGGGGCTCAGCACGCTGACCGCCAGGGTCCTCGACACCGTGCCGGTGGGGGCGTCGACCAGACCGGTCACCGTCTCCGCGTCCCGGACCCCGGCCCGCCGCCCCAGCCGCGCGAAGCCTCTGGCCACGCAGCGCACCCTGAAGCCCGGTCCACCGGAGGAGGCGGCGACCCTGGCCCAGCGGACGTGTTCGATGCCGGGGACGCCGGCCCACGGCGCTCCGGCGACCCGCAGGAGCACCGGGCCCGCCCCGCCGCGTCCGCGCCACACCTGCTCGGCCTCGGCCCACCGGCCAGAATCCGGCGTGCGTACCTGGCACGGCAGGCCGGGGGCCACCACGGGCCCAGAGGTCAGCACCAGATCGGCGCCGATCGCATAGCCGGAGCCGGTCACGCCGACGAGGTCGTCGTGACCCGAGTAGACCTCGACGACCCGTTCGAGCCCGAGGCGGTGCGGTGGCGTGTCCATGAGGTCCGCCTCTTAGCTACGTCCCGACGTGCCGTCCCCCTGATCTGATCTCACTATCGCACTATGAGCCAGAAATTTCCTGGCTTGTCAGGCCTTCTCGGTTGTGAGCCAGGCCGCCAGACCCAGGTAGACCAGCCCGCTGCCCACGTTCAGACGGCGGTGCGCACGGGCGGACCCGCGCATCCGGCCGGCCAGCGCCGACGAGAGCATCGCGTACGTGCCGTCGGACACGATCCCCAGCACCAGCCACAGCGCCCCGAACACCAGGATCTGCGGGCCGACGGGCCCCAGTTCCGGGTGGGTGAACTGGGGCAGGAACGCCAGGAAGAAGATGGCCGTCTTGGGGTTGAGCACGTTCACCACGAAGCCCTCCCAGAACAGCCGCCGCCTCGACTGCACCCGCAACTCCACCACCTGCTCGCCCTCGCCGCGCTGCATCAGCTTGCGGACGCCGAGCCAGACCAGGTAGGCCACACCCACGTACTTCACGATCGTGAACGCCGTGGCCGAGGCCGCCAGCAGCGCGCTGATGCCCAGCGCCGCCGCCGCGATGTGGACGAGCGAGCCCGCGTGCACGCCGAGCACCGAGATCACGCCCGCGCCACGGCCCTGGGAGACGCTCCGGGTGACGATGTAGAGGACCGCCGGTCCGGGGACCACGAGCAGCCCGAGAGTGGCCACACAGAAGAGGGCAAGTGACGAAATATCCGGCATAGGGTCATCGTAGAGGCGGCGTCAAAGGCTTTCCCGCAGCGCCGCCCGCAGTGCGGCCAGCAGCGCCTCCGTGGCCGGCGGATGGGGCGGCTCGCCGTGGACGGCGGCGTACACGTGCCGGGTCGAGCCGGGCACCTCGGCCACCTGCACGTCCGGATTGCGGTGGGCCCGCAGCGCCAGCCCCGGCAGCAGGGTCAGGCCCAGCCCGGCCGCCACCAGGGCCTGCACGGCCACGATGTCGTCGCTGGTGAACGAGATCCGCGGCGCGAACCCCGCCTTCTCACAGATGTCCAGCAAATGGCTCCTGCACCGGTCGCATCCCGCGATCCAGGCCGAGTCCGCGTGGTCGGCCAGCTCGCCCACCGGGCCGTCGGCCACCAGGTAACTGGGGTCGTCGAGGAGATGGATCATGCGGATGTCGTCGTCCTCGGGCGCGGTGCCGTCGTACCGGAAGATCACGGCCACGTCCACCCGCCCCGACCGCAGCAGCCTGAGCGCCTCCGGCGGCTCGATCTCGGTGAGCTGCAGGCGCAGCCCGGGGTGCGCGGCGGACAGCAGCCCCGCCGCCTTCGGGACGAACGTGCCCAGCGCGGAGGGGAACGCCGCCAGCCGTACGCGCCCCGAACGCAGCCCCACGTGTGCGGCGAGCTCCTCGGCGGTGGCGTCGAGGCGGCTGATGATCTCCGCGGCCCGCTCGGCGAGCAGCCGGCCCGCCTCCGTGAGCCTGATGCCGCGCCCGACCCGCTGCACCAGCCGTGCCCCGGTCTCCGCCTCCAGGCGGGCCAGGTGGTGGCTGACCGAGGGCTGCGAGTAGTGGAGCTCCTTGGCGGCGGCGGTCAGCGAGCCCTTACGGGCGACCGCGACGAGAACGCGAAGGCGCACGACATCCAGCATTCATCAATCGTATCTATAGGTGGGCCATAGAACTTCTGTTGGACCTATCGGTTGAGGTGTAGCACCGTGGAAGGGGAAGGATAATTGCCTGCTTTCCCTAGGGGGACGCTATGAATATGGCCGCTTCCGCCGCCGTGAGACCCGGGCTCGGCCCGCTCGTGACCGGCATCTCCGAGATCGTGGCGCGGCGCCTCGAGCGCGGCAGGACCGCGTACGCCGTCGCGGACCTGCTACGTAGCCGGCTCCCCGGGCTCGACATCCTCACGCCGCGCGAACGCGAGGGCTCGCCCGACGGCTACGTGTCCCAGCCGCTCCACAGCGAGGAGGGCTTCTCCATCGTGAGCGTGGTGTGGCGCCCCGGCCAGGAGACGCTGATCCACGACCACGTGTCGTGGTGCACGTTCGGCATCATCAGCGGGATCGAGCACGAGACGCTTTATCGCGACATGGGCGACCACCTGGTGGAGATCGGGCGCGCCGACAACAGGCCCGGCGAGGTGAGCGGGTTCGCGCCGCCCGGGGACATCCACAAGGTCCGCAACACCAGCGACGAGGTGGGGGTCTCGATCCACGTGTACGGGGCGGACGTGGCCCGGCTCGGCAGCAGCGTGCGCCGCCTCTACGACCTGCCGGTGAGGTAGCCCTCCAGGAGGTCGGCCAGCTCCTTCGGCCGGGCCAGCATGGGGGCGTGGCCGCCGTCGATCTCGTCGGGCGTGACGCCGAGCCGGTCGCGGACGACCTGGCGCATGAAGCCGGGCGTGAAGAATCGGTCGTCCCGGCACAGCAGGAACCTCGTCGGCACGTCGGGCCACGCGTCCAGCGGCCACGGCTCCGCCATGGCCTTGTCCGTGTGATCCCGCCCCCGGGTCAGCAGCTCCTCGGCCACGTCCTTCGGCACGTCGTGCAGGAAGAGGTCGATCGGGTCGGACATGTCCTTCGAGTCGAACCCCGTGTTGGCCCACCAGTTGGACGGCGGCTCGCCGGGGGCCGGGATCATGGCCGTGACCAGCACCAGGAGGTCGACGGGCGTGCGGGCGCAGACGAGCGGCCCGACGAAGCCGCCCCACGAGTGCGCCACGACGACGAGGTCGCCCCGGCCCGCGACCGCCTCCACCACCGCGTCGGCGAGGTCGAGCAGGCCGGCGGACTCGTCCTCGATCGGCAGGCTCACCGCGACCACGTCGTGCCCCCGGTCGCGCAGCTCGGGCTCAAGCAGGTGCCAGTCCCACGCGGACCCGCCGCCCCCATGGATCAATGCGAACGTCGCCATGCCGCTCACCATAGCGGTCCGCCTGAGTTGTACAAATTTATTTGCGCAATTTTTCTTTCGCTTCTATGGTGGTCCCATGGCCACCGGGAAGAGTCGTCGCATCAAGGACCTCGACACGCTCAAGGCCTTGGGGCATCCGCTGCGCATGAAGCTCTATCGCGCTCTCAAGGTGACGGGCACGGCGACCGCCTCCCAGCTCGCCGACCAGGTCGACGAGGCCGTCTCGCTGGTCAGCTACCACCTGCGCAAGCTGGCCGCGCACGGCCTCATCGAGGAGGCGGCGACGGGCGGCGGCGACGCGCGCGAGCGCTGGTGGCGGCCGGCCGACGCCATGATCAGCACCCGGGACGAGGACTTCCGTGACGCGCCGGAGCGCGCCGCCGTCCACGCCGCGGTGTCGCGCATGCATGCCCGCCAGCAGGGCGAGATGTACGAGAGCTATCTCGACACCCAGTCGGCCTGGCCCGGCGACTGGCGCAACGTGGCCTTCAGCTCCGAGTTCATGCTTTCGCTGACCCCCGAGGAGCTGCGCCGGTTGGGTGACGAGCTCAACGAGGTCATCGGGATGTGGCGGGCGCGCGGGCAGGCCGCCCGCGAGTCGGGCGACGTCGAAGGCCGCGAGAACGTGGCCGTGCACACGTACGGCTTCCCGTTCCGGACATGACCGAGGAGAGCGCGATGTATCCGGAGTTGTACCTGTACGTGGAGCGGGCGCGAGCCCGCGAGCTGCGAGCCGAAGCGCGACGGCAAGCCCGCGCGCGCCGAGCCCGCGGCGGTGTGGAAGTGCGGGTCCGCGCCCTGGAGACGCGCCTGGGCTGGGTGCTGGTGGAGACGGGCCTCCGGCTGGTGCACCGGTATCACTGATCCAGGCGGAGCTGATGGCCCATGGCCACGGAGTCCCTGATGGCCCAGTGTTCGACGATCCTGCCGTCCCTGACGCGGATCAGGTCCATGCCGCGCACCTCGTAGCGGCGCCCCGAGGCGGTGTGCGTGCCGCGGCTGAGGTAGACGTTGGTGGACAGGTCGTCCGTGGAGAGGTTCTGCTCCACTGTGACGGACATGTCGTGAAAACCCGTCCCGCCGGACAGGGCCTGCTCCCACTTCTCCCGCCACGCCGCCAGGCCGTGGTGGTCGCCGTGCGTGCCGCCCCGGTGGTCGATCACGTCGGGGTCGATGAGTGCCAGCCCGTCCTCGATCCGCCCGGCCCCGTAGAGCTCGACGATGCGCCGGTGCACTTCGCCGGCCGTAGCTGCCATGCCTGCCTCCTGAGCTAAGTGGGGAGCTCCCCGTTTAATCGGCGTGACTAGACTAGATGGGGAGTTCCCCACTTAGCAAGGAGAAGGATGGGATCGCGTCCTCGGCGGGCGGATGCGCAGCGCAACTACGACCTGCTGCTGGCCGCGGCCGCGCGGGTCTTCGCCGAACGCGGCACCGACGCGCCACTCGACGACGTGGCCCGCCGGGCCGGGGTCGGCAACGCCACCATGTACCGGCATTTCCCCACCCGTACGGACCTGCTGGTCGCCGTCTACGCGGACGAGGTCGCCCAGCTGTGCGCCGGCGGCCAGGCCCTGCTGGCCGCCGGGTCTCCGGCGGAGGCGCTCCACGAGTGGCTGCGGCTCTTCATGGACCACATCACCTCCAAGCGCGACCTGGCCCTGGCGGTCACCGACGACGGCAGCGCCACCGCGCTGGTGGCCGAGTGGCACGCGTCCATGCTCACCACGGCCTCGGCCCTGCTGGACGCGGCCAAGCGGGCCGGGGCCGTGCGGGCCGACCTCGACGTACGCGACCTGCTGACCCTGGTCAGAGGCATCGCGCTGGCCGCCGCGGACCGCAACCAGGCCGACCGCCTCCTGGCGCTGATCGACTGGTCACGGTGACCCGCTGAAGGCGGCCCGTTCGCTCAGACCCCGAGCGCGGAGGGGAGGCTGAGCTCGTGGAGGAACAGGGCCTCCGTCGTCGCCACCCGCCGTAGCTCCTCAAGGTCCAGCCGCTCGTTCGGCGCGTGGATGGCCGCGTCCTCGTCCTCCGCCCCGAAGAGCAGGATCTCCGCCGCGGGGAACTGCTTGAGCAGCGTGTTGACCAGGGGGATCGAGCCTCCGGCGCCCACGTCCCTGGGGCGGCGGCCGAAGGCGCGCTCCATGGCCCGGTTCAGGGCGGCGCGGGCCTTGCCGCCCGAGTCCGCCTGGAACCCCGAGCCCACCGTCAGGTCGGCGAACGACACCTCGACGCCCCACGGCGCCACCTTGCGCAGGAACTCGACCACCGCGTTCACCGTCGCCTTCGGGTCTCCCGCCGGGGGGACGCGGACGGTCACGCGGGCCCGCGCCACGGGCTGGACCGCGTTCACCGCGCCCGAGACGGTCGGCACGTCCAGGCCCGTCACCGTGATCGCGTACGACGCCCACAGCCGGTCGGCCAGCGAGCCCGAGCCCACCAGCGAGGCCCCGTCGAGGACGCCGGCGGTCTTCCTGAACTCCTCCTCCGACGGCCCCTGCCCCAGGAAGGTGCCGCGGGGCAGGCCGGGCACGCGGATGTCGCCGTTGTCGTCGTGCAGCGCGGTCAGCATGCGCATGAGGGCGGCCAGCGCGTCGGGGGCCGCGCCGCCGAAGGAGCCGCTGTGCACCGGCTCCCGCAGCGTGCGCGCCTCGATGGTGAACGCCGCCATGCCGCGCAGCGAGGTCGTGACCGCCGGGTCGCCGACCCGCGGGTTGCCGGTGTCGGCCACCACGATGGCGTCGGCCCGCAGCAGGTCGGGGTTGCGCTCGACGAACGCCTCCAGGCGCTCGCCCGCGTACTCCTCCTGGCCCTCGATGATGACCTTGATGCCCACGGGGAAGCGGCCCTGGAAGGCGCGCAGGGCGGTGATGTGGGAGATGATGCCGGACTTGTCGTCCGCGCAGCCCCGCCCGTAGAGCTTGCCGTCGATCAGGGTCGGCTCGAACGGCGGGGTGCGCCACGAGGCCGGGTCGCCCGCCGGCTGCACGTCGTAGTGCGCGTAGAGCAG
Source organism: Nonomuraea sp. NPDC005650 (assembly GCF_040605375.1). NCBI lineage: Bacteria > Bacillati > Actinomycetota > Actinomycetes > Streptosporangiales > Streptosporangiaceae > Nonomuraea > Nonomuraea sp. NPDC005650. The sequence continues at coordinate 275,034 of NZ_JBEXCR010000007.1, forward strand.
GACCGTGGGCGCGCCGGGCGGCGCCGGGGCCTCGCCGAAGACGGCCGGGAAGCTGCCCTCGACCGGTACCTGCTGGACGCGCGGCAGGCCCACGGAGCGCAGCAGCTCCTCCGTCATCGCGGCGGCGGCGAAAACCGGCTCCTCCGGATGCCCCGGGAAGGCCACGGAGGGTATGGCGGCCAGCCGCCTGAGCTCCTCGACGGCTTGGGGCATCGCGGTGGCGACGGCGCTCTCAATCTGTTCAGGAGTCACGGAAGGTCCCCCGGGGGTCGTTATCAGAAGGTTCGGGCAGGTCTCAACATGTCGGTCTCATTGGATCACACAACGTTCCACGTGCGAGAACGCAAAGTCCCGCACGAGACCCGCGCGCCAATCTACATGCGGATTTCGTCGCCGTTACATAAGCGATCTGCGGATACCGATTTTCTTGCATAGTGCTGCGACCGATTCGCTTGGCAAATCCCCAGGTGAGCATGCAGACTGTGGGAAGTTGACACGAGGGAAGATAACCATGACGCAGCCGGAAAACGACGTCCTGAAGGCCGCGCAGGACAACCTGTGGTTGCACTTCACCAGGCACAGTGCCTATCAGCAGTCCGAGATCCCGACCATCGTGCGCGGTGAGGGGTCCTACGTCTACGACATCCACGGCAAGCGCTACCTCGACGGCCTGGCCGGACTCTTCGTGGTCCAGGTCGGCCACGGGCGCCAGGAGCTGGCCGAGGCCGCCGCCAAGCAGGCTCAGGAGCTGGCGTTCTTCCCACTGTGGTCCTACGCCCACCCGAAGGCCGCCGAACTGGCCGCCCGCCTGGCCTCGTACACGCCCGGCGAGCTCAACCGGGTCTTCTTCACCACCGGCGGCGGCGAGGCGGTCGAGACCGCCTGGAAGCTGGCCAAGCAGTACTACAAGCTGATCGGCAAGCCGCTCAAGCACAAGGTCATCAGCCGCCAGATCGCCTACCACGGCACCCCGCAGGGCGCGCTGTCGATCACCGGGATCCCCGCGTTCAAGCAGATGTTCGAGCCGCTGGTGCCGGGCTCGGTCCGGGTCCCCAACACCAACCACTACCGCGCCGACGAGATCACCGGCGTCAAGGGCATGTCGCCCGAGGAGTACGGCATCTGGGCGGCCGAGCGTGTGGCCCGCGCCATCGAGATGGAGGGCCCCGACACGGTCGCCGCCGTCTTCGCCGAGCCCGTGCAGAACGCCGGCGGCTGCTTCCCGCCCCCTCCCGGCTACTGGCAGCGCCTGCGCGAGATCTGCGACGAGTACGACGTGCTGCTCGTCTCCGACGAGGTCATCTGCGCCTTCGGCCGGCTCGGCACGATGTTCGGCGGCCAGAAGTTCGACTACGTGCCCGACATCATCACCTGCGCCAAGGGCATGACCAGCGGCTACTCGCCCATCGGCGCCATGATCGCGCACGAGCGGCTGTTCGAGCCGTTCAAGGGCGGCGACGCCATGTTCGCGCACGGTTACACCTTCGGCGGCCATCCCGTATCCTCTGCCGTAGCGCTGGCCAACCTCGACATCTTCGAGCGCGAGGACCTGCTCGGCCACGTCACCAGGAACGAGCCGCTGTTCAAGGAGACCCTTGACGGCCTGCGCGACCTGCCGATCGTCGGCGACGTGCGAGGCTCGGGCTACTTCTGGGGCATAGAGCTGGTCAAGGACAAAACAACCAAGGAGACCTTCACCGCAGACGAGTCCGAGCGGCTGCTGCGCGGTTTCCTGTCCAAGGCGTTGTTCGACGCGGGCCTGTACTGCCGCGCCGACGACCGCGGCGACCCCGTCATCCAACTGGCGCCCCCGCTGATCGCGGGGCCAGAGGAGTTCGCCGAGATCGGGTCGATACTCCGGGGCGTGCTCACCGAAGCGTGGACGCGTCTGTAGGACGGCCCAACAGAACCACCTCACAGTCCGGTACGACGGCGTGCCGGGTTCGCGAAAGGATCAACCCATGAAGATCGGCGTACCTGCCGAGGTCAAGAACCACGAATATCGCGTCGCCGCCACGCCTGCCGGAGTCCACGAGCTGGTGCGCCACGGGCACGACGTCCTGGTCCAGCGGGGCGCGGGCCTCGGCTCGCACATCCCGGACGAGGAATACCTCTCGGCGGGGGCGAAGATCCTCGACGGCGCCGACGCCGTGTGGAGCGAGTCGGAGATGGTGCTCAAGGTCAAGGAGCCCATCGCCGAGGAGTACCACCGGCTGCGTGAGGGCCTCGTGCTCTTCACCTACCTGCACCTGGCCGCCTCGCGTGCCTGCACGGACGCGCTGCTGGGCGCGAAGACGACCGGCATCGCGTACGAGACCGTCCAGGTCGGCAACGCGCTGCCGCTGCTCGCCCCGATGTCCGAGGTCGCGGGCCGCCTCGCGCCGCAGGTTGGCGCCTACAACCTGATGCGCTTCAACGGCGGGCGCGGTGTCCTGCCGGGCGGCGTGCCCGGCGTGGCCCCGGCCAGGGTGGTCGTGATCGGCGGCGGGGTCTCCGGCCTCAACGCCGCGCAGATCGCCGTGGGCATGGGCGCCGACGTCACCGTGCTCGACACGAACATCGACCGCCTGCGCTTCATCGACGCCATCTACCAGGGCCGGCTCAAGACGCTGGTCTCGACGTCGTACGCGATCGAGCAGGAGGTCCTGCAGGCCGACCTGGTCATCGGCGCGGTGCTGATCCCCGGCGCCAAGGCCCCGACGCTGGTCTCCAACGACCTGGTCTCGCGCATGAAGCCGGGCTCCGTGCTCGTCGACATCGCCATCGACCAGGGCGGCTGCTTCGAGGACTCGCGCCCGACCACGCACGCCGAGCCGACGTACAAGGTGCACGAGTCGGTCTTCTACTGCGTGGCCAACATGCCGGGCTCCGTGGCCAACACCTCCACGTACGCCCTGACGAACGCGACCCTCCCGTACGCGGTCAAGCTGGCCAACCTCGGCTGGCGCGAGGCGCTCAGGACCGACGCCGGGCTCGCGGGCGGCCTCAACACGCACGAGGGCCTGCTCACCAACGGGCCGGTGGCCGAGGCGCTCGGCCTGCCGTTCACCCCGGTGGCGGAACTGGTGTGACGACGGTGAAGCGCCTGGGCACGCGCTGATCAGCGTACGCCCAGGCGCTTTCGCAGGTCGCGGGCCGTGGCCAGGACATACTCGATCTCGCCGGGGCTCGGCCACGGCGCGGTGCCGGGGCGCAGCAGCGTGCCGCGCACCGACGCCAGGTGCTCGACCGCGCTCGGGTGCAGCCCGCTCCGGGCCACCAGCCACCCGATCACGTCGGAGTGGTCGTGCAGCGGCCGGGTCACCAGATCCCACGTGCCGAGCACCTCGGTGAGGTCGCCCACGTCCAGCGCGGCTTCGCCCCTGCGCTCGGTGGCGGCCGCGGCCAGCTCGGCCCTGGCGGCCAGCTCCGGCTCGGCGTGCCGCACCCACGTGGCCGGCGGCGGATCGGACAGCCACTCCTGGGCCTCGTTCAGTTCCCCGGCCACCGACAGCAGCCCGCCCAGCTCGACGGCGGCCCCGCGGTGCCCGGCCCGCGCCGCCTGCCGGAACCAGTGCTGCCCGCCCGCCAGGTCGCCGAACTCGGCGATCAGCAGCAGGCCGTAGTTGAAGGCCGCCTCGGCGTCCCCGCCGGCCGCCGCCCGGCCGAACCAGTGGCTGGCCGCCGCGCAGTCTCTCAGCTCCACGCAGACGAACCCGGCCATCCGCTGGTCGTACCCGCGCCCGGCGCCGGCGGCCTGCTCGAACCAGCCGCGGGCGGTCCGCAGGTCGCCCCTGGACAGCGCGATCTCGCCGAGCTGGGAGGCCGCGCCAGGGTGCTCGCACTTGGCGGCCAGCCGGTAGTACGCCTCCGCGCCCTCCGGGTCGCGGCTGGCGTGCAGGTAGAGGCCCATGCAGTACGCCGAGTCCGGGTGGCCGCCCCTGGCCGCGTACTCCCACCAGCGCACGGTCTCCTCGTCGTCGCCCGTCGCATAGGCCAGGAAGCCCAGGTCGTGCGCCGAGGCCATGTCGCCGTCGGCCGCAGCCGAGCGGTGCCAGTCGCGCGCCGCCGCCAGCTCGCCCGCGTCCTCGCACATCAGCGCCAGCTTGCGGGCCGCCCCGCTGGAGCCGCGGTGGGCCGCCACCTCGAACCAGCGCCTGGCCCGCTCGGGGTCTCCGCGCTGCTCCAGCAGGAGCGTCGCCAGGTTGCTGGCGGCCTCGGCGTCGCCGGCGCCGGCCGCGAGCTCGTACCAGGTGACGGCGTCCACCAGGCTGCCGTGTTTCTCGTGCCAGATGCCCAGGTTGTACGCGCTGTCCAGGTTGCCGGCGGTGGCCGCCTGCTCCCACCAGTGCTTGGCGGCCGCGCGGTCGCCGTGCTGGGCGTAGAGCTTGCCGAGCCGGTGCGCGGCCTGCGCGTCGCCCGCCCGCGCGGCGGCCAGCAGCTCGAGCTCGTCTCCCACGCGCGGCGCCGGTACGGACGGCGCCGCGACCTCTCCTTGCCAGGCCATGGCGACCAGGGTGACATGTGATCGCGCGATCGCGAACGGTAATCGCCGACATGGCGCTACAGGAAGTCGATGAAGCCCGTGTACATGCCCATCCCGCACACGTACCGCAGCGGGCCCTTCGGCTGCGGCGGCAGGCGTACGGTGGCCGGCAGCGCGACGTCGCGCCCGCCGATCGTGACCGTGCCGGTGCACCCCCGGTCGACCAGCTTGAACACCACCTCGACCGGCGCGCCCGCGCGTGCCGCCACGACGGCCGGCCGGTAGCCCTCGCGGGTCGCCCAGACGGTCACGGTCTGCTCGCCGGCGGCCGGTGCGGCAGGCGGGGGCGTGGACGCGGCGGGCGGGGTGCCGCCGATCCAGCCGCCCAGGTTGAGCCCGGCGCCGACGGTCCATAACCCGGCGACGACGGCCACGACTCCGGCCAGCCGGGCCAGCCGGGTGCGGGAGACGCGCCGCAGCACGTACCCGAGCAGCGCGAACGCCGGAGCGGTGCCGAGCACGAACCCCGCCATCACCGCCGCCCCCTCCATCGGGGAGCCGCCGGAGATCGCGATCATCTCCATGCCGAGGGTCACGCCGCAGGGCACCAGGATGGTGGCCGCGCCCAGCAGCGGCGCCTTGTACCGCGAAGGGGCCTCGGCCGCGGGCTCCGCCGCGCAGTGGCCGCGCCGCATGAGCCGGACCGCGAAGACGATCACCGTGAGGCCGGCCGTGACGAGCAGCACCGCGCGTGCCGCGGGCGGGAGGCTGACGGCCGCGCCGAGCAGCCCGAGCAGCGCTCCGGCCGCGGTGTACGAGGCCAGCCGCCCCGCCAGGAACCAGCCGACCAGCGCGGGATCGCGCCCGTGGCAGTGATCGACCAGACCCATGAGCAGCCCGCCCTGCGCCGCGGTGCACGAAGCCGTTCCCGCCACCAGCCCGGCGGCGACTCCGCCGGCGAACAGGGTGGCGGCGCTCAGTGGACGAGCGCCAGACTGTCCAGGGCCCCGCTCTTGGCGGCCTGGACGATCGAGCCGAACTGGTCGAGGCTCATCTCCACGCGCTGCCCGAAGTCGTCGGTGATGACCACCTGGCGCTCGACGGGCGCCGTCTCGTCCACGAACAGCTCGGGGCAGCCGCAGTCACACTGGCCGCAGAACTTGGCGACGGATCGCATACCTGTCCCCGCTCTCTATGTATCCGGTATACGAAACGTAACGCCGGTCCCTGAATGCGGCCAGTGACAGTTGTTGCACCCTTAGTGAGGTTTAGGACGCCCAGCCCTTGAGAACGGACACCTTTTCGAAGTATTCGTCCTCGCTCATTTCTCCGCGGGCGTACCGCTCGGCGAGGATCCGCTCCGCGGCGTCGGTGGGCGACGCGGCGGCGGCGACGGGCGCGTGGCGCGGCCCCCACCAGCCCTTGCGCCGGGCCGTGATGGCCATCGCGACGAGGGCGACCCAGAACAGGCCCCAGAAGAACGGGAAGATCGGCCAGAAGCTGTGCATGTCTCCTCCTTGATGACGTGCCTCCAGCGTGCCGGTCGGCGGGGCGCGCCGAATCGCACGTCAGGCCCTGTTCCGGGTCAGCCCGGGGGAGTGTTCACGCGGGTCGCCCGTACGCCTGTGGGGGTAGCGCGCCGGTGCGTTTCATCGTCCGGAGGACGGGGGCGGTCTCCAGCGTCTGGACGGCGTCCAGGGCGCTCACGCGTTCGGTGAGGTAGCGGTACAGGTCGGCGTTGTCGCGGCAGACGGCGGTGGCGAGGAGGTTGGTCGGGCCGGTGGTGACGGCGGCGAAGGAGATCTCGGGGTGGCCCACGAGGGTCGTGGCCACGTGGACCAGTTCGGAGGGGCGTACGGTCATCCACAGCCTGGCCTCGGCGCGGTAGCCGAGCAGCCTGGGGGAGTAGTCGAGCTGGATGATGAGCGCGCCGGACTCCCGCAGCCGGTGGAGCCGGCGCTTGGCCGTGGCCTCCGACCAGCCGGTGGCCCTGGCCAGCTCCGTGTACCCGGCCCGGCCGTCCCTGGCCAGCACGTCGACGAGGCGGTGGTCCTCCTCCTGCAGGACGATGCCGTCCGGCCCGGTGGGCGGCTCGGGGCGCAGCCGATCGGCCTGCTCCCCGGTCAGCCAGGCCAGCCTCTGCCAGCCGTCGGGCAGGGTGAAGCCGTGCAGGAGCGAATGCGCGGTCATGCCCAGGACGCGGCTGGTCCTGGGCAGCTTCTCCAGCAGGACGGCGTCGGGCGACTGGGTGAAGCACGAGATCTCGGTGCCGCCGGACAGCAGGTGCACCCAGTACGTGTCGGGCCGCCTGGCCAGGGCCTCGGCGATGGCGGTGCCCGCGTCGGGCGTGCAGCGTACGCGGATCGTCCAGGGTGTGCAGCCGAGGAACGCGCCGTCGAGGCCGCCCACCACCCTGATCACGCCCGCCGCCGTGAGCCTGCGGTAGCGGCGGGCGACAGTCTGCTCGGAGACCCCGAGCACGTCGGCGATCCTGGCGAAGGGGGCGCGGCCGTCGAGCTGGAGCGCGTGCACCAGACCGCGGTCCACACCGTGGAGTTCGGCGGATTCCATCTGATCAGCGTAGTTAGGTGGAGGAAAACCGCCGATATATCGCGGGAAATTGGGGCTGCTTCGGGTCGCGGGCCAGCCTTGGACCCATGATTCTCGTGACAGGAGCCACCGGAAACGTCGGCCGCCAGGTCGTCCACCAGCTCGTCGAGGCGGGCCACCCCGTGCGCGCCATGACCCGTGACCCCACCTGGGCGGCCCTGCCGGAGGCCGTCGAGGTGATCAAGGGCGACCACGAAACCATCGACCGGTGCCTGGACGGCGTCGAGTCGGTCTTCCTCGTCTGGCCCTTCCACACCGCGGACCTCGCCCCCGCCGTGGTCGGCGCGATCAGGCGGCACGCCCGCCGCGTCGTCCTGCTCTCCTCAGGGGCGGTACGCGACCAGCCCGATTCCGCCGTCGGCCGCTCGCACAACGAGCTCGAACAGCGGGTCGAGCAGTCGGGCCTGGCCTGGACCATGCTCTGGCCCAGCACGTTCGCCGCGAACGCGCTCTGGTGGCGCGACCAGATCCGCTCGGGGGACGTGGTGCGCGGCGCGTTCGGCGCGCTGCGGATGGCGATGCTGCACGAGCGCGACATCGCCGCCGTGGCCGTACGGGCGCTGACCTCGGACGGCCACGACGGGGCCCGCCACGCGCTGACCGGGCCGCGGGCGCTGACCCAGGTCGAGCAGGTGCGGATCCTCGGCGACGCGCTCGGGCGCCCGCTGCGCTGGCAGGAGCTCTCCAGGGACGAGGAGCGGCGGCGGCTGCTGGCCGACGACTCCTTCCCCGACTCGTTCGTGGACGCGCTGCTCGACGGCTACGCCCAGCTGCTCGACGGCCCGCCACCTGTCCTGACGAACACGGTCGAGGAGGTGACGGGCCGGCCCGCGCGGTCCTTCGCCGAGTGGGCGAAGGACCACGCGGGCGACTTCTAGGGCGCCACCACCAGCGCGCTGCCGCCGCCGCGGCGCGCGGGCTCGGCGACGGCCTGGACTCGGCCCCTGCCGACGAACTCCAGCGCCGTCGCCGCCCCGATCTCCGGGTTGAGCGCGAAGCTGTGCCCCTTGGCCTCCAGCTCGGTCCGGTACTTGTCCAGGAACGCCTGCTCGGCCTGCGTCTGCGCGGTGTTGCGCTGCGTGGCGCGCGGCGCGGCGACCGCGTCGGGCAGGCTCATCCCGAACTCGTACCGGTTGACCAGGATCTGCAGCACGGTCGTGATGATGGTCGAGCCGCCCGGCGATCCGACCGCCAGCACCGGCTTACCGTGCTCGAACACCAGCGTCGGCGACATCGACGAGCGGGGACGCTTGCCGGGGCCGGGCAGGTTCGGGTCACCGGGCGCCGGGCCGAACGTGAAGTCGGTCAGCTCGTTGTTGAGCAGCACGCCGCGTCCCGGGACCACGATGCCGTTGCCGCCGGTGGACTCGATGGTCAGGTTGTAGGCGATCACGTTGCCCCAGCGGTCGGCGATGACGAGATGGGTGGTCTCGGGGCCTTCGTCCGCGATCGGGGTGGCGGTGCCGGTGGGCTGGGCGCAGGGCTCGTACGAGCCGTCCGGGTTGCCGGGCGCCGCCGGGTGGGCCGTCGCCCGGTCGCCGATCAGGCAGGCCCGCTCCTTGGCGAAGCCGTCGGACAGCAGCTCCTTGAGCGGCACGCCGGGAATGTCGCCGACGTACTTGCCGCGGTCGGCGAAGGCCAGCCTCGACGCCTCCAGGTATTCGTGCAGGCCCACCTGCGGCAGGGACTCAAGGATGTTGAGCGCCTCGCCGACCGTCGAGCCGCCGGAGGACGGGGGCGCCATGCCGTACACGTCCTTGCCCTTGTAGGAGATCTTGGTGGGCTCGCGGAGGAGCGCGCGGTAGGCCCGCAGGTCGGACAGCTCCATCAGGCCCGGCCGGACGTTGCGGGTGCTGCCGGGGGTGACCGGCGGCTGCTTGACGGTGGCCACGACCTCCTTGCCGAGTTGCCCGCCGTACAGCCAGCCGGGGCCGCGCCTGCCGAGCTCGCGGTACGTGGCCGCCAGCTCGGGGTTCCTGAACACCGAGCCGACGGGCGGCGGGGCGCCGTTCGGGAGGTAGAGCTTGGCCGTGGAGGTGATGTCCTTGAACCGGGCCGCGTTGTCGGCGGTCTGCTGGTAGAAGGTCTGGTCGACGACGAAGCCCTTGGAGGCCACGTCGATGGCGGGCTGGAGGGCCTCTTTGAGGGAGATCGTGCCGAATTTGCGGAGAGCCAGGTCCCAGTTCGCGACCGTGCCGGGAATGCCCGCCGACAGGCCGCTGGTGACGCCCTCCTCGAACGGGATGCCCTCTAACGAGGTCGAGGTCATGGTCTGCGGGGCGGTCTCACGGCCGTCGATGCTGAAGACCTTGCGCTGCCTGGCGTCGTAATACACCATGAAGCCGCCGCCGGCCAGGCCCGCGGAGTACGGCTCCGTGACGCCCAGCACCGCGCCCGCGGCGACGGCGGCGTCGACGGCGTTGCCTCCTCTCCTGAGCACGGCGATGGCGGCCTTGCTGGCGTCGAGGTCGACGGTGGCGACGGCGCCGCCGTACCCCTCCGCGACCGGGACTTTCTGCTGTGGCCCGGCCAGCGCGGGAGGCGCTGACGCGAGCGTGATGAGGACTGCTGCTGCGGGGACGATCACTCGGCGCATGGTCCTTACGATGGCCCACGTACGCCCGTCGCGGTAGGGCCCCCTCACACGCTGGGATGATGCGCAGGTCAGAGCACTGATCTAGCGTAGGGGTGTGCGCCGGAAGTTCGGATTCGACCCCTATCTCGCCCTCATCGTGGCGGCTGCCCAGTTCGTCATCGCCAAGGGCGCCTCCTGGGGGCAGCAGGCGTTCAGGCAGGCGCTCGATCCGTACGCGTACGGGCTGCTGCTGGTCGGGCCGCTGGCGATCCTGCTGCACCGCCGCTTCCCGCTGCTCACGACCGCCGCCGCGCTCGGCGCGTGCGACCTCTTCCTGGCCGGCGGCTACGCCTACGGGCCCAGCTTCATCAGCCCGGCGGTGCTGCTGGTCCTGCTGGTCACGCGGGGCAAGAGGGCGATGGCCTGGTTCATGGCGGGGATGACGGTGCTGTCGTTCATCACCTACGCCTGGCTGATCGGCAACCGCGACCTCTTCCACAGCGTGTGGATCCTGACGTCCATCATGCTGCTCATGGTCGTGGCCGAGCTGGTCAGGATCGTCAGGGAGCGCCGGGCCGAGCGGGAGCGCGTCGCCGAGGAGGAGGCCAGGCGGCAGGCCAGCGAGGAGCGGCTGACCATGGCGCAGGAGCTGCACGACGTGCTCGCGCACAACATCTCGCTCATCCACGTGCAGGCGTCCACCGCGCTGCACCTCATCGACGACAACCCCGACCACGCCAAGACCGCTCTGGCCACCATCAAGACGGCGTCCAAGGAGGTTCTGGGCGAGATGCGCTCGGTCCTGAACGTCCTGCGCGAAGGGGCGCCCCGTTCCCCCACGGCCGGGCTCGACCGCCTCGACGACCTGGTCGAACGCTCGGGCATGGACGTGACGCTCAAGCGCGTCGGCTCGCGGCCGTTGCCGCCGCAGGTGGAGCGGGCCGCGTACCGGATCGTGCAGGAGTCGCTCACCAACGCTGCCAGGCACGCGCCCGGCTCGTCGGTGAGCGTGCGCCTGGAGTACGGCGAGCACGAGCTGGCCATCCACGTCGCGGACACCGGCGCGACGACCGCCCCCGTGCTGTCCGAGGCGGGCAGCGGCAACGGCATCCCCGGCATGCGCGAGCGGGCCTCCGCGCTGGGCGGCACGCTGGTCGCCGGGCCGTCCGGCACGGGGTTCCAGGTCGAGGCCCGGCTGCCAATACCCGAGGAGACCTCATGATCAAGGTGCTGCTGGCCGACGACCAGGCCCTGGTCCGGGCCGGCTTCAAAGCGCTGCTCGACGCCCAGCCGGACATGACCGTGGTGGCCGAGGCCGCCGACGGCGCCGAGGCGGTCCGGCTGGCGGGCGAGCACCAGCCGGACGTGGTGCTGATGGACATCCGCATGCCCGGCACCGACGGCCTGACCGCGACCCGGCAGATGCCGCAGGGGCCGCACATCATCATCCTGACGACGTTCGAGCTCGACGAGTACGTCTTCGAGGCGCTGCGCGGCGGGGCCAGCGGCTTCCTGGTCAAGGACACCGAGCCGGCGGAGCTGATCCAGGCCGTCCGGGTGGTGGCGGCGGGGGAGGCGCTGCTGTCGCCGAGCGTGACGCGCCGCCTGATCGCCGAGTACGCCTCCCGGGCCAAGGAGCCGATCGCCGCCGACGGGCTCGACCAGCTCACCGAGCGCGAACGCGAGGTGCTCGCCCTGGTCGGGACCGGCATGACGAACGACGAGATCGCGGCCAAGCTGTTCATGTCACCGGCGACGGCCAAGACGCACGTGAGCCGGGCCATGATGAAGCTGCACGCCCGCGACCGCGCCCAGCTCGTGGTGATCGCCTACGAATCCGGCCTGGTCAAACCGGGTTGGCTGTAATTCCGGACAACTGCCGGGCCGCTTCTGCGAGCCCGTCGGTGCCCGCCCAGGCGACGTAGCCGTCGGGGCGGATCAGCAGGGCGTCGGCGGGCGGGTCGTCGGCGCGGGCCCTGACCACGTCGATCCAGCCGTCGTCGAGCGTCGCGCCGCCGCCGAGGTCGAGCAGCACGGGCCTGCCCGCGCGCATCAGCTCGGCCACCCGCCGCCCGCCGGCCAGTGCCAGGTCCGGGACGAACCGCCCCACCAGCGGATGCCCTCCGGAGCCGTACCGGACGCCGGAGTCGTGCATCAGCCCGGCCACGTGACGCAGCGGCTCCTCGAAGGCGAGCACCTCGGTGAGCAGCTCCCGCAGCGCCGCCCCGTCCTCGCCCTCCAGCCGGTCGAGCGCCGCCTGCGCCCGCGTCTGCATGAGGGCGCGCTCGGCGACGGGCCGTCTCTCGGACTCGTACGTGTCCAGGAGCCCCTCGCCGGCCCGCCCCCGGAGCACGGCGGCCAGCTTCCAGCCGAGGTTGGCCGCGTCCGTCATGCCGACGTTGAGCGCCGAGCCGCCCGCGGGGAACAGATGCGCGGCGTCCCCGGCCAGGAACACCCTCCCCGCCCGGTACCGCTCGGCCAGCCTCGCCTGCGCGACCGTGCCGGACAGCCAGATCGGCGCGCCCAACGGCAGGTCGCGGCCCAGCACGCGGCGCACCGCCGCCCGGAAGTCCTCCGGCGTCACGGGACCGTCGCCGGGAGCCCCCTTCTCCCGCACGCCGGCGATCAGCACGCCGTCCTGGAGTGAAGTGAGCAGCAGGCGGCCGTTCGGGGTCCGGTTCCAGCCCGGTGCCAGGCCGTCCATCTCCAGCGCCTCGAAGACGCCGGTGTCCGCGCCGGTCGCGAAGTGCCCGAGCCGCAGCACCTCGTCGTCGGTCGTGCCGGGGAAGCCGATCCCGGCCTCCCCGCGCACGCCGCTGCGCCCGCCGTCGCAGCCCACCACGTAGCGGGCCCGCATCCGCGTCCGGGCGCCGTGACCGTCCGCCAGCTCCAGCGTCACCCCTTCCTCGTCCTGGGCGAACGAGCGCACCTCGCGGCCCCGCCTGACCTCGGCTCCGAGCTCCTCGGCGCGCTCGGTGAGCAGTCGCTCCAGCCGTGGCTGCTGGATCATCAGCAGGCGTAACGGCAGGTCGGTCAGCCCCGCGAACCGCAGCGGCACCGAGCCGAACGGGAACCCGGGCGGGCGCCCCGAGAACGGGCTGCCCGCGCTGAAGCGCTCCAGCAGGCCGCGGTGGTCGAGCAGGTCGACGATCTGCCCGCCCAGGCCGTTGGCCCTGGGCAGCTCGCTCGGCTCCGGTCTCTTCTCCAGCACGATCGGGCGGGCCCCGGCCAGGGCCAGCTCGCACGCGAGCATGAGCCCCACGGGCCCCGCCCCCACGATCAGCACATCTTCCATGGCCGTCAGGCTAGATTGACAAATCGGCGGTTGTCAATCTAGCCTGACAGGGTGGACGTAACAGAGCTCTCCGAACGGATCAGGTCGAACGACCCGGCCCTGGGCCTGCGGGCGGTGGGCGCGCTCCACCGGCTGGCCGAGCAGGTCGAGGCGATGTCGGTGGCGCTGGCCAGGGAGCAGGGCTGGACCTGGGAGCAGATCGGCGACGCGCTCGGCATGTCACGGCAGTCGGTGCACGCCAAATACGGAAAGTGAGGGTTCGCGATGTTCGGCTTTGAGAAGAGCCGGTTCGGCGTGATCGTCAAGGCCGCGTTCGACGAGGCCAGGCAGCGGGGCGACCGGCGGCTGGGCACCGAGCACCTGCTGCTCGGCGTCCTGCACGACGCGGACCTCGCCCGCGCCGTCGGCGTGGACGTGGCGGGCGCGCGGGCCGCGCTCGACGAGCTCGACCGGGCGGCGCTGCGCATGCTCGGCCTGGAGGTCGGGGACCTGCCGCGGTCGCCGCGCAAGCACCCGCAGGTGCCCGGCACCGCGCTCACCTCGAGCGCCCGCGCCACCATCAACCAGGCCATCAAGGCCACGACCCTGAAGACCAGGGCGGCCGAGGCGCCCCGGCAACTGGTGTTCGCCCTGCTGGCGCAGGGGCGGCCCGACCCGGTCGCGGGGCTGATCGACCACCTCGGCATCGACCGCGTGGCGGTACGCGGACGCTGCGCGTAGCGCGGCCCGGCGTTGCACGCCGTATGGCGAAATTTGGTTGAACGTCCGGCGGGGCCGCTGACAAGGTCGAAAGATGAGCCACACATACGACGACCTCGTCCAGGAGGCGGCCGCGGCCTCCGTGGACGGCTGGGACTTCTCCTGGCTCGACGGGCGGGCCAGCGAGGAGCGGCCCTCCTGGGGGTACGCCAGGCTGCTCGGCGAGCGGATGGCCGGGGCCGGGGCCGCGCTCGACCTCCAGACCGGCGGCGGCGAGACCCTGGCCGGCGTGCCCAGGCTGCCGGCGGTGACCGTGGCCACCGAGTCGTGGCCGCCCAACCTCAAGCTCGCCGCCGCGCGGCTGCGCCCGCGCGGGGCGTGGGTGGTGGCCGACGACGAGGAGCCGCGCCTGCCGTTCCGGGACGGCGCCTTCGACCTGGTCACCAGCCGCCATCCGGTGACCACCTGGTGGGAGGAGATCGCCCGCGTGCTGCGCCCCGGCGGCGTCTACTTCTCGCAGCAGGTCGGGCCGTGGAGCGTCGCGGAGCTGACGCACTTCTTCATGGGCCCCCACGACGGCTCGTCCCGCGACCCCGGCACGGCCGGGGCGGCTGCGGAGTCGGCCGGGCTCGAGGTCGTGGACCTGCGGTCCGAGCGGCTGCGGATGGAGTTCGGCGACGTGGGGGCGGTGATCTACTTCCTGCGGAAGGTGATCTGGATCGTGCCGGGCTTCTCGGTCGAGCGGTACGCGGACCGGCTGCGTGAGCTGCACGACCGGATCGAGGCGGAGGGTCCGTTCGTGGCTCATTCCTCCAGATTCCTCATCGAGGCGAGGCGGCCCGGTGGCCCGGCTGCGTGACGTGGTGGTCGACTGCCGCCATCCGGCGTCGCTGGCCAGGTTCTGGGCCGCGGCGCTCGACGGCTATGCCGTGGCGCCGTACGACGAGGCCGAGCTGACCCGGCTGCGCGGCGAGGGCGTCGAGGACCCCGAGGACGACCCCACGGTGCTGGTCGAGGGCGGGCCGCCGCGGCTGTGGTTCCAGCACGTGCCCGAGCGCAAGGTCGTCAAGAACCGGCTCCACCTCGACCTGCGCGCCGACGACCTCGACGCCGAGATCGTCCGGCTGGTGGCGCTGGGCGCCACGGTGCTGACCACGTACGACGACTGGGTGACGCTGGCGGATCCCGAGGGCAACGAGTTCTGCCTGTTCCCTCAGTAGATGAGCTCGTACGCGCCTGGGTCGACCTTCCTGGTGCGGGCCCAGTATTCGAAGCTGAAGCCCGGCCAGATCGTCCGGTTCACTCCGTTCTCGTCCAGATACCAGGAGTCGCAGCCGCCCGCGTTCCAGACGAGGGGGTCGATCCGCTCGCGCAGGCGGCGGGCGAAGGCCCGCTGCGCGCCCGGCCTGACGTCCACGGCCCTGGCCTGCGTCCTCGACAGCAGGCGGAGGCAGTCGATGACGTAGCGGACCTGCGACTCGATCATGAACACGACCGAGTTGTGCCCGAGGCCGGTGTTGGGGCCGAGCAGGAAGAACAGGTTCGGGAAGCCGGCCGTGGTGATGCCGTAGTAGCTCTCGATGCCGTCCTGCCAGGCGTCCTGGAGCTTGCGGCCGCCCTTGCCGACGATGTTCTGGTCCTGCAGCGCGTCCACGACCTTGAAGCCGGTGCCGTAGACGATCACGTCGGCCTCGTGCTCGGCGCCTGAGGAGTCCACGATCGAGCGCGGCCTGATCTCGGTGATCCCGTCCGTCACGAGCTCGACGTTGTCCCTGGTGAGGGCGGGATAGTAGTCGCTGGAGATGAGGATGCGCTTGCAGCCGATCAGGTAGTCGGGGGTGAGCCGGCGGCGCAGGTCCGGGTCGGGGACCTGGGCTTCGAGGTGCCTGAGGGCGAGCTTCTCGTGGGCCTTCATCAGGCGCGGGTCGACGGCGAAGCCGAGCGCCCGCGACTCCAGGAGCCAGTAGACGGCGTTGCGCATGGTCCTGGCCAGGCCGGGAAGGCCCAGGACGCGGCGCGCGCCGGGGCCGATGGGGAAGTCCGGCTTGGGGTGGATCCACGGGGGAGTGCGCTGGAAGATCGTCAGCCGGCGCGCGGCAGGCGCGATCTGGGGGACGAACTGGATGGCGGAGGCGCCGGTGCCGACGACGGCCACGCGCTTGCCGGTCACGTCGATCGAGTGGTCCCATTCGGCGGAGTGGAAGGCGGGGCCGGCGAAGTCCTCGCGCCCCGAAATTTCGGGAAATTTCGGTATATGGAGGGCGCCGATGGCCGAGACCACGGCGTTCACCCGCAATGTCGCGCCGTCGTCCGTGGTGACCGACCAGTCACGCCTGTCGTCGTCGTATTCGAGGGCGACGACGCGCTTGCCGTACCGGAGGTGAGGGGTCACGCCGTACTTGTCGGCGCACGAGCGCATGTAGTCCCAGATCTCCTCCTGTGGGGAGAACATGCGGGACCAGCCCGGGTTCAGCTCGTACGAGTAGGAGTACATGTGCGAGGGCACGTCGCACGCGCACCCGGGGTAGGTGTTGTCCCGCCAGGTGCCGCCCAGGTCGGCGGCCTTCTCCAGGATGACGAAGTCGTGGTACCCCGCCTCTTTGAGCTTGATGGCCATGCCGATCCCGGCGAACCCGGACCCGATGATCGCTAACCCTGGCATGTGACCTCCCGGGGCGACGCTTATTGGACGCAGTATCCAATGTAATGACGTAGCCCCGTCGAGGTCCAGAGTGACCCCCGTCACGCCTTTGCGTCTACTTCGCCCCTTATGCCCCCGCGCTGTGATCTGGCCCCGTTCGCCCTTGTCCCTGCCGCGACCCGCCTCAGTGCGGGGCGGGCGCACGATGTGACGGCAGCCGCCAGTGGTCCGAAGGCGGGTCTGTGCGCTTCGGCTGAGGTTCTTGGGGGAGGGCGTCCGCCTCGTCGACCCGAGCGGAGGGGTCGCGGGCCCGCGCGTCGTTGGGCGGGCCAGGGATGGGTGTGCGAACGCCGAGAACCCGCCACGGCCCCCGCAGCGGGTGGATCAGATCTGGGGCTACTTCAGGAGGAGGAAGGCGGCGACGCCGACGATCACGATCGCGACGACGACGACAACCGAGACGATCGGTACGACGGAGGACTTCTTGGGCGTGGCGGCGGCTTCCTGTTCGCGGCGCTGCGCGAAAGCCTTGAACTGCTGGGTGTTGCCCGCCGGGTCGATATGCTGGTCAGACATGGCCAGCAGCCTAGCGTGAGCGCCTGTGCCGTTTGCACTGTTTGCTGTATCTCTAAGCATGGGCTGATTAGGGGACCACCCCACCCGGCGGATAGCTTTGAAGCATGCTGAGGACCCTGCTCTCCCCCCGCATCATGGGGTTGCACCTGCTCACGATCGGGGTCCTCGTCGCGTTCATCCTGCTGGGGCGCTGGCAGCTCGGAGTTTTCCAAGATTCGGGAAAGCCGCACGCCTCCACCGATCCCGGGCCTGTCGCGGTCGGCACGCTCGCCCAGGTGGGCCCGCAAATGAGCGGTGAGGTCGTGGGCCGCAAGGTCACGGCGGAGGGCGTCTACGAGGCCGGCCGCCAGCTCCTGGTCGCCGACCGGCGGGCCGACGTCGACGCCCCCGGCGGCAACGTCTCGCGCGACCGCGGCTACTGGGTGCTCACGCCGCTCCGGCTCGACGACGGCACGTTGATGCCGGTGGTGCGGGGCTGGACGGCGAAGGCCGACGACCCGGCGGTCTCCGCGGTGCCGCAGGGCCGGGTCGCGGTGTCCGGGCGGCTGCGGCCGCAGCAGGGCACCGACAGCGTGCAGCGGCGCGCGGAGGGCCTGCCCGCCGGTCAGGTGCAGACGGTGTCCACGGGCGAGCTGGTCAACCTGTGGACCGGCCAGAAGGTACGCACCGGCTTCGTCGTGGCACAGCCGCCGTCCGGCTCGCTGGCGCAGATCAAGGTCCAGCCGCCGGTGGTGGGTGGCACGCTGACCTGGCGTAACCTGGCATATGCCGCGAACTGGTGGATCTTTGCTGGATTCGCCGTATTCATGTGGTTCCACTTCGTACGCGACGCCGTACGAAGCGATCGGGACCATGCCAAGTCCCCTGAGATGGCTCTGGAAGGTTAATCGTGGAATCGGCTCTGAAGCCCTTCCGGGTGCTCGCGTACGTGGTCGGCTGCATGCTGCTCGTGCTCTGCGTGGCCATGGTGGTGCGTTACGGCTTCGGCGACCCGACGCTGTCGAAGGTCATCGCGCCCATTCACGGCGGGCTCTACATGCTCTACCTGGTCGCGGTCATGAACCTGGGCATGAAGGCGCGCTGGGCCTGGCCGTACATGCTCGGCGTCATGGTCGGGGGCACGGTGCCGTTCCTGTCGTTCTACATCGAGCGCCGGGTGACCCAGCGCGTCCAGACGGAGCAGGCGGCAGCGGCGGAGGCCTGAGCCCGCGGCGGAGGCCGTGTCCCGGCCCCCGCCGCATGGAGTTCAGTGGCCGATGCCGCGCCTGCGGGCCCTCTTGAGCCGTTCGCGCTGCGACGGGTCGAGCATCAGGTAACCGACCACGGGGGCGGCGACCACACCGAGGATGACCAGCAGGGTGATCCAGCCGGTCCCGAAGATGATCAGCGAGAGCAGGACTGCGGCACCTGCGCCAATGGCGTACTTCTGGATTGGCGACATACTCAACTTCCTCCGAGCTGCTTCCGAACACGGAGCGCGTGCCCCGCCTCTCCCTTATTCTGCGTCTCCTGTCCAACGAGTGAGCCCATCGCTTGGTTCCATTCGCGATGTATCTCAAGATGTATCTCAAATGGTGCGCGTCTGCCGTACCGACTCCAGATCGCGGCGCAGCTCATCCGGAGTGGGACGTTCCAATGGATTGCCGGACAAAAGCCGGAACAGTACGTGAGCCAGCGTGCCCGCTCTGGTCAGCGGCGCGCCGGGCGAGGGCGGGACGCCCTCGACGGCGGTGAAGAGCGTGGCGCCCAGTGACCACAGGTCGGCGGCCAGGGTGGGGGCGGCCTCCGGGGCCGTGTAGGCCGGGAGCGTTCCTGACCTCAGCAGCGGGATCAGCCGGGCCCGGCCCCGGGCGTCGATGAGGACGTTGCCGGGCTGGATCCCGCCGTGGAACGCCTCCCCGGCCTGGAGCTGCTCGATCAGGGCGAGCCCCATCGCGGCCACCACGGGGATCGGCAGCGGCCCGAACAGCCCGATGATCACGTCGAGCGGGCGGCTCACGGCCAGGAGGTCGAGGGTCTCGCGGATCACCTCCATCGCCGGCGGCCCCGCCGGGTGGAGCATGGCTCTGATCAGCGTCCTGAGCGGGTCCGCGCCCTCCGCGGGCACCTGGCCGGGCGGGCGGCCCTCCACCGCGAAGTGCAGCAGGGCGGCCAGGGACCACAGGTCGGCGGAGGGCAGCATGCTGAGGCTGGGGAAGCCGAAGCCGGTGAGCACCGCCCGGCCCGTCGGCGTGAGCAGGACGTTGCCGGGCTCCACGCGCCCGTGCACGATCCCGGCCTCGTGCGCCACCGTCAGGGCCGACAGGATGCAGACGCCGACCCTGGCCGCCTGCGCGGCCGGGAGCGGGCGGCGGGCGCGGATGGTCTGCTCCAGCGACGCCCCCGACACGAACTCCATGACCAGCCACGGCGTATCGTCCTCGATCACCACGTCGAGCACCCGCACGATCGAGGCGTGCCGGAGCTCGGATGCCCTGCGGGCCTCCTGCAGCGCGGCATCGCGCAGCTCGGCCGGAACCCGCAGCTCCCTGACCGTGACGTCACGGTGCTCCGACTCGTCGAAGGCCAGCCGGACAGAGCCCGCGGCCAGGGGGTTCAGCAGCCGGTAGCGACCGGCCAGCTTCCGCGTCTCACCCATGTCGAGGTGCACGATAGCGCAAGGCTGTCACGTCGCGTCACTGGCCAGCCAGGCCTCGTGCGCCTCGTACAGTCTGCGCCACAACTTCTCCTTCTCCGGGCCGCTCACGTCGGTGAGCGGGAGCAGGAAGATGTCCGCCAGCGCCGCGTAATAGTCGCGGGAGTCGTCCAGGGTGACCGAGAGCGTCCGGCCGCCGACGCGCTTCAGCACGAGCCCGCGCAGGCTGTCCACGCCGTACGCGTCCCGCCGCTGGACGGTCGCGATGCGCACGAACCCGGACGTCGGCGACGTCGTCAAATGCCGGTGCATATCAACGAACGCCGACATGCCGGTCGGGGCCGGGTCGTAGTCCATGCCTTCGAACGATCCACTGGGATCGTGTTCGAGCCGCCAGCCGCCCGGCGCGACCTCCGACGGGCGCAGGGCGTACTCGAACGGCCCCTGCTTGTACGTGCCCTCGACCAGCGGCAGCGGCTCGTGGAACCCGTCCCCGAGCCCCAGGTCGGCCAGCCACTCGCCGCCCGGATTGTCCTCCGACGGCAGGCCGCGCACGGTGAGCACCAGGTGGTTGGCGGTGATGCCGGGCTCCTCACCGCGGTTCTGGACCCCGCCGACGTGCCTGGTCACGTCGTACCCCAGCGACCTGATCAGCTCGGAGAACGCGCCGTTGAGGTGGTAGCAGTAGCCGCCGCGCCCGCCGATGATGCGCTCGGCGGACTCGACGGGATCCACGGTGGTGGGGCGGTCGAGCCAGATCTCCAGGGCTTCGTACGGCACCTTCTCGAGATGCGCGACGTGGAGCGCCCGCAGATTCTCTGCGCTGGTGGGGGCGTCAAGGAGGCTGGGCAGGCCGATGCGGCGGAGGTATCCGGCAGTGTTCACCAGCCAAGTCTGCACTGTATGTGCACAAATTTAGGAGTGTCGTCTGCACAGGCCGCTTCTAGGCTTTCGTACGTGGCAGAGCAGCGACGCATCCTCGTGGTCGAGGATGATCAGACGATCGCGCTGGCCGTACGGAACAGGCTGGCCGCCGAGGGCTTCGACGTCAGGGTGGCCGGCGACGGGCAGGATGCCCTGATCCAGTACGGCAAGGCGGAGCCGGACCTGGTGATCCTCGACCGGCTGCTGCCGGGGCTCGACGGGCTGGAGGTGTGCCGCCGGATGCAGGCGGCCAGACCGGTGCCCGTGCTCATGCTGACCGCGCTCGGCGAGGAGACCGACGTGCTGGTCGGGCTCGGCGTCGGGGCGGACGACTACCTGGCCAAGCCGTTCAGCATGCGCGAACTCGTGGCCAGGATCCACGCGCTGCTGCGCAGGGTCGAGCGGGCCGCCCAGCTCGCGGCCGAGGACACGGTGATCAGGGTCGGCGAGGTGGAGATCGACACCGCGGCCCGCCGGGTGTTCGTCGGGGGCGTGGAGGCGCAGCTCACCAGGACGGAGTTCGACCTGTTACGCCGGTTGGCGGAGCGGCCCGGGCAGGTGTTCGAGCGGGACCGGCTGCTGTCGGACGTGTGGGGCTTCTCGGAGGCGGCGGCGACCAGGACCGTCGACAGCCACGTCCGGGCGCTGCGCCGCAAGCTGGGCTCCGACGTGGTGCGTACGGTGCACGGCGTCGGCTACGCCCTGGTGCGACGATGAGACCGCTCGACTTCCTCGGCCGCATCAAGGTCAAGCTCGGCATCGTGATCGTGCTGGCCGTGGGGACCGCGTTCGTGGTGAACGAGGTCGGCATCAACTCCGGCCTCTCCCGAGAGCTACGCATCGCGGTCGCCGTGATCCTGGCGTTGATCATGGTGCAGCTCCTCGCCATGGGGATGACCAAGCCGCTGCGCCAGATGGCCAGCGCCGCCCAGACGATCGCCAAGGGCCTGTACGGGCTGCGCGTGACGGCCACGTCCCGCGACGAGGTCGGGGAGCTGGCCAGGGCGTTCAACGCGATGGCGGCCGACCTCGGCGAGGTGGACCGGCAGCGGCGCGAGCTCATCGCGAACGTCAGCCACGAGCTCCGCACCCCCATCACCGGCCTGCGCGCGGTCCTGGAGAACGTCGTGGACGGCGTCTCCGCCCCCGACCCCGTCACCATGCGTACCGCGCTCGCCCAGACCGAGCGACTCGGCCGCCTCGTGGCCCAGCTCCTCGACCTGTCGCGGCTGGACTCCGGGGCGCGCCTGATCGAGCCCGAGGCCATCGAGCTGGCACCGCTGGTCGAGCAGGCGGTCCGCGAGGGGGAGCTGGCCCGGGAGGACGTCGCGATCCAGGCGTCGGTCCCCGCCGGCCTGGCGGTGCGCGCCGACCCCGACCTGCTCGCGCAGGTCCTGGCGAACCTCCTGGACAACGCGGTACGGCACAGCCCCTCCGACGGGGTGGTGACCGTGACCGTCGCGGCGGAGCGGGCCGGGGTGCGGATCTCGGTCGCCGACCAGGGGCCGGGGATCCCGGTCTCGGCCAGGGCGCGCGTGTTCGAGCGCTTCTCCCGGCTCGACGCCGGGCGGGCGGCCGACTCCGGGGGCGCCGGGCTGGGGCTGGCCATCGTGAAGGAGATCGTCGAGCTGCACGGGGGTTCCATTCGCATCGACGACTGCGCGGGGTGCCGCATGGTCGTCGACTTACCAGGGAGGACGACGATGGCGGAGGTGCCGCTGGAGGGCGGAGAGCGGGGCTCGGGGACCGAGCACCTGCCGGAGGCTCCGCGTTCCGCGCTGGACATGGCCGCTTCGGTGACGGCGGGCCCCGAGGCCCGCGATCGCGCCGCCGAGGGGGAGCTGGTGGTTGTCGCCGCGACCGGGAGCGATGCCGGAGTGCCGGACGGCGATGCCGCCGCCGGGCTTGCGGCTGCGGCGGCACGCGGCGCGTCCGACGGCGATGCCGCCGACCTCGTCGGGGTCGCGGCGGCCGAGCGCACCGTCGTGGCGGCCGGGGCCGTGGTGGAGGGTGGTGCGACGGCAGGTGACGAGGCCCTGGACACCGCTGCCGGGCTCGCCAAGCTCGCGGCCCTGGCCACGGTCAGCTCACCCGGCCTCGGCGCCGCCGAGAGCGAGAAGACGGCCACCGCGGACACCGGTGTCGCGGCGGGAGTGGGCGCGTCCGCCGGTGGCGGGGCGAGGGCGGTGCCGGTGGGAGTGGGCGTGTCCGGTGGGGCTGGTGGTGGGGTGCCGGCGGGTTCGTCGGTGGGGAGTCCCTTCGCCAGGATGATCGGGGGCGCGATCGCCGGTGTGCTGGTCGGGTTCGTGACGGGCCTGTTCGCCGCCGTGCTCGTCAGCCTGGCCGTCAGCGACGCGCTGGCCCTCACCACGCTCGTCATGTGCACCGCGCTCATGGGCGCGGTCGGCGCGGGGATGGGGGCCGGGTCCGGGCGCCGGGCCGCCGCGGCGGCCTACCAGTCGGCGCAGGTCGCGGCGTACCAGTCGGCGGCCCGAGCGGCGGCGGGTCACCCAGCGGCGGGCCACCCAGCGGCGGCTCAGGGCGCGGGGGAACCGCTCACGACCCAGGCGACAGGAAACCCACCCATGACACAGCAGGCGGGCAGCCCGTCCTCGATCCACACAGCAGGCGGTCCGCCCGCGGCCCATGCGCCTTCGGCCCACGCGGCGGGCGGTCCGGCCGCGGGTCAGGCGGGTGTCCCGAACGGGGGGATGCCGCAGGGGCCGGCGCCGTACCGGAACTCAGGAGGGCTGCCGCCCTACGTGCCGCCGCCCCTCTTCCCCAGGCCCGAGCTGCCCGACTCGCCCCGCTGGCTGCTGCCCGCGGCCGCGGGGGCCGGGGTGTTCGCGGCGGTGGCGCTGCCCGAGGCGCAGGTCGGGCTGGGGATCGTGCTGGTCGCCGTGGTTCTGGGCGCGGCGGCGCTGCCGGCCGTGCTGCGGCGGATGACGCCGTGGACGGTGGCGTTCGGGCTGACGGCGTACTTCCTGATCTCGATGGCGGCCGTGCGCGACGCCGACTGGCTGGTCGCGATCCTGCTCGTGGCGGGGGCCGGACTGGGCGCGCTGGCCGTGTCGGGGGCCGGGGCCGGCTGGCTCGGCGTGATCAGGGGCGGCGTGTCCGTGGTGCTGGCGCTCGGCCCGGTGCCGTGGTTCCTGGCCCAGCCGCTGAAGAAGCTGACCGCCAGGCGGCGTGTCATGCCGATGCTGGCCGCCCTGGGCATCACGGCGGTGCTGCTCCTGGTGTTCGGGCTGCTGTTCGCCTCGGCGGACGCGGTGTTCGCCTCCTTCCTGGAACGGCTGACGACCGCGCCGGACTGGGCGGAGTCGGCGCCGGTGCGGATCTTCCTGTTCGGGCTGTTCGCCGTGCTGCTGGCCGCCGTGGTGTTGGTCGCGCTCAGGCCGGTGGTCGACCCCGTGGGGCCGGAGCCGAAGTTCACGGTGAGCAGGAGTGTCTGGATCGTGCCGCTCACGGCGGTGAACCTGCTGTTCGCCTCGTTCGTGGCGGTGCAGATCACGGCGCTGTTCGGTGGCAACACCTGGGTGCTGAAGACGGCCGGGCTCACCTACGCCGAGTACGCCAGGCAGGGGTTCTTCCAGCTCGTGGTGGTCAGCGTGTTCGTGCTGGGCATCGTGGCGGTCGCCAGCGGGATGCTCAAGGTCGAGCGGCGCGAACGCTGGCTGCTGGCCGTGCTGCTCGGCGTGCTGTGCGGGCTGACCATGGTGGTGCTGGCCTCCGCCCTGCACCGCATGAACCTCTACACCGAGGCGTACGGCCTGTCCAGGCTGCGCCTGTCCGTGCAGGCCACGGTGTGGTGGCTGGGGACGCTGTTCGCGCTGGTGCTGCTGGCGGGGGCGGCCCGGCTCCTGGGCCGCGGCTCCGGCTGGCTGCCGCGTACGGTCGTGCTGGTCACCGGGCTGGGCCTGGGCGCGTTCGCCATCGTGAACCCCGATCTCCAGGTCGCCCACACGCAGGTCGAGGTGCGCGGCGTGACCAAGCTGGACTCCGACTACCTGGGCGACCTCGGCGCGGAAGCCGTACCGGCCCTGGACAGGCTGCCGGAGCCGCAGCGCAGCTGCGTGCTGGCCGACGTGGTCGCGGCCAACGGCCTGTCCCGCCCCGACCCCTGGAACGGCTGGAACCTCGACCGGGCCCGGGCTCGCGCCGTGTTGGCCGCCCGGCCGATCGTCAAGTCCGCGGAATGCCCTCCGGCGTATTCGCGCGGCTCTGATTGAATCTTGGTGTGAGGTTCGACGTAGTCATCAACGGCGGCCGGGTGCTCGACGGGACGGGCGCCCCGCCGTACCGGGCGGACGTCGCGGTCGCGGGCGGCAAGATCGCGGCGATCGGGAGGCTGGGCGGCGCCGAGGCGGAGACCGTGATCGACGCGACGGGGCGGTTCATCGCGCCCGGTTTCGTCGACTGTCACGCGCACGGGGACGCGGCCGTGTTCGACCCGGTGGTTCAGCGGGCGGCGCTCCGGCAGGGGGTGACCACGTTCGTGCTGGGGCAGGACGGCCTGTCCTTCGCCCCCGGCTCGGCGGCCGCCGTCGCCTACGCCTCCCGCTACTTCGCCGCGGTCAACGGCCCGCTCGCCCTCGACGGGCCCCTGACCGTCGGCGAGCTGCTCGGCGGCTACGACCGCGCCGTGGCGCTGAACACCGCCTACCTTCTCCCACACGGCACCATCCGCTACGACGTCATGGGGCCGTCGCCCGATCCGGCCTCCCCCGACGACCTGACAGCCATGCTGCGGCACGTCGAGAGGGGCCTGGAGGACGGGGCGGTGGGCCTGTCGACCGGCCTCGAATACCTCCCCGGCCGCTATGCCACCGCCGAGGAGCTGGCCGCCTTGTGCGCCCCGCTCGGCGGCCTGCCGTACGTCACCCACATGCGCGCGTACGGCCAGCGGGCGGGCGTGGGCATGACCGAGGTCATGGACATCGCCGAGCGCTCCGGCGCCGCCGTGCACGTCTCCCACCTGCACGGACCGGCGGACGTGCTGCTCCCGCTGGTCGAGGAGGCGCTCGGCAAGGGCGTGGACCTCACCTTCGACACCTACCCCTACCTGCGCGGCAACACGATCCTGGCCATGGTAGTGCTGCCCGACTCCGTGCCGGGCGCCGAGACCGACCGGGCGCTGGAGATGATCGCGTCCGACGAGCTGGACGCCTGGTGGCCGACGCTCGACGCCGTCTGGCCGCGGCTGACCGTCTCGCACGCCCCCGGGATGGAGTGGGCCGAGGGCCTGACCATCGTGGCGGCGGCCGAGCGGGACGGGTCGCCGCCCGCCGAGTTCTGCCGCCGCCTCCTGACGGAGACGCGGCTGGAGGCGGGCGTCGTGTCCGCCCGCCCCGACGAGGGCCCGGAGGGAGAGGAGTCCGTACGCCGGATGCTGCGGCACCCCTCGCACACCGGCGGCTCCGACGGCATCTATGTGGGCGGCCATCCGCATCCGCGGGGTTTCGGGGCGTTCGCCAGGTTCCTCGGCCGGCACGTGCGGGAGCTGGCCGACTGGACCTGGGAGCAGGCCATCGTGCACCTGGCCTCCCATCCGGCCAGGCGCTTCGGGCTGACGGATCGGGGGCTGGTGCGCGGTGGGTTCGCGGCCGACGTGGTGGTGTTCGACCCGGCGGTGGTGGGTGACCGGGCGACCTACGAGGATCCGCGTACGCTCGCGGCCGGGGTCGACGACGTGCTCGTGTCGGGGGTACGCGTGCTGGCCGGGGGAGAGCTCACCGGCGCCACTCCGGGGCGTGCGCTTCATCCGTGATCTGGGCAGAGGTCTGAGATGGCTGGGATAAGGTCAGACGCGGATGAAAGGGGCGTCGTGTTCGGGCAGCAGATCTTCGCAGGTGGGCTCGAACTCCCCCTCATGGTGGTGCACCAGGACGCGCTGGAGCACAACGTCCAGACGATGGCGGCCTTCGTCCGCGACCACGGGATGGAGCTGGCGCCGCACGCCAAGACGCACATGTCCGCTGAGATCGCCGCGCTTCAGCTCGAAGCGGGCGCCTGGGGGCTCACCGTCGCGACGCCGCGCCAGGCACGGGCGGTCCGCGGGTTCGGGGTGGGCCGGATCATGGTGGCCAACCAGATCGTGGACCCGGCGGGGCTCGACTGGGCCGCGGGCGAGCTGACGCGGGATCCGGCGTTCGAGTTCCTGAGCTTCGTGGACTCCGAGGCCGGGGTGGACATTCTCGCTCGCCATGCCTCGTCCCGGCCGTTCCGGGTGCTCGTGGAGCTGGGGCACGAAGGCGGACGAGCCGGGTGCCGGTCCCTGGACCAGTTGCTGGGCCTGGTGTCGTACGTGCAGGGGGTCCCGAACGTCGAGCTGGCCGGGGTCGCCGGTTACGAGGGCGCGCTGAAGACCGCCGACGACGTCCGGAAATATCTGTATTCGCTGCAGGAGGCCGTCGAGTACGTCCGCCTCAAGAGCCCGATCCTGACCGTGGGCGGCAGCCAGTGGTTCGACGTGATCGGGCGCGAGCTCGTCGCCACCCAGGCCCGCATCCTGCTGCGCAGCGGCGCGTACGTCACCCACGACGACGGCTACTACCGCGAGCGCACCCCGTTCAACCGCATCGAGGGAGAGCTGCGCCCGGCGCTGGAGGTCTGGGCGCACGTGCTGTCCACGCCCGAGCCCGGCCTGGCGATCGTGGGCATGGGCAAGCGGGACGCGCCCTACGACGAGGGGCTGCCCATCCCGCGGCGCGACGGCGTCACGATCGTGAAGATGCAGGACCAGCACACGGTCGTGCGCGCGGACGGGCTCAAGCCCGGCGACCTGCTGGCCTTCGGCATCTCCCACCCCTGCACCGCCTTCGACAAGTGGCGCGTGCTGCCCCTGGTGGATCAGGATTACCGTGTCGTCGGCCAGATAACCACCGATTTCTAGGGAGACACGGTGAAAAAGGAGCTCAGGACCACTGACGGCGCCGCCCCGATCGGCGCCTACTCGCAGGGTCTCGTGGTGGGGGACTTCGTCTACACCTCCGGCATGGGCCCGCTCGACCCGCAGACCGGTGAGATCGTCGGTGACGACGTGGCCACCCAGACGCACCAGGTCATGCGCAACCTCGGCGCCATCCTGGCCGCCCACGGCCTCGGCTTCGACGACGTGATCAAGTCCACGGTCCACCTGCAGCACGTCCACCGCGACTTCGCCGCCTACAACGAGGTCTACAAGTCGTACTTCAGCCAGCCGTACCCGGTGCGCACCACCGTGGGCTCCGAGCTGATGAACATCCTGGTGGAGATCGACTTCGTCGCTCACAAGAGCGCTTAAGGTCTGGTTGTGGACAGTTCGGTGTACGTCTTCGTCGAGGACCTGCGCGGCGAGGGCGTCGAGCGGGTGCTCGACAGGATCAGCGCGTACGGCGTGCGCGGCGTCACCGTCGGCGCCGTGCACCACGCCTCCCGCGACGTCACCCCGCACGGACTGTCCCGCCTGACCATCCGCCACGACGGGGCGCACTTCACCCCGCCGTCCGATCTGTTCGCCGGGCTCCGCCTTTCTCCGGTGCCCGGCTATCTGAACGGCCTCGACGGGCTTCGCGAGGCTTGTGCGAAACGGTCCATGAAGCTCCACGGATGGACGGTCTTCCTGCGCAACGCCACGCTCGGCACCAAGCATCCGGACGTGACCGTACGCGACTGCTTCGGCGACCGCGGCTCGCTCACCGACCTGTGCCCCGCCCACCCTGACGTGCGCGAATACGCGGTCGCGCTGGCCAGGGCGGTGGCCAGGCTCGGGGTCGACAGCGTCGTGGCGGAGTCGCTGCACTTCAGGCCGCTCAAGCCGCAGCGCTCGTTCGTGCCGCTGGGGCCGATGGACGCGTACCTGTTCGGGCTCTGCTTCTGCGACTACTGCATGCGCCGCGCCACCGACCTGGGCGTGAACGCCGAGGTGGCGCGCGACGAGTGCGCCAGGATCGTGGGCGGCGTGTTCGACGGCGACCCCCCCGCGCAGGGGGAGGTGACCCGGGCGGCGCTCACCGCGTACGCGGGGCCCGACGTCGTGGCCTACGCGCGGGCCCGGTCCGAGACCGTCACCACGCTGGTGTCCGAGGTGGCCTCGGCGGTGGCCGACGAGGGCTCCAAGCTGGTGTTCATCGACTCGACCGGCGCGGTCAAGGGCTACACGGACGGGCTGCCCACGCCCGGGCTCGCGGCGCACGACGCCTGGCAGCTCGGAGTCGATCTGGTGGCGCTGGGGGACCTCGTCCCGGCCTTCGGGGTACTGGCGTACGCGCGGGACGCGGCCCGGGTGGCCGACGACGTGGGCGCCTACCTGCGGTCCGTGGGGAAGGATCGGGAGGTGCGGGCGGTGCTGCGGCCCGGATACCCGGACAGCGACTCGGTGGACCGGCTGGTGGCCAAGGCCCGGGGCGCGAAGGCGGCGGGCGCCCTCGCCGTGGACTTCTACGCGTACGGGCTGGTGCCCCACCCGGTCCTGGACCGGATTCCGGCCGCTCTTTCAGAAGCCCTGTAGCCCGTCGAGGACGGCCGAGACCGCCGCGGCCGGGAAGTCGTCGGCGACGTGCAGGCCCCGGAAGACGGCGCGCATCCACACGGCCCCGGCCAGCAGGTCGACGATCAGCATCGGGTCCGCCGACTCCTTCAGCTCGCCCCGCCGCACCGCGCGCCCGAAGATCTCCCGCTCCCGCGCGAACCGGTCGGCGAAGAAGCGGCGGGCGTCCAGCTCGGGGTGGCGGACGGCGGCGGCCAGCGCGGCGACGGCGATGTCGCTGGTCGGCGGCTCGGTGAGCAGCCGCTTCACCCCCTCGACCAGCGCGGTCAGGTCACCGCGCAGGCTTCCCGTGTCCGGCGCCTTGAAGCCCAGCACGTCCGCCTCCACCAGCGCCGCCCCCAGCAGCGCGGCCTTGGACGGCCACCAGCGGTAGATCGTCGTCTTGTTGACGCCCGAATGCTCGGCGACCCCCTCGACGGTCAGCCCGTCGTAGCCCTTCTCGGCCACCAGCCGCAACGTCGCATCGAAGATCTCCTGCTGTTTCCTCGGGGCCATGAGGTCATTTTCTCCCGGCGAACGCCGTGGCCACTCCCAGTCCGAGGTAGACGAAGCCGCTGACGTACCGGAGGGTCTTGGCCCGGGCGGCGAGCCGGGTGCCGAGTGCGCCCGCGGTGAACGCGTACGCGATGTCGGAGATCAGCCCCAGGAGCAGCAGCGTCAGGCCGAACAGCACCACCTGGAGCGCGGGCGAGCCCGCCTCCGGGCGCACGAACTGCGGCAGGAACGCCAGGAAGAACAGCGCTACCTTGGGGTTCAGCACGTTGACCAGCACGCCTTCGAGGAAGACCTTCCGCAGTGGCTGGGGCGGCGGCGTCACGCCTTCGGTCTCCTTGCCGGTGAACGCGCGGATGCCGAGATAGACGAGGTACGCCACGCCCGCCCACTTGACGACCGCGAACAGGGTCGCCGACTGCGAGATCACGTACGACAGGCCCGCGGCGGCGGCCGCGATGTGTACGAGCGTGCCCGCCTCCACGCCGAACGCGCTGGCCAGGCCCGCCGCCCTGCCTTGGGCCAGGCCCCTGGCGGTGATGTAGAAGTGGTTCGGGCCGGGGATGAGCACGAGGGCGAGCGAGGCCGTGATGAAGAGGGCAAAAGTCGTTGGTGGAATCACGAAACAGCAGCGTAAAATGCCTTTGGTATGTCGATGAGGGCCAATCTCGGTCCGATTTCCTGGACCAATGGGATGTCAGTGGGGCGTGGCATAGTTTCTGGCGTGAACGGTCTTCTTGTCGGGCGCTCTGCCGAGCTGTCCGGGCTCGTGCGGGTGCTGCGGTCGGCGGCCGAGGGCACCGCCGGAGTGGCGCTCGTCGGCGGCGACGCCGGCATCGGCAAGACCCGGCTGGTCACCGAGCTGGTGGCCGAGGCCCGCAAGCAAGGTTTCCACGTGCTGGTCGGCCAGTGCGCCGAGCTGGGCGACGCGCTGCCCTATCTGCCGCTGGCCGACGCGCTGCGCGGCGCGGAGCCGGCCGTGCGCGAGGCCGCCGCCGCCCATCCCATGCTGGGCCAGCTGCTACCGGGCATGGAGAGCGCCCCGTCGGCGGGGCTCACGCAGCAGCGGCTGTTCGGCTCGCTGCTGGGGCTGCTGGCCGACGTGCAGCCGGTGCTGTTCGTGATCGAGGACCTGCACTGGGCCGACCGGTCCACCCGTGACCTGCTGGTCTTCCTCAGCCGCATGGTGCAGAGCGAGCGCGTCTGCGTGGTCGGCACCTATCGCACCGACGACCTCCACCGCCGCCACCCGCTCCGCTCGGTGCTGGCCGAGCTGCGGCGGCTGCCCACGGTGATGGGGGTCGAGCTGGGGCCGCTCGGCTCCGGCGACATGTCCGACTATGTCGCCACTATGGGGGAGGTGGGCGCTCAGGCGCTGGGCCTCATCGTGACCCGCGCCGACGGCAACCCGTTCTACGCGGAGGAGCTGTTCGCGGCCATGGCCGAGGGCGACAGCCTGCCCGACGGGCTGGCCAGCCTGCTGATGTCCCGGGTCGAGCTGCTGTCGGAGGCCGGGCAGCGGGTGCTGCGGGCCGCCGCCGTGGCCGGCCGCAGGGTGGAGGACGAGCTGCTGCGGGAGGTGTCGGGGCTGCCGCTGGCGGAGTTCGAGGAGGCGGTCAGGGAGATCGTCTCGCGCGGGCTGCTCAGGGTCGACGGCTACGGATACGCCTTCCGCCACGCCCTGCTCCAGGAGGCGGTCTACACCGACCTGCTGCCCGGCGAGCGAACGCGGCTGCACGCCGCCTTCGCCCGGCTGCTGACCTCGCCCGCCGAGCTGGCCCACCACCACCTCGCCGGTCACGACCTGGCCGGGGCGCTGGCGGCCTCCGCCGAGGCGGGGCGGCTGGCCGAGCGGCTCGGGGCGCCCGCCGAGGCGCACAGCCACTACGACCAGGTGCTCGGCCTGTGGGACCGGGTCGAGGGCGCGGCGGAGCTGGCCGGGGAGAGCCGGTTCGCGCTGGCGATGCGCAGCGCCGTGTCGGCGGCCGACAGCGGCGACAACCATCGTGCGATCAACCAGCTCAAGGCCCTGCCGCCGACGTCCGAGGTCAGCGAACGCATGGCCTACTACCTGTACGAAGCCGACGACCAGCCGGGCGCCATCGCGTCGGCGGAGCGCGCCGTGGCGAGCGCCGAAGACCAGCCCGCGCTCGCCCGAGCCCTGGCCACGCATGCCCGCACCCTGCTCTGGAGCACCCGCCACCGCGAGGTCGAGGCCCTGTCCACGCGGGCGCTGGAGACCGCCCGCGCCTGCGGCGCCAGGGACGCCGAGGTGGGCGCCCTGCTCACGCTGGCCGTCTCCGTGGAGCTCCAGGGCGACGTGGCCAGGGCCCACGAGCTGATCGAGACGGCTTCGGCCGAGAGCTCCGGCGACCTGGCGATGGATCTGCGCGCCCGCTTCCAGCACGCCCGCATCCACTACGAGCAGGGCCTGCTGGTCAAGGCCGCCGAGGTGGCCGACGACGGCATCCGCGTGGCGTTCGAGACCGGGCTCAAGTGGAGCACCTACGGCACCGACCTCCGCTTCCTGCGGTTCCTGATCCACTACGTGGCCGGCGAGTGGGACCAGGCCCAGGCCGTCGCGGCCGGTTTCGGGGCGCGGGTGGGCACGCTGCCGGAGGCGACCCTGTCGTCGTTCGCGCTGTTCGTCGAGGTGGCGCGAGACCTGCCCGCGGTCGAGGCCCGGCTGAGCTGGCTGCGGCCGTTCTGGTACGACGAGCTGGCCACGTACATGTCCCGTGGCCTGGCCGCCGAGCACGCGCTCTGGCACGGCGACCCCGCGACCGCGCTCGGCCATGTGCGGGCGGTCACGGCGTCGATGGTCGAGGTCGACGCGAGGGCACTGCGGTTGGCCGCCGTCGGGCTCTGGGCGCTGGCCGAACTCGGCACCACCGAGGGCGCCGACGAGCTGCGCGCCCGCGCCCGCCTCGCCGTCGACTCAGGGCCCAGCGGCGAGCCCGGCCACCTGGGGCCCGAAGGGCTGGCCTGGGCGCTGCGGGTGGAGGCCGAGTGGCATCGCGTGCACGGGCGGCTCGACGTGGACCTGTGGCGCCAGGTCGTGGACGCGTTCGACTTCGGGTTCGTCTACGAGGTGGCGCGGTCCCGCTGGCGGCTGGCCGAGGCGCTGCTGGCGGCCGGCGATCGGGAGGGGGCGCAGGCGGAGTGGGCCCTGGCGCTGGAGACGGCGGAGCGGCTGCGGGCCACGCCGCTGGCGAACGCGCTGCTGGAGCTCGGGCGGCGGGCCCGGTTCGGCGGCGGCCGGGCCGGTGGGCAGGGCGGCATCCGGCCCGGCGGGCAGGGTGGCGGGTCCGGTGATGGTGGGCTTACGGCGCGGGAGGTGGAGGTGCTGCGGCTGGTCGCCGAGGGCCTGACCAACCGGGAGATCGCGGAGCGGCTGTTCATCGCGCAGAAGACGGTCAGCGTGCACGTGTCCAACATCCTGGGGAAGCTGGAGGTCTCCACCCGCACCCAGGCGGCCGCGGCCGCACGGCAGCGGGGGTTGCTGGCTTAACCGGGGCTTGGTGTCGGCGGTCCCTTCACCTGGGCGGGACCTCCGCGGTCGTTGCCGGCGGGGCCCGTTCGGTCCGGGTCGGACCTTTGCGGTCGAGCGGTTCGCTCTCTGGGGGGCCTTTGCGGTCGAGTGGTCCGGTTATGCGGGGCGGGTGAGGTGGTCGATGAGGAGGTCGGTCCTGACCTCCTGGTGCTCGGCCGGGATCCGCCGGTCGTGGGCCAGCGTGGCGAGGCCGTGCAGGGCGGCCCACACCACCTCGGCGAAGATGCCGGGATGGTGCTCGCCGGCCACCGGCTCCAGCGCGAGCACGAACTCGCCGAACGCCGCCCGCAGCTCCTCGGGCGTCTCCTCGGTGGCGAAGGGGATGGCCACGGGCATGACGAACATGGCCTCGTACAGGGCGCGGTGGGTGCGGGCGAAGTCGAGGTAGGCCGTCGAAACCCGGCGCAGCACCTCCTTGGGATCGCCGCCCGCCGCCGAGGTGCGCGCCGCCCGGAGCTTGCTCGCCAGCTCAACGAACCCCTCGATCGCGACCGCGCGCACGATGGCGTCCTTGCCCTTGAAGTGGCTGTAGAGCACGGGCTGGCTGTATTCGACGCGCTCCGACAGCCGCCGGGTCGTCACGGCGTCCCAGCCCTCGGACTCGGCCAGCTCGCGGGCGGCGGTGATGATCAGCTGGTGGCGTTGCGCGCGTTCGCGTGCTCGGCGGGCGGCTATCGACATACCCAGCACGCTAGCACGACTAGGAGTCCTAGCGTTGCTCCCATTTGGGCGGATTGTGCACTAGGACACAGACTGGCGGGCCGAGGGGTGTGCATACTCGCGATGGATGCAGCACCAGCCGAGGCTTGACCAGGTGTTCATGGTGGCGCAGGGGCACACCATGAGGCGCCGGCCGGGCCACGTCAGCTGGTGACGGTGAGGTCGCGGAAGAGGAAGTAGCCCGCGATGTCGCTCTGCAGGTACTGGTGGTAGTACGTGGCCATGGGCTTGGCCGCCTTGTCCGCGGTGAGGACCGTCACGACCACGTACTTCTTGGACGCGCCCGAGCGCATCTTGCCGTAGACGTAGCTCTTGTGCGTCTTGTCCGTACGCCACTTGACCGCGTCCGAGGTGAGCTTCGCCAGGCGCGAGGCCGTCGTCTTGGCGGCCGCCTCACTGGGGAACGACATCAGGAGCTGGACCGCCTTGATGTGTCCGCCGTACGCGGAGTACGCGAGCTGCACGGCGCGCTGGCAGTCGTTCTTGGCCAGCACGCCCTGGCCGTCCACCGGGTCGCAGCTGTCGTACGTCCAGCCGCCCACCTTCTTGGCCTCGAGCTCCACGTCTCCCAGCTTGAAGTCCCAGTCCTCGAACTCGTCGTCGGTCAGCGGCGAGTCGGGATCCACCCGCTTCGAGGTGGTGGGCCTGGTGTCGCTGGGGGCCGGGGTGGGTTCGG
The DNA here is from genome assembly GCF_040605375.1 of Nonomuraea sp. NPDC005650. Taxonomy (NCBI): domain Bacteria; kingdom Bacillati; phylum Actinomycetota; class Actinomycetes; order Streptosporangiales; family Streptosporangiaceae; genus Nonomuraea; species Nonomuraea sp. NPDC005650. Next base: position 309,425 of record NZ_JBEXCR010000007.1, read on the forward strand.
CGGGCTCGGAGGCGGGCGGGTCCGACGGGGAGGCCGATGGCTGGTCGGACGGCGGCGCGGTCGTGGTCGTCGGGAAGGGGTCCGTGGTCGGGAGGGCGACGGCCGTTTTCTGGGCGGAGTCGCGCATGTAGAGGAACGCGATGACCCCGCCGCCGATCAGGAGGACCGAGACCAGGCCCACGACCAGGCCGATGACCAGGGCGTTGCCGCTCTTCGGGGGTGCGGCGGGGACTGGGTGCGGCCCTGGGACGGGGCCCGGGGCCGGGAGCAGCAGCGTCCCTTGCGGCCCGGTCGGGGCGCCGGGCGGGGGCCCGCCCGCTCCCGGCGGCCGGCCCGGCCCGGGCCCGTAGCCGCCTTGCCCGCCCGCCGGGCCGTACCCAGGTGGAGCCTGAGAGGGACCGTATCCGGGTGGAGGGGCTCCCTGCCCAGGTGGGGCGCCGTAGCCGGACCCAGGGGGCCCCTGCGCAGGGGGTGGACCGTAGCCGGGCGGCGGAGGGCCCTGCCCGGGTGGAGGAGGTGGGTATCCGGGTTGGCCGTAGCCGGGCTGAGGGGGCTGGGGTTGCGGGGGGCCGCCTTGCCCGGGTGGTGGGCCGTAGCCCGGTTGTGACCCGTAAGTCGGCTGTGGGCCGTGGTTCGGTTGTGACCCGTGGTTCGGCTGTGGGCCGTACCCTTGCGGCGCTCCTTGCGCGCCCCACGGTCCGTCCGGCTGGGGCTGGGGCGGGGGAGGCTGCGGAGGGTATGCCATTGCTCCATTGTGTAGTAGCTGGTCACCATATGCCCCAGCTACCCCCCAAATCTCAGGAGGCCGTAAGCACCTCTTCGCAGGCCTGGCGGCGGTACTTGCCGGGCGGCAGCCCGTACTGCCGCTTGAAGGCGTTCGCGAACGCGAACTCCGACCCGTACCCGACCTGCTGTGCCACCTCCGCCACCGAGTTGTCGGGGGCCTCGCGCAGGATGCGGGCCGCCGTGGCCAGGCGCCACCACGTGAGGTACGCCAGCGGCGGCTGCCCGACGAGGGTCGTGAAGCGGCGGGCGAAGCCGGCCCGCGAGAGCCCTGCGTGGGCGCCGAGCGACTCGACCGTCCAGCGGTCGGCGGGGGCGCGGTGGATGGCGTCCAGCGCGCGGCCGATGGCCGGGTCGGCCAGCGCGGCGGCCCATCCCGACTCCCTGCACGCCCCGGACTCCTGCGCGAACCAGGCCCGCAGGATATAGAGCTGGAGCACTTCGAGCAGGGACGTGACGACGGTGTCCGCGCCCGGCCTGGGGTTGTCGATCTCGCCGGCGAGCAGCTCGACGGCGGCCCTGAGCTCGGGGTGGTGGCCGAGCGTCGCCGGCAGGTGGATCACGTCGGGCAACGCGCCCAGGATCGGGTGGATCCTGGTGGGGTCGAGCTGGTAGCCGCAGCAGAGGGTGACCGTCTCGGCCCCGTCGCCACCCTCGACCGTCGAGGCGAACAGCTCGAACTCCCGGTACGGGTTGCAGGTCGGCGCGGCGAGCGGTGTGCCGGGACCGTCGGCCAGGCCGTAGCCGTCGCCGTGCGGGAAGAAGACCACGTCGCCCACGCTCAGCGGGACCGGGTCACCGTCGCGCGGGATCAGCCAGCACGACCCGCGCAGCACCACCTGGAAACCCGCCGATCCCGGCACCGACGGGAACTCCTTGCCCCAGGGACCCCGCCAGGAGACGCGGACGGAGGTCGGGCGTCCGGTGCGCATGAGGGCGACGACATCGCTCAGCACGTCCATGTGACAAGTCTAACCACTGAGACGCTCGCGTATAAAAGCTAGACATTGAAGCATTGGATATCTCAGCTCGGGCCCATACCGTAGGTCAGGCATTTTCCTGACCCCCTGAAAGGGACCGATTGACATGATCAAGGTTGGCATCATCGTGGGCAGCACCCGTCCGGGCCGCAACGGCGAAGCGGTGGGGCGGTGGGTCCACGACCTGGCGGCCAAGCGCGGCGACGCCGAGTACGAACTGGTGGACGCGAAGGACTACGACCTGCGCCAGTTGGACGAGCCGCAGCACCCCGCCGCCGGGAACTACGAGCACGAGCACACCAAGCAGTGGGCGGCGAAGATCGCCTCCTTCGACGCGTTCGTCTTCGTGACGCCCGAGTACAACCACTCGATCCCGGGCTCGCTGAAGAACGCCGTCGACTTCCTGTACGCGGAGTGGACCAACAAGGCGGCCGGTTTCGTCGGCTACGGGGTGGGTGGCGCGGTCCAGGCCGTCGGGCACCTGCGCGACGTCCTCTCCAACGTCGGCGTGGCCACCGTGCAGCAGCAGGTCACGCTCTCGCTCTTCACGGACTTCGAGAACATGACCGACTTCAAGCCCGCCGCCGTGCACGAGGACAAGCTCGGCGCCCTGCTCGACCAGGTCCTCGCCTGGGGCGGCGCCCTGCGCCCGCTGAGGGCGGCCTGACCTCGTAAGGGGTGGCAGATCTTGCCGTCGTCCAGGGAGAACGGCTGATCGGGGGCCGCCTGCGGGAGCGCCCGGGTGGCGCAACCCGACCGTTATCCCTATTTCCCTACCGGATTGCAGATCGTCCACGGCCATTTCCCGCGTGGCCAGCTGCCGCTGGAGGCGGCGCTGGCACGCGAGTTCGGCGCCTCGCGCAGCACCGTGCGCGAGGCGCTCGGGCTGTTGCGCGAGGAGGGACTGGTCGACCGGTGCCCAGGTGTCGGCACCACGGTGGCCAGGGAGAAGTACCCGCACGGCCTGCACCGGCTGCTCGGCCTGGCGGAGACCCTGCACGAGCACGGCGAGGTCACCAACCAGGTCAGGACCATGACCCTGATCGAGCCGCGCAAGGCGGTCAGCCACCGGCTCGACCTGCCCGCCGGTGAGCAGGTCGTCTACCTCGAACGGCTGCGCCGCCTCAACGGCCTGCCGCTCTCGCTGGACCTGACCTACCTGGTGCGGGACGTCGGAGAGCCGCTGTTCGACGCCGACCTCGAGCACAACGACATCTTCGTGCGGAGGGAACGGGCGGCCGTGGGGCGTTCGCCCCGGATCCTGGAGCTGCACCGGCTGGCCGAGGAGCTGCCCGCCACCCCGTCGCTGGGCGCGGCCCTGGCCGGGTGCCTGACCGGCGCGGACGCCGTCGTCCGGGCCGCCGCGCTCGACGTGCTGCGCGCGCTGCGGCTCGGCGGTCGGGAGGCGTTCGCGGCGGGGATCGGCGACCCCGACCGCCTGGGCCTCATCGGCGGGGCCATGGGGCCGCACGCCGTGCTGGCGGTGCTCGCCGACGACGCCGACCCGCTGGTCAGGGCCGCCGCGCTGGAGGCGTCCGGCGCGGCGGGCGCCCCGCTGGAGTCGCGTGCCGTCAAGGGCCTGGAAGAGCCCGACTGGGAGGTACGCGTGGGCGCGGCCCGCTGCCTGGCCGCCGCGGACCCGGAGACGGCGATCGGCCCGCTCGTCACCGCCCTCTCGGACGCCAACCAGGACGTGCGCAAGGCGGCCGTCCTCGCGCTGACCCCCTGGGCCACGGCGCCCGAGGTCTCGGAGGCGTTGGGCGCGGTCCTCGACGATCCGGACGCCGACGTACGGGCTTATGCACGAAGAGCGGTCCATGACTTGACTCGATCTTGAAACTAATAAATCCTTAATCCTACTTGTATAGTAGGAAAGATAGGAAAGGGGCGGTTGTGCGAGCGCTCATCCTGCTCGGGCTGGTCGGTTTCGCGGCCCAGCTCGTCGACGGAAGCCTGGGCATGGCCTACGGCGTCACGTCGACCACGCTTCTGCTGGCCATCGGCACCAACGCGGCGGCCGCCTCGGCGACCGTCCACCTCGCGGAGATCGGCACCACTCTCGCCTCGGGCATCTCCCACTGGCGCTTCGGCAACGTCGACTGGAAGGTCGTCGCCAAGATCGGCATCCCGGGAGCGGTCGGCGCCTTCGCCGGCGCGACGTTCCTGTCCAGCCTCTCGACCGAGGTCGCCGCCCCGGTCATGTCTCTCATCCTGCTCTCCCTCGGCGTCTACATCCTCATCCGCTTCACCGCCTTCGGGCTGCCGCGCGGCAACCTGGGCAAGCCGCTGCGCAGGCGCTTCCTCGCCCCGCTCGGCCTGGTGGCCGGCTTCGTCGACGCCACCGGCGGTGGTGGCTGGGGCCCCGTCGGCACCCCCGCCATCCTGGCCAGCGGCCGCCTGGCACCGCGCAAGGTGGTCGGCTCGGTCGACGCGAGCGAGTTCCTCGTCGCCATCGCCGCCAGCATCGGTTTCTTCGTCGGCATCGGCTCCGAGAACATCAACTTCGCCTGGGTGGCCGTGCTGCTGCTCGGCGGCGTCATCGCCGCGCCGATCGCCGCGTGGCTGGTCCGGCACATCCCGCCGCGCATCCTCGGCTCGGCCGTGGGCGGCGTCATCGTGCTGACCAACGTGCGCAGCCTGCTGCGCAGTGACTGGATCAAGGCCTCCGGCGGGGTCCAGACGGTCGCGTACATCGTCATCGCACTCATCTGGGTGGCCGCCATCGCCTGGTCGGTCCGCGAGTACCGCCGCGACAAGGCCAACGAGTCGGTCGAGGCGGTCGAGTCCGAGCTGCAGGCCCGTTCGACGGCGGAGGAGGAGACGGCCTCAGCCTGAGGCCACGCGCGCCGGCTCGGCTTCCCGCGGGGGAGCCGAGCCCGACGCATTGATGCCTATGAGAATCTCTGCCCGTACCCAGTACGCTCTCGGCGCCATGCTCGCCCTGGCCGTGGCGGACGGCCCGGTGCACGCGGAATGGATCGCCGCCACCCAGGAGATCCCGCGTCGCTTCTGCGACAACATCCTGCTCCAGCTCCGCAGGGCCGGTCTCATCCACAGCCAGCGCGGCCCCGACGGGGGCTACTGGCTCGCCCGCCCGGCCAAGGAGATCGCCCTGGCCGACATCATCCGGGTCACCGAAGGCGTGGAGCAGGCCACCCGGCCCTTCCCGAAGGCCGCCGCGCCGCTGGCCGCGATCTGGGCCCAGCTGCGCAACCATGAGGACGCCCTGCTGGGGGAGATCACCCTCGCCGACGTCGTGGACTCCTCCGGGCCCGCGTAGCGCCCTCCGGGCGGGCGGGCCCTGGTGCGCTATCTCACTATTTCCTGCTTTATAGGTAGGTTATAGTGGTTTGCGCCGATGGCTCCCGTACAACGAAGGGCAGATCCCTCATGCCAACCTCCAGACTGCGCACCACAGCCGTGGCGAGCACCGCGATGCTCGCCGTCGTGGGGCTTCTCGGCGCCTGTGGCGGTGGCGGAGCTGCCCAGACGGCGAAGAGCGGCGGGCAGCCCGTCTTCGGCGGCACGCTCACCTACCTTGAGCACCAGCCGCCGACCTGCCTCTACCTGCCGGCTGCCGGGTTCTATCCCAACGGCGGCATCCTCAACCAGATCACCGACAAGCTCACCTGGCAGAACCCGAAGACGCTCGAGATCGAGCCGTGGATCGCCACCAAGTGGGAGATCAACGAGGACGCCACGGAGTACACGTTCCACCTGCGCGACGGTGTGACGTTCAGCGACGGCAGCCCGCTGGACGCCTCCGCCGTCGCGGCCAACTTCGACGTGTACGGCCTGGGCGACGAGAAGCTCAAGCTGCCCGTCGCCGAGTTCGTCAACAACTACGAGCGCAGCGAGGTCGTCGACCCGCTGACCGTGCGCTTCCACTTCGACAAGCCGTCGCCCGGCTTCCTCCAGGGCACCTCGGTCATCGGCGCCGGGCTGGTGTCCAAGAAGACGATCTCGCTGCCGTACGAGCAGCAGTGCCAGCTCAAGAACATCGTCGGCTCCGGCCCCTTCACGCTGAAGAACCAGGTCGTCGACAAGGAAGTGGACCTGGCCGCGCGCAAGGACTACAACTGGGCGCCGCCGTCGTCGAAGCACCAGGGCCGCGCGTACCTGGACGAAATCAAGATCATCGTGACGCCCGAGGACAACGTGCGCGTCGGCGCCCTCACCTCCGGCCAGGCCGACTTCGTCAGGTACGTCCAGGCGTACGACGAGAAGACCGTCAAGGACGCGGGCTTCCAGATCTACGCCGAGCCCACGCGAGGCGTCAACAACGGCCTCTACCTGCGGCCGCGCAACAGCATCCTGAAGGACGTCAAGGTCCGCAAGGCGCTCCAGGCCGGCACGAACGCCAAGGAGGTCGTGGACACCCTCTTCACCACCAGTTACCCGCAGGCCACCTCGGTGCTCAGCCATCTGGCGCAGGGCTACGTGGACCTGTCGAAGGACCTCGCCTACGACCCCGCCAAGGCCAACCGGCTCCTCGACGAGGCGGGCTGGGCCAAGGGCGCCGACGGCATCCGGGCGAAGGCCGGCGTGCCCCTGCAGCTCGGCGTGTTCGTCTCCGGCCCGCAGCCGCTGTCGAAGCAGACGCTCGAACTCGTCGGCCAGCAGTGGGCCAAGCTCGGCGTGAAGCTGGAGATCCGCCCCGCCGACGCGGGCACCCAGGCCGTGGACATCAAGGACGCCGAGAAGACCGCCATCCAGCACGGCATGGTCGGGCGCGCCGACCAGGACGTGATCAAGAGCCACTTCCACAGCAAGAACCGCGACGTGATCCTGTCCGACGACACCAAGCTGGACACGCTGCTGGAGGAGGAGTCGGCTGAGCCCGTCGTCGCCAAGCGCAACGCCAAGGTCGCCGAGATCCAGCGCTACGTGCTCGACCAGGGGTACGCGATCCCGCTCTTCGAGGAGCCGCAGGTCTACGGCGGGGCGCCGTACGTCCAGGGGGTGGCCTTCGAGGCGGTCGCCAGGCCGTGGTTCTACTCGGTGTGGAAGTCGGAGCAGTGACCAGATACCTGCTCGGCCGGGTCGGGCAGGCGGTGCTGGTGCTCTGGATCGCCTTCACGGCGAGTTACGTGCTGCTGCAACTGCTGCCCGGCGACTCGATCCTGATCAAGTTCCAGAACCCCGAGCTGGGCCTGTCGCCGCAGCAGATCGCCGAGATCCGGGCCTATTACGGCGCCGGCGACCCGCCGCTCCTCGACTACCTGAACACCCTGCTCGGCTTCCTGCGCGGCTCGTTCGGCTACTCCATCGACACCGGCACGCCGGTCGTCGAGCGGCTGGGCGAGGCGCTGCCGGAGACGGCGAAGCTGGCCTCGGCCGCGTTCGTGCTGGCCGTGCTGATCGCCGTGCTGATCGCGTTCGCGGCCGGTTACAGCCGGACCTCCTGGCTCAGGAACGCGCTGCTGTCGGTGCCGTCGCTGTTCGTGTCGGTCCCGGCGTTCTGGCTGGGCATCCTGCTCATCCAGGTGTTCTCGTTCCGGCTCAAGCTGGTGCCCGTCATCGGTGGCGGGCCGGTGCAGCAGCTCGTGCTGCCGGTGCTCACGCTGGCCGTGCCCATCTCCGCGCCGATCGCGCAGGTGCTGGCGCGCAGCATGGACCAGGTCTCCACGCAGGCGTTCGTGCCCGTGGTGGCGGCCAAGGGGGCCTCCCGCTGGTGGATCCTGTGGCGGCACGTGGCCCGCAACGCCGTGCTGCCGACGCTGACCGTGGCGGGGCTGACGTTCGGCGAGCTGATCGCGGGGTCGGTCGTGACCGAGACGGTCTTCGGGCGCGGCGGCATCGGGCGGCTGACCGAGCAGGCCGTCAACGCGCAGGACACGCCGGTCATGCTGGCCGTCGTGGTGCTCGCGGCGGCCGTGTTCGTGCTGGTCAACCTGGTGGTGGACGTGCTGTTCCCGGTCCTCGACCCGCGGCTCAAGGCGGCCGCGTGAAGCGCCGGGGCGGGCCGGCGCTCGCGTGGGCGGTGATCGGCCTGGCCGTGCTCTGGGCGGTCGTGCCCGGCCTGTTCACCGGGTACGACCCGATCGCCGGCGTCCCGGCCGAGAAGCTCCAGGGGCCGAGCTCGTACCACCTGTTCGGCACCGACGCGGTGGGCCGCGACCTGTTCGCGCGGGTGGTGCACGGGTCCGTGCACTCGCTGTCGGGCGCGTTCGTGGCCGTGGCGGTGGGCCTGGTGCTGGGCACGCTGCTCGGGCTGCTGGCGGGGTCGATCGGCGGGGTGCTGGACGAGGCCGTCATGCGGATCGTGGACGTGCTGCTGTCGGTGCCCGGCCTGCTCCTGGCCCTGACCGTGATCATCCTGCTCGGCCCCGGCACCGTGAACGTGGCCATCGCGGTGGGCGTGGGCTCGGTCGCGTCCTTCGCCAGGCTGTCGCGCTCGGAGGTGGTCCGGGTGCGGCGCACCGACTACGTGGAGGCCGCGTTCGGCAGCGGCGGCCGGTTCCTGGCCGTGCTGTGGCGGCACGTGCTGCCCAACTCGCTCGGCCCGGTCATCGCGCTCGCGGCGCTGCAGTTCGGGATGGCCATCCTGGCCATCTCGACGCTCGGCTTCCTCGGGTACGGCGCCGAGCCGCCCACGCCCGAGTGGGGCCTGCTCATCTCGGAGGGGCGCAACTACCTGGCGACGTCGTGGTGGCTGACCACGCTGCCCGGCTCGGTCGTGGTCGTGGTGGTGCTCGCCGCCGGCCGCATCAGCCGCTCGATCGGGAGGCACGGATGAGCCCGCGTTCAGCAGGGAGGCACGGATGAGTCTGCTGGAGGTCCGGGACCTGGCCGTCTCCTACGACGGCAGGCGCGCAGTCGAGGGCGTCTCCTTCACCGTGGAGCCCGGCGAGGTCGTCGCCGTCGTCGGTGAGTCGGGATCGGGCAAGTCCACCACCGCGCACGCCGTCATCGGCCTGCTCCCCTCGAACGGCGCCGTGGACGCGGGCCGGATCCTGCTGGGCGACGCAGACCTGGCGTCGTGGTCGCCGAAGCGCATGGAGTCGGTACGCGGCGCGCAGATCGGCCTGATCCCCCAGGACCCGGCCAGTTCGCTGGACCCGGTCAAGACCGTCGGCGCGCAGATCGCCGAGGTGCTGCGCATCCACAAGCGCGGCGACCGCCGGGCGATCCGGAGCCGGGTCATCGACCTGCTGGCCCGCGTGGGACTGCCGGACCCCGAGGCCCGGGCCCGCCAGTACCCGCACGAGCTGTCCGGCGGCATGCGCCAGCGCGTGCTCATCGCCATCGCGATCGCGCTCGAACCCCGCCTGATCATCGCCGACGAGCCCACCAGCGCCCTGGACGTCACCGTACAGCGGCGCATCCTGGACCTCATCGACGACCTGCGCGCGGAGTCCGGCACCGCGCTGCTGCTGGTGACCCACGACCTGGGCGTGGCCGCCGCCCGCTCCGACCGGCTGGTCGTCATGAAGGACGGCCGGATCGAGGAGCAGGGCCGGACGGCGGAGGTGCTGGCGTCCCCGGCCGCCGGCTACACCAAGCGCCTGCTGAACGACGCCCCGTCGCTGTCGGCGTCCCCCTTCCGCGACCCCCCTCCCGAGAGCGCGCCCGCGATCGTGGTGCGCGACCTGGTCAAGGAGTTCAAGGGGTTCCGGGCGGTGGACGGGGTCTCGTTCGAGGTGGCCCGCGGCACCACGCACGCGCTGGTGGGCGAGTCCGGCTCGGGCAAGACGACCACGGCCCGGATGGTGGTGCGGTTCGCCGAGCCCACCTCGGGAACGGTCACCATCGCCGGGGCGGGGGAGGGCCGCGGGTTCCGCCGGCACGTGCAGCTCGTCCACCAGAACCCGTACGGCTCGCTGGACCCCCGGCAGTCGGTCGGCGACATCGTGGAGGAGCCGTTGCGCAACTTCCGGCTCGGGGACCGGGCCGAGCGGCGGGCCCGCGTGCTCGACCTGCTGGACCGGGTCGCGCTGCCGCGGGACGTGCTCACCCGCAGGCCGCGCGAGCTGTCCGGCGGGCAGCGGCAGCGGGTGGCCGTCGCCCGCGCGCTGGCGGCCGGGCCCGAGGTGGTCGTGCTCGACGAGGCCGTCTCCGCCCTCGACGTCACCGTGCAGGCGCAGATCCTCGACCTGCTCGAACAGCTCCAGCGCGACCTGGGGCTGACCTACCTCTTCATCTCGCACGACCTGGCGGTGGTGCGGCAGATCTCGCACACCGTCTCCGTCATGAACAAGGGAAGAATCGTGGAATCAGGAACGACCCGGCGGGTCTTCACCGACCCCCGGCACGAATACACCCGCGAGCTGCTCGCCGCCATCCCGGAGCCGGCGATATGAGGCTCGGCTTCTTCACGCGGCTGCTGGACGACGTGCCCGCGGGCGAGCGCTACCGGCTGGCCACCGAGCAGATCGCGCACGCCGAGGCGTACGGGTTCGACACCGCCTGGGTCGCCCAGCACCACTTCGACGGCGCGGAGGGCGGCCTGCCCGCGCCGCTGGTGTTCCTCGCCCACGTGGCCGCCCGCACCAGCCGCATCAGGCTCGGCACCGGGATCATCACGCTCCCGCTGGAGCAGCCGGTGCGGGTCGCCGAGGACACCGCCGTGCTCGACCTGCTCACCGGCGGGCGGCTGGAGGTCGGCGTGGGCAGCGGCGGCACGCCCTCGTCGTTCGCGCCGTTCGGGCACGACAGCGCGGAGCGCTCGGCCGTCTATGCGGGAAACCTCGACGTGCTGCTCAACGCCTGGTCGGGGGGTGACCTCGGGGGCGGCAACCGGCTCTACCCGCCGGCGCCCAGGCTGCTGGAGGCGGTCTGGCAGGCGACGTTCTCGGTCGGCGGCGGCGTACGCGCCGGGCGGGCGGGCCACGGGCTCATGCTCTCGCGCACGCAGCCCCGCCCGGCCGACGACCCGCAGGCCACGCTGGCCCAGATCCAGCGGCCCATCGTGGACGCCTACCTCGAACACCTGCCGCCCGGCGCGGCCCCGCGGATCATGGCCTCCAGGACCGCGTTCGTGGCCGACAGCCGGGCCGAGGCGCTGCGCTACGCCGAACTCGGGCTCGGGCGCGGGCGGCTGCCGTTCGAGCTGCCGGACAGCGACCTCGACCGGCGCATCGCCGCGTTCGACGTGCACGTGGGGACGCCGCAGGACGTCATCGAGAGCCTCAAGGCCGACCCGACCCTCGAACGGGTCACCGACCTGGTCCTCCAGGTGCATTCGGTGGACCCGCCGCATCCCCTCATCCTCCGCTCGATCGAGCTGCTGGCGACCGAGGTCGCGCCCGCGCTCGGCTGGGTTCCCTCCGCAGAATTGAGCTCCACATGATCGCCGACGTCATCGACCACCTGGCGGGCATCCAGCCCGGCTCGCCGCTCGACCGGTTGCGCGCCCGCCGGCCCGCCGCCCGCGAGCACGCCCAGCGCAGCTACGACGCGCTGTTCAGCCCCGAGACGGAGCAGGAGATCACGCTCGTCGAGCGGGACGCGATCGCCGCCTTCGTGGCCGGGCTGCACCACGACCCCGGCATCGCGGGTTTCTACGCCGACCGGCTGGCCGAGCTCTCGCCGGGGCTGCTCGAGGCCGTCGAGTCGGAGGTCTCGGCCGGGGCCACGACCGGCCCGTACGGGGTCTACCCGGGCGAGGGCCCGCTGTCGGCCGAGAGCGACGAGGGGCTGCGCTACCGGGCCCGCCGCCCGGCCGACCTGGGCGTACGGCTCGCCGCCGCGTTCGAGCACGCCCACCTGCTGGTGTTCCGGCCCAGGGAGGCCGGCCGGGAGGCCCTGGACGCGCTGGCCCGGGCGGGCTGGAGCACCACGGGCGTCGTGACGCTGTCGCAGCTCGTCGCCTTCCTCACCTTCCAGATCCGCGTGGTGGCCGGGCTGCGTCACCTGCAGAACGGAGCGACCTCATGACCCAACCGGCGTTCACGCGGGAGCAGCTCGGGTGGGAGCCCTGGCTGACGCCCCTGGCCACGGACGAGCTGACCGACGAGCACTACGAGGCGCTGGTCGACAAGGCGCGCGCGAAGTCGCCGTACTTCCTGCTCCTGGCCAGGGACCCGGCGATCCTGCAGGCCAGGACGAAGACCGACAACGACATCTTCTACAACGCCGACGGCGGGCTGCCGCGGGCGGAGCGCGAGCTGGCGGCGACGGCGACCTCGCGCCGCAACGGGTGCGTGTTCTGCGCCTCGGTGCACGCCCGCTTCGCCGCCCACTACTCCAAGCGGGCCGACGACGTGGACCGGCTGCTCGACGAGGGGGTCAACGCGCCCCAGGACGGCGAGTGGCAGGCGATCGTCGACGCCTCGGTGGCCCTGGCCGCCACCCCGGCCGAGTTCACCGCGGACCACGTGGCGGCGCTGCGGGCGGCCGGGCTCGACGACCTGGCGATCAGCGACGTCATCCATGCTGCGGCGTTCTTCAACTGGGCCAACCGGCTCATGCTCTCGCTCGGCGAGCCCACGGCGGAGGTCACGTCATGACGGCGGAGCTCGACCACCTCGTCTACGCGGTGCCCGACCTGGCCGCGGGTGTCATCGCGTTCGCCGAGGCCACCGGGGTGACCCCGGTGCCGGGCGGGAGCCACCCGGGCGGCACCGCCAACTACCTGGTCGGGCTGGGCACGGGCGCGTACCTGGAGATCATCGGCCCGGACCCGGCGGTGCCGGGCGCGCGGCCGCGCGCGTTCGGCCTGGAGACCCTCACCGCGTCCCGGCTCGCCGGTTGGGCGGTGCGGCCCGACGACATCGACGAGACGGTACGGCGGGCCCGCGAGCTCGGCGTCGACCCCGGCGAGGTCCAGCCCCTCTCGCGCCGCACGCCCGCGGGGACGCTGCTGGAATGGCGTCTCACCAGGTGGGCCGACCCGGCGGCGATCAACCCGGTGCCGTTCCTCATCGACTGGGGCCGGACCGCGCACCCGGCCGCCTCCGGGCTGCCGCAACTGCGCCTGGCCTCCTTCACCGCCACCCACCCCGACCCCGGCGCGCTCCGGCGCGAGCTGGCCGCGGTCGGCGCGGAGCTGGAGGTCTCGAAGGGGCCCGAGGCGGCGTTGCGGGCGGTGCTCGACACCCCTCGCGGCGCGGTGTCCCTGGCCTGACGGCGTCCCGTGCCCGTCCCCGCGCGGACGGGCACGGGACGTGCCACGGCTCAGGGCGCCTTGTACTCGGCGGCCTGGCCGCAGTAGCTGATCCCGACCGGGGTGCTGCTGTACCGGCACACCTGCACGACCACGCGATCGATGGCCGTGACGCCCGCCGGGTCGGACAGCGCGAAGGCGATCGCGACCTTGCCGTCGTCCGCCTTGACGGCCTCGGAGTCGACGAGGGTGCCGCCCTTGTACGCGGAGAAGGTGGCCTGGGAGTACATCCCGTCCGGGGCGCACGCCGAGAAGGGCGCGTCGTCGGTCAGGGAGCCGTCGACCTTGACCGTGGGCCGGACGACGGGCCCGTCGACCCAGTCCAGGGTCCCCTCCGTGACCCCGCGCAGGCACTGGTCCCCGGAGTCGGCGTGGAACGCGACCGCGGCGTGGGCCGCCGTCGCGGGTTGAGCCGCCAGCAGTCCGGCGGCGAGCACCGCCCCTGACACGAGCCGAGCACGTAATCGCATGTCGTGAACCTTTCGGTGATGGATGATCGGTGCGCCGGTCACGCCGCCACGAGGGTGACCAGGACGGCCGTGGGGTCGTTCCCGACGAGGGGGATGGCGAAGACCGCCGTGCGCTCGCGGGCCCCGAAGACGACGAACCGCAGGCCGTCCTCGTCCCAGGTGTCCTGGACGTCCGAGCTGATCTGCGCGGACGCCGAGCAGAACGCGGGGCTGTGGTAGAGCAGGTACAGCGAGGCGCCCAGCGGGACGTGCTCCGACGGCGGCACGGCGAGCGGGCCGCGCAGCCGTACGCGCAGGCGCCGCAGGGGGGTGAGCCAGTAGCGGTCCAGCTCCGCGGACAGGGCCATCAGGGCCACGGCCTCGGCCAGGCCGAGCGCCACCAGCGGCGGGCCCGGGTCCGCCGGGACGGCCAGCAGGCTCGCGGCCAGCAGGAGCCCCGCGCGGGCGAAGGCCCGCACGTCCACCGGCTTGGAGTGGGCGCCGAGGCAGCCGCACGACGCGGTGGGCGCGGCCACGTACGAATAGGTGAGATACGCCAGGAACCCGGCGGAGAGCAGCGCGGCGATCGCGCCCTCCCACGGCGAGACGGGCGGCAGCAGCAGGGCGGCGGCCACCGCGAGCTCGGCCACTCCGACGAGCCGGAGCGCCGGGACCGCGCGCGTCGCGCCGACCAGCCGGGCCAGGGCGGTCTGCCCCGCCCGCGCCCGCATCCGCCGGCTGAACAGCTTCATCAGGCCCGCCCAGGCGAGGAACAGGGCGATCACGTACGGCTGCGTCGCGGCGATCCCGTGCATGCTCAGGCTCCTTGCTAGTGCGGGGAGAAGACGGTGGCGATGTCGACCTCGTTCGTGTCAGGCCGCCAGGCACCGAGGATCTGCACGTGCTGGGCGACCTTCAGCATCGACAGGTCCGCGGTGGGCGGCGCCTCGGAGTGGATCGCGACCGACTTGCCGGCCACGACGTGGCACAGCACCTCTTTGCCGTTGTGGTCGAGGTGGATGGTCTGGTCGGTGATGTTCTTGATGTGGCCCTTGATGTTGACGATGTTGAGCCAGACCGACTCGGCGGCGAGGGTGCCGTCCGGCATCCGCACGCCTCGGGCGTACAGGCCGTCGCCGGGCTTGGCCGCGTCGAACGCCACGGGGCCGAGCTTCCACAGGCTGGTGCCGTCCACGACCTTGATGTTGTGGATGACCATGTTCGAGCCGAGGACGAGCAGCGTGTTGTCCTTGATCGAACGGATCCGGCCCTCGGCGAAGTTGGGGTCGGGGGCGCCCGGGTCGACGTCGAGCGCGGTGTTGGCGAAGGCCGCCTCCGGGCCGAGCGAGCCCATCGCGCTCGCGGCCACGACGGTGGCGCCGCCGCCGAGCAGGGCGGACTTGAGCATGTCTCTTCTGCTGGTCATCGTCGCCCCCTCACGCCGTGTCGATCGAGCAGGGCCGCAGGCCGGTGGAAAGGCTGGCGATCTTGCTGTACGCCGCGGGCGTGAGGTCGATGATCCGGTCGGTGGCGCAGGTCGCGCCGCAGCAGCTGCGCTCTCCGCAGAACAGGTCGGTCTGCGGGCCGCAGTCGGCGATGGAGGTGACGACGCTGACGCCGCTGCACAGGTTCGTGGTGCGGTGCTGGAAACCGCAGGTCCTGCGGGAGAGGTTGAAGCCGCAGGTGTCGGGGTGGGTGATGGCCCAGCAAGCGTCGGAGGTGTTGGGCCACGCGTGCTGGAGGCTGCCGGAGTTGCAGGTGCCGCAGGCGCCCTTGCCTGTGGTGCTGCACGGTCCCCAGGCGGTGCCGCAGCAGAACCAGGAGACCTCTCCTTGGACGGCGGCGTATAAGTCGATGGGGGTGTCGGGGGTCTGGGTGCGCGCCATGCGCGTCCTCCTCAGGTGAGCTCTGGACGGTCTCGGTGGGGGGTCCTGAAACTTTCCGACTCGATCTATGAGTACCATGTAAGGATTTTTCGTCAATGCCCCTATTTTTCGTGCTTTGTGGGGTCACGGGATCGTCCCATGATCTACTGACGCCATGGAGACGACGGGCGTTGCGCAGGTGGACGGCATCCGGTTGCACTACACGCGGGCCGGTGACGGGCCGCTGGTGGTGCTGCTGCACGGCTGGCCGCAGACCGGTCACTGCTGGCGGCACCTCGTCGAGCCGCTGGCGGCCGAGTTCACGGTGGTGGCGCCCGACCTGCGCGGATACGGGCTGAGCGACAAGCCGGTCGCCGGCTACGACAAGCGGCGGATGGCCGCGGACATGGCGGAGCTGGTGGACGGGCTCGGCTTCGGGCGGGCCGCGGTCGTCGGGCACGATCGCGGCGCCCGGGTGGCCCACCGCTGGGGGCTCGACCGTCCCGACCAGGTCGCCAAGGTCGCGATGCTGGACATCGTCCCCACGCGCGAGATGTTCCGCCGCCTGGACGCGTCCGTGGCCGCGGGCTACTGGCACTGGCTCTTCCACCTGCAGCCCGACCTGCCCGAGCGCCTGGTGGGGCAGGACGTCCGGGGCTATCTGGAGTACTTCTTCGAGCGCTGGACGTACAACCGGCACGGGCTGCCCGCCGAGGCGGTCGACGTCTACGTCCGGGCGTTCAGCCGGCCGGGGGCTCTGCGCGCCGGGTTCGACGACTACCGGGCGCACGAGCGCGACCTCGCGCTCGACGACGAGGACGCCGCCGCGGGCCGCCGCCTGACCATGCCCGTGCTGGCCCTGTGGGGGTCGGCGGGACTGCCCGCGCGGATGCCGTCGGAGGAGATCTGGCGGGCCTACGCGGACGACGTCACGGCGGCCGAGATCCCCGAGTGCGGGCACTTCATCGCCGAGGAACGCCCCGAGGCCCTGCTCGCTCACCTGCGCCGGTTCCTGCGCCGCTGACCGGGGACGCGGGCGGGCGTGGCGCTCGCGATCGTGATGAGTTAGGTTAGCCTCACCTAAAGGTAGTGGCGGGAGGCTGGCGTTGGTGGAGCCCTATCGCATGTTCGACGTGCGCGTGGCCAGATTGGAACGGTTGAGCCCATCGTTCCTCCGGGTGACCTTCACGGGTGACGACCTGGGCTTATTCGCCGACAACGGATACGACCAGCGGATCAAGCTCATCCTCCCCCTCGCCGACCACGGCCTCGCCCACCTGCCCTACGGCCCCGACTGGTTCCCGCGATGGCGCGCGCTGGAGGACGGCAAGCGCAACCCCATCCGCACGTACACGGCCAGGCTGGTCAGGCCGGACGAGCGCGAGGTGGACGTCGACGTGGTCATGCACCCGGGCGGCGACGGGCCGGTCGCGCAGTGGGCGGAGGCGGTGCGGCCCGACGACGTGGCGGTGCTGTTCGGCGGCGACGCGCGGCACCCCGAACCGCACGGGAACGTGGTCTTCCAGCCGCCGGACGGCACCACTACGGTGCTGATCGCCGGCGACGAGACGGCGGTCCCCGCGATCTGCTCCATCCTCGAACGGCTCCCCGACGGCTTCGCGGGCACGGCGCTCATGGAGGTGCCCTGCGAGCAGGACTTCCTGGACATCCACACGGCCAGCCAGGTGAAGATCGAGTGGCTGGCCAGGAACGGCGCCGGGCGCGGCGCCCTGCTGGAGCCGGCCCTGCGCTCGGCCGCCGGGCGACTGCTGCCGCCGCTGCCGGTGCCGGACACGTTCGACGACGTGGACGTCGATGTGGACGAGCTGTGGGAGGTGCCGGAGGAGGGGAGCAAGGAGCCGCTGTACGCCTGGCTGGCCGGCGAGGCGGCGGTGATCAGGAACCTGCGGCGATATCTGGTCGCCGAGCGTGGCATGGACCGGCGCGCGGTGGCCTTCATGGGCTACTGGCGTCAGGGCCGAGCAGAGCACAACGAGTGAGGAACCTTCCATGACCCGCGCACTCGCCCTCGTGGCACTCGCCCTGATCACCCTCGCGGGCTGCGGCTCGACGGCCCCCGCCGCCCCCGCGTCGTCGTCCTCCGCGTCCGCGTCCGCTGCCGCCGCCGCTGTCAAGATGGCGCACAAGTACGGCGAGACCACCATCCCCGCCGCGCCCAAGCGCGTCGTCACCGTCGGTCTGCTCGAACAGGACACCCTGCTGGCCCTGGGCGTGACCCCGGTCGCGACCACGACGTGGATCGGCGACTACCCGGGCGCGATCGGCCCCTGGGCCAAGGACAAGCTGGGTACGGCGGCCCTCCCGCGGGTGCTCAAGGACACCGGCAGCGGCCCTCAGTTCGAGAAGATCGCGGCGCTCAAGCCCGACCTGATCCTGGCGCTCTACTCGGGCCTCACCCAGGAGCAGTACGCGACGCTGTCGAAGATCGCGCCGACCGTGGCCCAGCCCAAGGAGTACATCGACTACGGCATCCCCTGGCAGGAGCTCACCAGGAAGGTCGGCATCGCCGTCGGCCGCGCCGCCGAGGCGGACCAGCTCGTCAAGCAGGTCGAGGACCGGTTCGCGAAGGCGCGCACGGAACATCCGGAGTTCCAGGGCCAGACCGCGCTGATGGCCACCGTCTACGAGGGCTACTTCGTCTTCGGCAGCCAGGACCCGCGCTCCCGCATGCTCGCCTCCCTCGGGTTCAAGCTGCCCGACGGCCTCGACCAGGCGATCGGCGACAAGTTCGGCGCGAACATCAGCCGCGAGCGCCTCGACCTCGTCGACACCGGCGTGATCGTCTGGAGCTCCGCCGACGTCGCCAAGGACCAGGGCACGCTGCACGCCGACAGCGTCTACAAGGGGCTCGGCGTGGTGAAGGAGGGCCGGGAGGTCTTCCTGCAGGAGAACACCGACCAGGGCAACGCCGTCTCCTTCGTCACCGTGCTGAGCCTGCCGTACGTGCTCGACCACCTGGTGCCCCGGCTCGTCGCGGCCGCCGACGGCGACCCGGCGACCAAGGCGTGAGACCCCTCGCGCTGGCGGCCGGGGCACTTGTCCTGTTCTGTCTGCTGTCGCTCTCGCTGGGCGCCCGCCAGATCCCGCCCGACCAGGTGCTGGGCGCCCTGGCCGGAACGGTGACCGACCGCGACGTCCTCGACGTGATCTGGTCCGTACGGGTGCCGCGCACGCTGGTCGGCGTGCTGGCGGGGGCGGCGCTCGGCCTGTCGGGCGCCCTCATGCAGGCGCTGACCCGCAACCCGCTCGCGGACCCGGGCGTGCTCGGCGTCAGCGCGGGGGCCGCGTTCGCGGTCGTCGTGTCCATCGGTGTGCTGGGCATCTCGGCGCTCGCCGGATTCGTCTGGTTCGCCTTCGCGGGGGCGCTGGTCGCGAGCGTCCTCGTCTACGCGCTGGCCGGGCTGGGGCGCGACGGGACCACACCGGTCAAGCTGGCCCTCGCCGGGGTCGCGGTGACGTTCCTGCTGAGCTCGGTGACCAGCGCGTTCGTGCTCGTGGACCCGGAGTCGCTGAGCCGCTACCGGTTCTGGTCGGCGGGGTCGCTGTCGGGCACGGGCCCGGACGTGCTGCCGCAGCTCCTGCCCTTCGTGCTCGCCGGGACGGCGCTCGCCCTGGCCTGCGGGCCCGCGCTCAACAGCCTCGCGCTCGGCGACGACGTGGCCAGAGGGCTCGGCCGCAGGGTGGGCCTGGTCAGGGCGCGGGCGGCGGCGGCCGTGATGCTGCTCACCGGGGCCGCCGTGGCGGCCATCGGGCCCGTGGTCTTCGTCGGGCTCGTCGTGCCGCATCTGGGCCGGCTCGTCGCCAGACGCGGCGGTTCCGAGACCGACCACCGGCTGCTGCTGCCGCTGGCCGCGCTGCTCGGGCCCTGCCTGCTGATCGCGGCCGACGTCGTGGGCCGGGTGCTGGCGCCGCCGATCGAGGTGCAGGCCGGGCTGCTGGTGGCGTTCATCGGCGGCCCGTTCTTCGTCGTCCTGGCCCGCCGTAGGCACCTGGCGGAGCTATGACCCAGCTGACCTTCAGATTGTCCGTGCCGCCCGTCTCCGGGGTGCTGCGCCCGCGCGTCATCGTGGTCTGCCTGGCGCTGGCCGCGGCCGCGTTCCTGGCCTTCTGTCTGGGCGTCGGGCTCGGCGAGGTCCCGCTCGGGCTCGGCGAGGTGGTCCAGGCGCTCTTCGGCGCGGGCGACCAGGGCACCGTGTTCGTCGTGGGCGAGCTGCGCCTGCCCAGGGCGCTGACCGGGCTGCTGGCGGGCGTGGCCTTCGGCGTGTCGGGCGCGCTGTTCCAGACGATGACGCGCAACCCGCTCGCCAGCCCCGACATGATCGGCGTCACGCAGGGGGCGGGGCTGGCCGTCGTCGCGGGGATCGTCATGGGCGTCGGGGGAACCCAGGTGCTGGGCTTCGCGGGCGCGGTGGTCGTGGCGCTGCTGACGTACCTGCTGGCCTGGCGGCGCGGCGCGAGCGGCTACCGGATCGTGCTCGTCGGGGTGGGCGTCTCGTGGATGTGCACGAGCGCCACCGAATACCTCATGGTCACCACCGGGGACTTCCAGGCGCAGCAGGCGCTGGGCTGGCTGTTCGGCAACCTGAACGCACGCGAGTGGAGCCACGTGACGCCGCTCGCGCTCGCCCTGGCCGTCCTCGTGCCCGCCGCGCTCCTGCTCGGCCGCTGGACGCGGGTGCTGCAGCTCGGTGACGAGGTGGCCGTCGTGCTCGGGGCCCCGGTGCAGGCGGCGCGGCTGACGCTGCTGCTGACCGGCGTGGCCCTGGTCGCGTCCGGCACCGCGGCGGCCGGTCCCGTCGCGTTCGTGGCGCTGGCCGCGCCGCAGATCGCGCAGCGGCTGGCCCGCACCGCCTGGCCGCCGCCGCTGGCCTCCGGGCTCGCCGGGGCGTTCATCGTGCTGGCCGCCGACGTCGTCGCGCGGCTGCTGATCCCGGACGTGGAGCTGCCGGTCGGCGTGGTCACCGGCGTGCTGGGGGCGCCCCTGCTGCTGTGGCTCCTGGGCCGCGCGCGCCGCCGCTAGATCGTCCGCGGGTAAGCAGTACGTAGCCATCAGGACACTCTACGTAGTGTGGTGGGCTGACTACGTTCAGTGGAGACCCGCCAAGCGATTGCGAGGGAAAATGACGACGGAGCCCCGGTTGAGCCTGGACACTCGGGCCGCGCGAAACTTGGCCACCACCACCAAGACGCGCCCGCAGATGCAGGCGATCACCTCCCGCTGGCTCCTTCGCCGACTGCCCTGGGTCGACGTGCGCGGCGGAACGTACCGGGTCAACCGCCGGCTGACGCACCACCTCGGGCGTGGCCGGGTGAGCGTGGTGCTCAACGGGGCGGACGACGTGCGGATCGTCCCGCAGACGCTCCAGGAGCTCCCCCTGCTGCGCGGCGTCGACGACCTCGACGCGCTGGCGGCGATCGCCACGACGTTCGCGCCGCGGGAGTTCCAGGCGGGGGAGGTCATCGCCCAGGCCGGCACGCCGATCACCGAGACGTACGTGATCGCCCACGGCCGGCTCGAACGCGTGGCCGCCGGCAAGTACGGCGACCCGCAGGTCCTCGGCGTCATCACCGACGGTCAGCACCTGGGCGACGACGCGCTCGTGCAGGAGGGGCCCCTGTGGCCGTTCACCGTCAGGGCCGCCAGCTCCGGCACGATCCTGGCGTCGCCGCGGCACGAGATCCAGCAGCTGCTCGGCGACACCCCCGCCCTGCGCGAGCACGTCGTGCGCTACCTGGAGGAGACGCGCAAGCCGGTCAACCGCCGCGGCGAGGCGGCCGTCGCGCTCGCGTCGGGGCACGTGGGCGAGCCGGTCATCGACGGCACGTTCGTCGACTACGACATCCAGCCCCGCGAGTACGAGCTCAGCGTCACCCAGACCGTCCTGCGGGTCCACACCCGCGTGGCCGACCTCTTCAACGACCCGATGAACCAGCTCGAACAGCAGCTGCGCCTCACGGTCCACGAGATCCGCGAGCGCGAGGAGTGGGAGCTGCTCAACAACCGCGAGTTCGGCCTGTTGCACAACACGGAGTACGACCAGCGGATCAGCACCTGGTCGGGCCCGCCGACTCCCGACGACATGGACGACCTGATCAGCATGCGCCGCAAGACGAAGATGCTGCTCGCCCACCCCAAGGCGATCGCCGCGTTCTTCAGGGAGTGCAACAAGCGCGGGCTGGTGCCGGGCAGCGCGGACGTGGACGGCCACGAGATCCCGGCCTGGCGCGGCATCCCGATCTTCCCGTGCGGCAAGATCCCGATCTCCGAGCACCAGACCACCTCGATCCTGGCCCTGCGCACGGGGGAGGACGACCAGGGCGTCGTCGGCCTCTACCAGACCGGCATCCCGGAGGAGCACGAGCCGGGGCTGAACGCCCGGTTCATGGGCATCAACTCCCAGGCCGTGATGTCCTACCTGGTCAGCGCCTACTACTCGGTGGCGATCCTGGTGCCCGACGCGATCGGCATCCTCGAGAACGTCGACATCGCGACTCCCCGTTCCTGACCGCTCGACCCCGGCTCGACTCAAGGAAGGGGCGTGTCATGCCCGAGATCGCAGCAGGTCCCACCGGTCTGGGCACCTCCGCGCTGCGCCTCCCGATCTTCGACCGTCTTCCCGTGCCACGGCCCGACGCGAGGGACGGGCACGAGCCTCCCAGGCCCGCTCCGGTGGACCCCGCGCAGGCGGCGCGCGGCGCCGCGTACCGCCACAGTCTCGCCCCGCTGCCCTACCGGGAGCGGCAGTGGGGCGACGGGTCCTATCCGCCGCTCTACTGCCCCGAGACCGTGCGGAACGACCAGGCGCTGGGCGAGGAGGTGGACCGGCGGCTGGTGGCGTGGGCGGAGCGGATCGGCCTGCACGAGGGGCGCATGGAGGTGTTCCACAAGACCGGGTACGGGCGGCTGGCCATGCTCACCCACCCCGACGCCGACGACCCCGACCTGCTGCTGATCGCGGCCCAGATGAACGCCGCCTGGTGGGCGGCGGACGACTACTACGCCGACGAGACCGACCTGGGCGCGACGCCGACGGAGCTGCCGCCCCGGCTCGCCCTCGTGACCTCGGCCATGGACCCGCCGCCGCCCGCGGGCGACTACACGCGCCAGCTCGAGGAGGCGATCGAGGCCGACCCCGTCCTGGTCTCCCTGAGGTCGTCCGTCAGCCACATCACCCGCCACGCCACCCCGTCGCAGGTCATGCGGATCTGCAACATCACCTCCCAGATGTACGTGAGCTGGGCCGCCTACGCCGCCTGGCGATACCTGGAGACGCCGCCGCCCGTGTGGCGCTACCTCGCGGCCCGGCAGCACGACAGCTTCTACACGTCCATGACGCTGATCGACATCGTGGGCGCGTACGAACTGCCCGCCAATCTCTTCTCCGACAGGAGGTTCCACACTGCGCTCATGCAGGCGGGCACCGCCAGCGTCCTCGTCAACGACCTGCACTCCGCCGCCAAGGAGGCGGCCGACGAGCTGCCCGACTCCAACGTGATCCTGCTGATCGCGGCCGAGGAGGGTTGCTCGATCCGCGAGGCGACCGAACGCGCCGTGTCCATGCACAACGACTTCGTCAGAGGGTTCGAGGCCAGCCGGCTAGCGCTCGACGCCGTACCGTCCATCGAGCTGAAGCGGTTCCTGCGCGGGGCGCAGGGATGGATGGCCGGGTGCGTCGACTGGCACGACACCACCAGCCGCTACAAGTCCTAGAGAAAGGAGCCCTGCCGATGACGGTCAGCCCCGTCCTCAGCACCTACTACCAGCACTCCGTCGCCGACTATTGGAACACGGAGAAGAACCCGGTCAACCTCCGCCTCGGCGAGGTCGACGGGATCTACCACCACCACTATGGCATCGGCGAAGTGGACTGGTCGGTGCTGGAAGGCCCCGAGGACACCCGCGAGAAACGCATCATCGAGGAGCTGCACCGGCTCGAGCACGCGCAGGCCGACCTCCTCATCGGCCAGCTCGGCGCCCTGCGGCCCGAGCACCGGGCCATGGACGCCGGCTGCGGCCGTGGCGGCTCCAGCCTCCTGGTCAACCGCAGGTACGGCTGCCAGGTCGACGGCGTGTCCATTTCCGAGTCGCAGGTGGCCTTCGCCAACGAACAGGCCGAGAAGCGCGGCGTGTCCGACAAGGTGCGCTTCCATTTCCGCAACATGCTCGACACCGGCTTCGAGCCTGGATCGTTCCAAGCCATCTGGAACA
This sequence comes from Nonomuraea sp. NPDC005650, assembly GCF_040605375.1. Classification (NCBI taxonomy): domain Bacteria; kingdom Bacillati; phylum Actinomycetota; class Actinomycetes; order Streptosporangiales; family Streptosporangiaceae; genus Nonomuraea; species Nonomuraea sp. NPDC005650. The sequence goes on from NZ_JBEXCR010000007.1 coordinate 332,839, forward strand.
ACGAGAGCACGATGTACGTCGAGCTCTCGCTGCTGTTCGCCGCCCACTCCCGCCTGCTGAACCGCGGCGGCCGGTACGTGTGCATCACCGGCTGCTACAACGACGCCTACGGCCTGCCCTCGCGTGCCGTCAGCCAGATCAACGCCCACTACATCTGCGACATCCACCCCCGCAGCACCTACTTCAGGGAGATGGCGGCCAACCGGCTCGTCCCCATCAACGTCATCGACCTCACCGCCGCCACCATCCCCTACTGGGAGCTGCGCGCCAAGACCAACCTGGCGACGGGGATCGAGCAGGCGTTCCTCGACGCGTACAAGGACGGCAGCTTCCAGTACCTGCTCATCGCCGCCGACCGCATCTGACGGAGGCGGATCCCCCTCCATTCAACAAATCCAGCGCCAGGTCCGTCTGAGGGGAGACGGATCACGGAAAGGCGATGGTAATTGGAAGACGACCCCCGGTTCGCGGAGTTCGTCGCCGAACGCGCCAACGCGCTGCTGCGCTACGGCTACGCCCTGAGCGGCAATCCGCACGACGCGGCGGATCTGGCGCAGGAGGCGCTGGTCAGGCTGCACCGGGCGTGGCCGCGCGTGCGCAGGAAGGAGGACCCGGAGCGCTACACCAAGGCGATCATGGCCAGGCTGCACATCAGCGCCTGGCGCCGCCGCCGTCGCGAGCAGCTCGCCTGGGCCCTCCCGGAGACGCCGATCGAGGACGTGCTGCCCTCCGACGCCGACCAGGAGCTCTGGCAGGCGCTCGAAGGGCTGCCGCGCAAGCAGCGCGCCGTCCTCGTCCTGCGTTTCTACGAGCAGCTCGCCGACGCGGAGATCGCCGGCGTCCTCGGCATCTCCCAGGGCACCGTGCGCAGCCACGCGTCGCTCGGCCTGGCCAAGCTCCGTTCCGCGATCGCCCACCGTACGCCCGCGAGGAGGAGCGCCCCATGAGCACGGACCTGGAAGACGACCTGAGCCGGGTTCTCGGCCACGCCGCAGAGGGGGCGCCGCAGGCCCCGACCGGCTTCCCCGGCCAGATCGCGGCCCGTTCCCGGCGCCGCAGGACGCGTACGCAGGCGCTGGTGGCGGCGGTCGCCGTGGTGATCGTCGCGGGCGGGGTCGGCGTGACGGCCCGCGGCGTCGACGGGCCGCGGCCGGCTCAGGCCAAACTGCCCGACTCCGTCGAGAAAGTCTGGCCCGGCGCGGTCTGGAAGATCCCCCGGCGGCTCCCGGGCCTCCCGGACTTCCGCCCGGTGATCTTCATCGACGACCGAACGGTGCTCCTGTGGACGTCCAAGAGCGACGAGCGGGCCGACGCCGTTTACGCCTACGATCTCGGCACCGGCCGGACCCGTAAGATCGCGGACATCCCCTCCGAGAAGCGGGAGCACGCCTCCTTCTACGCGGCCGGCGCAGGCCGGATCGTCTGGCAGACGGTCGACCAGAACGAGCGCACCCGGTTCTGGTCGGTGCCGGTCTCCGGCGGCAAGCCCGCCGCCATCGACACCGGCGGCCCGGTCAAGGGACGCGCCGAGCAGCTGGTCGTGGCCGGCGACCGGGTGGCGTTCTCGCTGGTCGGAGGCGGAGTTTTCACGTTCCCTCTGAGGGGCGGGCGCGTGACCCCCGTCGCGGGCGCGGAACGGCACCACATCCTGCGCTGGCCGTGGCTGGCGACCCCGAGCGAGTACACGCAGAACCGCGAGCCCAGCTTCCAGGAGCTGCTCAACGCCGAGACCGGGCAGGAGAGCAAGGCGGTCGTCCGGCCGGGGGAGAGCTACGTCAGGTGCGGAGTGACGACCTGCGTCGGCATGAGACCTGACCGCACGCGCTTCTACCGGCTGCGCGACGGCTCGTCCGAACGGGACCTGCCCATGTCCTCGGTGCTCGGGCTGGGCGACGACCGGTTCATCGCCGTCGACCCGCCTCGTGCCGCGGGCGGCCAGGTGCTGCTCGACCTGGCCACCGGCAAGCAGGGCGACCTGGGCCTGCGGCAGGTCGCCGAGGGCCGGATGACCGGGGTCGAGCCGGGGATCCTCGACGGCGGCCTGGTGTCCTACCCGCTCAGGAACCAGTACGTGATCATCGACCTCGCCAGGATCCGCTGATCCCCGTGCGCCTATTTCCCGCTGGCGGTCCCGGGCAGGACCAGGTTGTACTTGTGCGCGGGAAGGTCGGTGAGGCGCCTGGTCTTCCTGGTTTCGACGTTGACCGCGTAGGTGGCGGACGTCTTGCCCGAGCTGAGGAGGACCACGACTTCGGACGGGCTCTGCCAGACGGAGGCGCGGTCGATGCTGGTGCCCTTCGGCAGGCCGCGGATCGGCACCTTCCGCCCGATCCGCCCGGTCTTGGCGTCGAGGACGGTGAGCGTCGACCTGTTCGGGTCGTCGAAGTCGTAGGCGACCAGCGTGCGGCCGTCCGGAGCGATCTCGCTGAACTGGATGAACGTGCCGTCGAAGCGCACCGGCTTGCCGCCGCCGGTGACGGGCATCAGCCACATGTCGGTCTTGCGGTAGCGGACCAGCTCGGCGATGCCGCCCTTGATGCTGATGATCTCGAACTTGTCGGGCACCCGCACCGTCTTGCCGGTGCGCACGTCGATCAGCAGCCCGGTGTCCTTCGTGCTCCCCACGCGCGGATCGAAGCCCACGTACCGGCCGTCGTCGGAGACGACGAGCTGGCTGCCGATCTGGATCTGCTCCTCCTTCACCTTGAAGGGGGAGGTCGTCACGGCGCCGGTCGTCAGGTCGCGGACCACGTGGGCCTGGGCCTCGCGGCTGTAGTAGGCGAGCATGCGCCCGTCCCGGCTGACCGCGAAGGGGACGCGACTGCCCTTGCGGGTGCTGACCAGCGCCTGCGGCACCTGGTACGTCGTGCCGGTCCGGGTCACCACCCGCCACTTCTGGACCCGGCAGTTGGTGACCTGCTGGTCCTCGGAGACGTCGCAGGGCGCCTCGTACGCGTACTGGATCGCCTCCACCTTGCCGTCGGGCAGGTCGGGCACCATGTCCGCCTTCTGCGGGGTGGCCGGGTAGGCGCCACGGGGCCAGGCCACCACGGCGACCGCCGTCGACGCCACCAGCGCCGCGACCGTCGCGACGGTGGCCGCCGCCAGCGTGACGCGCTGCCTGCGCCGGTGGCCGGCGATGGCCGCGTCGGCCAGGCTCACCATCGGAGCCTCCTCCGCGAGACCGCTCAGCGCCTCGCGCAGCCTGGTCATCGAACCACCTCCTGCAGGTACGGGGCCGCCAGTTCGGGCGCGAGCACGCGCAGACGGGCGAGGGCATGATGGGTCTGGCTCTTGACGTTGCCGATCGAGCAGCCGAGCGCCTCGGCCGTCTGCGCCTCGGTGAGGTCCTCCCAGAAGCGCAGCACGATCACCGCCCGCTGCTTGCGGGTCAGCTTGGCCAGCGCCTGGCGCAGCACGATCCGGTCGAGCAAGGCGTCGTCATAGGAGGCGCCTCGCTCGGGCGGTTCGGCGCTCAGCACCTCGGGCCGGGGCCGGCGCCGCCAGGCGAGGTACTGGTTGACCAGCGCTTTGCGGGTGTAAGCCTCGGGATTGCCCTCCTTGGCCAGCTTGGGCCAGTGCTTCACGATCTTGGTCAAGACGCTCTGCAACAGGTCCTCGGCGAGGTGGGCGTCTCCCACGAGCAGGTACGCGGTCCGCATCAGCGCCTGCTGGCGGGCGAGCACGAACTCGCGGAAGCCGTCGTGACGATCCAATGTGCTCTCCTCTCCCCCTTACCAATGCGACCAGTGGGGCGAAAGGTTGCACATCCGTCGCTGCTTTCACACGGTGAGGGGGCCCCGCTTTGGGACCCCCTCGCATCAGATAGATCGCGTCACGCGGATGCGTAGACGCGGTGGACGAACTCGGCGAGCTTGTTGTCCGGCAGCTCCTTTGCCAGGTCGGCCTCGGTGACCATGCCTGCGATCCGATGGTTCTCGATCACGGGCAGCCGCTTGATCTGGTGCTGCTCCATCTTCTGCAGCGCCTCCTCGACGCTGCTGCGGGCGTCCACCCACACCAGCCCACGGGCCAGCTCGCTCGCGGTGGTCCGGTCGATGTCCTTGCCCTCGGCGCAACATTTGATCACGATGTCGCGGTCGGTGATGATCCCTTTGAGCCGGTCGTCGTCCCCGCAGATCGGCAAGGCGCCGACCGACAGGTCACGCATCATCTGCGAGGCCGTGCGGAGGCTGTCGTGTTCGCCGATGCACTGCGCTCCGCGGTGCATCACGTCCTGGACCGTCTTTCCGAGTCCCGATGTGCCCATCTCTACCTCCTCCGAGAAGGTCGAAGGAATCTTCAGTCGAAGCCCTACCCCGGCTGCGGGAGATCGCACGAGGGCGGACGCGTTCGAGGTTTGACGAGGGCCCTGGGCGGTATGGTCCCCATCAGGGGAAATATGAAAAAGATCGCCGCTGTCGCAGGACTCGTGGTCTTGGCCACGTACGGCGTGACCGCCGCGGCCCTTGCGGACGGTACCGCCAAGCACGAAGTGAGTCAGCAGCAGTACGACACCCTCATCTCCCAGTGCCGCTATGCCGACCAGGGCAAGGCGAAGTGCCGTCGGGCGGTCAAGGAGATGTACCGCATCGGCAAATTCGACAAGACGCTCGACTGTCGCACCTATTCCGGTGTGACCGTATGCGGCACCCTCAAGCTCAGCGAGGCCGAACGCCAGTGCATTCGCGACTCGGTCGCCGAAGGACTGTCGTACCGGCGTGCCGAGGTGGAGTGCTACGCCTTCGCCTGAGGAGTCAGTTCCATGATCATCGTCGGCGTTGACGGTTCGAGAACCGGGCTCGACGCCGCCGGCTGGGCCGCCACGGAGGCGGCGCTGAGACACGTGCCGCTTACCGTGGCGCACGCCGTTCCGAAGTGGGTGTGCGAGGGAACCGACGGCCCCTACCCCGAGATCAGCCGGTGGATGCGCGGGGGCGCGCAATCGGTGCTGGTCTCCGCGCGGGACCGCGCCCTGCGGGAGCGGCCGGGAATCGTGGTGGAGACCGTCCTGCTCCCGGGCGACCCCCGCTCCGCCCTGGTCAAGACCTCGGAGAACGCCGAGCTGCTGGTCGTCGGCAGCCGGGGCGTCGGCGGGGTGCGCGGGCTGCTGGTGGGGTCCGTCGCGTACGGCGTGGCCGCGCACGCGATCACGGACGTCGTCCTGGTACGCGCTCGTCCCTCGACCCCGCGGGGCGAGATCGTGGTGGGGGTCGACGGCTCTCCCGGGGGCGTGCGGGCGCTCGACTTCGCGTTCGCCGAGTCCGAACTGCGCAGCGCGAAGCTCCACGTCGTACACGCGTGGGCCTGGCCGCATCCGAGCGGGTTCGAGCCGGCCGACCGTGGCAGGGCGGGGGACCGGTCGCGTGAGCTGGACGAACTGCTGGCGGGGCACCGGGAGCGGCGTCCGGGGGTGGAGGTGGTGGCGGAGATCGTGCACGGTCACCCCATCGAGGTGCTGCGGGAGGCGGCGGCCGGGGCGGATCTGCTGGTGGTCGGCACGCACGGGCGTAGCCAGCTCGCCGGGATGCTCATGGGCTCGATCAGCCAGGCCATGCTCCACCACGCCCCCTGCCCGCTCGCCGTGGTCCGCAGGAACCGAGCCTGAAAGCCGCGGGCCGGTCTGAAAGTCGCAGGCCGGTTGGAAAGCCGTGAACTGGGCCGGTTTGAAAGTTACATGCCAGTCCCCGCGTTCGCGCAGGTCGCCGCCGCGTACGTGGCTCGCCGCCTTCCCGCCGCGCGGGAGCCGTCCTTACGATCTGCGCAGGCTACGACGGGAGAGCAGACGATGCGCAGGACCAGCACCTTGCTGGCGGCGATGCTGGCATTCGCCGCGGCGGTGTTATTCGTCACGACCACGCAGGCGAGCGGTGCCGCCGCCACCCGGATCATGCCGCTGGGCGACTCGATCACCGGCTCCCCGGGCTGCTGGCGGGCCCTGCTCTGGAACCGGCTCCAGAGCACCGGCTACACCAACATCGACTTCGTCGGCACCCTCCCGCCCCAGGGCTGCGGCGTCTCGTACGACGGCGACAACGAGGGCCACGGCGGCTACCTGGCCACCAACATCGCCAACCAGAACCAGCTGCCCGGCTGGCTCTCCGCCACCAAACCCGACATCGTGCTGATGCACCTCGGCACGAACGACGTGTGGAGCAACATCGCGCCGGCGACGATCCTCAGCGCGTTCACCACGCTCGTGAACCAGATGCGGGCCGGCAACCCCAACATGAAGATCCTCGTCGCCAAGATCATCCCCATGAACCCGTCCACCTGCGCCGACTGCGGCCAGCGCGCCGTGAACTTCAACAACGCCATCCCCGCCTGGGTGGCCGCGACCACCACACAGCAGTCGCCGATCACGGTGGTGGACCAGTGGACGGGGTTCAGCACGAGCACGGACACCTACGACGGCGTGCACCCGAACGCGACCGGCGACCAGAAGATGTCCGACAAGTGGTACCCGCCCCTGGTGAACGCCCTGACGGGGATCCCCACCTCGACGCCCACCGTCACGCCCACTGTCACTCCTACCGTGACTCCGACCACGGGCGGCGGGTGCACGGCGACGTACAAGAACTCCAACCAGTGGCAGGACGGCTTCCAGGGCGAGGTCACCGTCAAGAACACCGGCGCCTCGGCCATGAGCGCGTGGACGGTGCAGTGGACGTTCGCGAACGGTCAGCGGATCAGCCAGATCTGGAACGGCACGCTGAGCGCGAACGGGTCCGCGGTGACCGTGCGCAACGTGGCCTGGAACGGCTCGCTCGCGCCTGGGGCCTCGACCACGTTCGGCTTCATCGCCTCGTGGAGCGGCACGAACACCACCCCTACGCCTACCTGCTCCTAGGCTCTCTCCGGGCGATCATGCCGAGGAAGGCGTGGCCGCGTTCGCCATACCGCGCGGCCACGGCCCGAGCCGTTCCGGCGGAGCAGTCGCGCAACCGTCCCGGACAGCCCCTTACGTCCCGACGCAGTCATACTGCGATTCGTGACCCTTGAAGAGGTACGTGTCCACCACCGGACCGGGCAATGGTGCTCCGGCGTCCGAACCGGCGACAACATCGTGGCCTACGACGTTGAGATCCTTCCCCCGTGGCGGGTTCCCGGCCGACCCACGGTCGATCGTTGCTTCGTGATCGCCGACGAAGGGATACAGATCCGCAGGCCGGTCACCTTCGTCGACGCACTCGAAGGCGGTTGGTACATCGACGTGGTCGAACTGGAGGAAACGGGCCCCAAGCGGCTGGTGGTCCACGACCTCTACGTGGACATCGTCGTGCCCCCGGCCAGCCGCCGCTACGAAGTCCTGGACCTCGACGAGCTTGCCGACGCGCTGCAGGACGGCGCCATCGATGCCGCCACCGCGGTCAGGGTTCTGCGCAATGCTCAGCGCTTCATCGACAAGCACCTGCGCAACCTGGACCAAGACCCGCCGAGCGCGTGGCCGGACTTCCCGCCGGCAGCCCTTCTGAACCTGGCTGAGTTGCCGCCCTTCGACGTCGGACGAGACTGAACCACGGGCCCCGGCGATCACGCGGACAACTCCTGGTTAGTTGGCGGTGATGGCAGCCAGCCTCGGCTCGGCCAGCCGTACGTAGTCGTCGGTGGCCAGCGCGACGGACCGGTCGAGCCTGGCGGCGTTGAAGTACAGCTCGGGCCGGTCGAGCAGCGACGGGTCCGCGACCAGTTCGAGCCGAGGGTCGTAGCTGAACGGGAGCACGGTCCCGCTCACACTGCCGGCCAGCTCCTCGGCCTTGTCCTTGCTGGCGAAGGCCACGTAGGTGCCGTCCATCAGCGCTTTGACCGCCTGCAGGTCCAGCCGGGCGTCACCGGGCACCACGGCCAGCACGTGCCGGGTCTGCTTCTTGCCGATCTTGACCATCACGACGAGGCACTTGGCCGCCTGCGCGACGTCGTGCCCACGCAGGGCGCTGACCTCGTCGGTCCGCCCCTCCGGCGCGTGCTCGATCACCCGGTAGCGGGCGCCGGCGGCGTCCATCTCCGCGATCAGCCGCTCGTACAGCTCACCAGCCACTGCTCAACAACTCCTTCGCCGCGGCGATCCGGTCCTCGTCGCGCTGGTAGAACACCCACTGCTTGATCCTCTTGCCGCGGATCAGGCCCGCCTTGGCGAGCACCTTGAGGTGCTCGCCGCAGGTGGGCTGGCTCACGCCGAGCTTCTCGGCGATGAAGAGCGAGCAGACTCCGTCACGTACGAGGTCGCCGTCACGCTGTGGCGGGAAGTGGCGCTCAGGATCGCGCAGCCAATCGAGGATCAGCAGCCGCTTGTCATTGGCCAGCGCCTTGACCAGATCGACGTCCAGCACAAAGGGATTATGGCAATTAGCTAATTGCCTGTCTAGTCGGACTCAGGACTGGGTGACGACGGGCGCCCCTTCGCTGGCCTGCACCAGCACGAACCCCTGCCCGCTGAACGCCAGCTGCATGGCCTCCCCGCTGCCCCGCCCGATCAGCGCCCCCACCTTCATCGTCCGGTTGACGCCGACACGCAGCCCGGTGCTCCAGCACACGGCGGACTGGCCGTCGGCGTATGTGGGCATGCTGGCGGCGTCGAGCAGCACCGGCGTGCCATGCGTGGTCACCGCCACCCACCCGGTCCCGGTGACTGTCGTGTTGAACAGCCCGCCCGCCGCGATCCCGGCCCCCTGCACGCGCTGGATGTCCCAGGTGAGCTGCGGCTGGAACGCCAGCAGGTTGCGCCCGTTGACGGTGATGCCCTCGTTCTCCAGGTAGAACAGGTGAATGTCGTCGGCGTTGTCGGCGAGGTAGAGCAGCCCTTCGCCGCGTACGCGCATGAGCTGCGCGCCCTCGCCCGTCACGGCCTTCTTGAGCAGCTTGCCGATCCCGCCGCCCTCGTAGTCGAAGTCCATCTTCCCTTGGAAGGCGACCATGGAGCCCTGCTTGGCCAGGACTTCGTGCGGCAGCTGCACGCGCAGCATCTTGCCGTTCTGGAGCGCGAAGCCGGGTGGCAACTGCTGGGACTCGAGATTGCCGAAAATAGAGCTACGCACGGTAAGCCTTCCTGGGTTCGAGGGGACGTTACGGCCCACCGTACGCAAACTTTTCCCAAAAGAAGCGGCCGGCTACAACTGTCCTCGGGCCTCTTCCACCCACCCCAGCACGACCGCCGCTGCCTCGGCCTCCGCGATCTCAGCGGCCTCGTCCAGCACCGCCACGGCGGCCTCACGATGCCCCTCAGCAGCGGCGATATAAGCCAGCCCCACCAGATTGGCCGCCACCCCGGCCATGAACCCGATCTCCCGGCGCAGCCGTACGGACTCCTCCAGCCGTTCGCGCGCCGCCGGCAGCCGTCCGGCCATGTGCTCGGCGATGCCCAGGTGGCGCAGGACGTACGAGAGGGTCAGCCTGTCGCCGGCCCGCGTCGCCAGCTCATGGGCCCGCTCGAAAGCCTCCGCCGCGGGCGCCTCGTCCCCACGGACGACCTGATGGAAGACCCCCACCCAGAGCAGCGCCTCACCCTCACCCCGGACATCCCCGAGCACCCGGTAAAGCTCCGCCGCCCTCTCGAACAGCCTCAGCTCTTCGTCGTCCTGCTCGCCCTGCCCATCGAGAAACCGGCCGTGCATGACCCGCCCCCGGGCCAGCGCCAGATCGGCCTCCACGCCGTCGAGCCCCCGATCGGCGGCCTCCAGCCCGGCCACATCCCCGCCGAAAACGGCCCGGTCATAAAGCTCCTTGGCCCGCTCAAGCCGCCCGTCCACGCCCACCACTCCCATCAGATCCGGGGGAGCCTCGGGCCGCCCTTATCCCTTGCCGGCCGCCGTCGCCAGATCCCGTACGACCTGAATCAGCTCGGCCGGATCGAACGGCTTGGTCAGATAAGCGTCGACCCCGATCCCCAGCCCCCGCCGCCTATCATCGTCCTGCGCCCGCGCCGTGATCAACACGACCTTGATGTGACTGGTGGCCTCTTCGGTCCGCAACTTCTGCGCCGTCGTCCACCCGTCCAGCAACGGCATCATCACGTCCAGGGTGATGACGTCTGGCATGACGTCGAGCACGCGATCAAGGCAGTCCTGCCCATCGGTGGCGGTCGCGACCTCGAACCCCTCCAGGTTCAGGTTGACCGCGATGAGCTGCCGGATGACCTCGTCGTCATCCACGACCAGTACTTTCCCAAGAACCTCGCCCACGGGCGCCAAGTTAACCTGTAGCGGGGTTGTCACGGGCGGTTTTCGCTGGATGTGTTCAAGGACCTTTATCCTGTGCCGAGTGGTGTCGGGATGCTGATAGCCTTTCACTCGTCGAGCCCCCTTAGCTCAGGGGATAGAGCACCGGCCTCCGGAGCCGGGTGCGTAGGTTCGAATCCTACAGGGGGCACTCGATCTTGATCAGCGGTTCCGGCCGCTGACCAGGGCATACATCGCAGGTACGGGCGGGCCTCCAGTCTCACGGAGTCCCGCCCGTTCTCGTTGACGCTCGCAGGTTGTGGACCAGTTGTGGACCATGATCCAGTCGCCCCCCGCCCACTCATGCTTCCCCAACTGCGTCGATATTGGCGCGCGTCAGCAGATCCGCTGGACCAACCAGGCGCTAACGCAATCGTCGGTGACCACGATCAGAGGGAGTTCATCGGGGGCGCTCCATGGCGACGACCTTGCGGACAGCGCTGCCGGCGTAGTCGGCCCAGAACCACAAGTGGCGTACGACGACCTGGTGCTTGCAGGCGGGCCCCTCCCCCTGATCAGCACTGCTTCTGATCGCTCAGTACAAGCTCGCCTCCCGATGGTGCAGGCGTTCGGGTGAGAGTTTCTGCACTATCTCAAGCCGCCGTCCGATGGTTCACGGGCGCTCGGCGGCCGCGACCGAGCGTGCAACCTCTCCGGGCCAGTCTTGGCCGCACGAACCGCCGTACATGGAACAGGTTCATCGACGAGAGGAAGATCAGCACACCGAGCCAGTCAAGTGAGGCGCTTGCCGTACAACGATGCTGTCACGAAAGCTCGCAATCCGAAGCCGGGCATCTCCGTCCTTGAGAAGCCACAGATCCGCGACCTGCAAGGTTGCAAAGCGTCCGGAGTCTCGTTCACCTCACCCGCCACAAGCTGCGCTTGTAACGGTTGCCTGCATTAACGCGAAGATGTGAAATAGGAGAGGTCTTGAAAGAGATGGGCGGATACGGATGGCGCGGCGGGCCAGAGCTGACGGTAACCGAACCGTACCGATCGAGGATTATGAGCACGCGGACGCTAAACGGACAAACAATCCGCCATCCGGACTCGCGCATCTAGATCGGGAAAAAACTCCGATCCGGACATTCGCCTACGATCCTCATCTTGACCCGCAACTAGTGTGGTCTGGACGCGCAGAGAGGGACACGATCTCTGTGCCTGCACCTTCAGTTCACGTCCACGAGGAATTGTCCGCCGAGAAGATCGTTGGAAGCGTGCGGCGCCAACGGCCGCAACAGGCGCTGTTCGACGTCGATCAACTCGACCCAGCGGCGGCCGTGGAGTTCTATCAGCATGACCTGGCGTGGTCGAACCGCGTGATTCTTGGTGACTCGCTTGTGGTCATGACCAGCCTGCTCGATCGCGAGCGGATGGCGGGTAAGGTCCAGTGTCTTTTCATGGATCCGCCCTACGGCATCAAGTACGGCAGCAACTTCCAGCCCAGGATCAGCGACCGCGCGGTCAAGGATGGTGCCGACGCATCGTTGACCCGCGAGCCTGAAATGATTCAGGCATATCGTGACACATGGGAATTAGGCGTCCATTCCTACTTGTCATACCTCCGAGAGCGTCTCACGGTGGCACGCGAACTCCTAGCGGACACTGGCTCGGTGTTCGTGCAGATAGGCGAAGAAAACGTCCACCGAGTCAGGATCTTGATGGACGAGGTGTTCGGCAGCTCGAACTTTGTCAGCATGATCACCTTCGTGACAACGAGCGGCGCTGGCTCGCCGGGCGAGCTGAAAAATCTGCCCGCAACTTGCAATTACGTAATCTGGTACGCCAAAGAACGTAATCAAATGAAGTATCGCCAGCTATATACGAGCAAGCGAGGGGTTGGCGACGACCTTAATTACTCGTGGATCCAGTTGCTGGACGGCACACGTCGCAAGATGACGTCGGCGGAGCTTAGTGATCCATCCACGTTGCCCCATGGCGCGCGAGCATATACTCTCGGCGATTTTACCTCCCAGAGCGGGACAGAAACAACACGATTCCCGATAGTCGTTGACGGGGTTGAGTATCTGCCAAGCAAAGGTGTTTGGAAAACTGGCCGTGAGGGCGTGGAGCGCTTGCTGGCGGCCCGACGCTTGCAGGGCGTAGGCAATTCCCTTCGCTATGTGCGCTTTTTCGATGACTTCGAAGGCAAGCTGCTGGTGAACTTCTGGACAGACACCGGTCAAAGTGGCTTCGGCGCAGAAAAGCGGTACGTGGTTCAAACCAACCCGACAGTGATCGCACGCTGCGTCCTGATGACCACTGATCCTGGCGATCTGGTCATCGATCCGACATGTGGGTCTGGCACAACGGCATACGTTGCCGAGCAATACGGCAGGCGCTGGATCACCATCGACACCAGTCGGGTGGCCCTCGCCATCGCTCGCGAGCGGGTACTCACGGCGCGCTATGAGATGTATGAGCTGGTTGACCAGCAGCGAGGAGTCGACGCGGGCCTGAAGTACAAGAAGCTCGACCGGATCACGTTACGCTCGATTGCGCGGGGCGAACCACCTGAGACGGTTCCGCTCTACGATCAGCCCTTGGTCGTCAAGGGGCGAGTGCGTGTTGCGGGGCCCTTCACTGTCGAGGCACTGTCCCGATACGCGGTGAACCCAACCGACCCGGATGCGGCCGAGTCTGTCCCTGCCGCTGAGTCGGGGAACCATGTCGACGTCCTGCTCAGCGCGCTAAAGGTCCAGGGCATTCCCCGTCCAGGGGGCAAGCCATATGTCATCGAATCATTGGCCCCGATCGCTGCGGCCGGTCCGATTCAGGCAGAGGGCATTGCCGATCTCGGAGGACATCGTGCCCGTTTCGCAGTTTCCCTCGGGCCCAAGTTCGGTGCTGTGACCATGGGCCAGGTGTCAGATGCGCTTCGTGCCGCGATTGGTTTCGACCTGATCGTGTTTGGCGGCTTCGCGGTGTCTGCGGAGGCTCAGGAGCGGCTGGCGAGCGGGAAGGTCGGCGGCGTCGATGTCGCGCTATTGCTAGCCAATCCCGACCTGCTTGTCGGCGACCTACTGAAGAACACCAAAGCGTCGCAGACCTTCCGTCTGTATGCGGCGCCCGATGTACGGATCGACAACGGCGGTGAGGACTATCGGGTCACCGTCGAGGGCGTCGACTCCTTCGATGCCGCGACGGGCGATGTTACCTCTTTCGGGCGAGCGGGCGTGCAGGCGTGGTTCCTTGACGACGACTATGACGGTACGGTCTTCCGCGTTGCACAGGCTTTCTTCCCTGTCAACAACGCCTGGGACAAGCTGCAGAGGGCGCTCAAGGGCACTGTAGACGCGGATCTTATCCAGTCCCTGCACGGCTGGCAGTCGCTGCCGTTTTCCCGAGGAGATCACGGTCGCATCGCTGTCCGGATTGTCGCTCAGGACGGCAACGCCGCGGAGGCAATCATCGCGATCCCCCACGCGGGTGGCGGTAAATGAGCCAGCAGTCAGTTACCAATGTGATCGACGCAAACCCGATCATCAACGACGCGTTCACAGAGCCGACCCGTTACTGGCATTTCGGCGAGGTCGCACCGACTATGCGTGAAGGGCGCAGGACAGCCGGCTACCTCGCGCCTTCGCCTGACGGGCAACTGCGCATCACTGATGAGCTGATCCCGCTGGAACTCGTCAACGACCTGCGGGACCGAGTCCGCCAGTGGCGTACCGACGGCTATCCCGGCAGCACGACAATCACACGCGATCTGTTCCGGCACTGGTTCGACGACGACCGTAAGTCGACCAACATCCGACCGTTCTTCGCGCAGCAGGAAGCCATCGAGACCGTCGTGTTCCTCGTCGAGGCCCCCGACGAACGCAAGGTCGGCGTGAGCATTCCCGATTCAGGCGAGGCCTACAGCCGGTGGGCGGTGAAGATGGCGACCGGCACGGGAAAGACATTCGTGATGGCGCTGGTCATCGCCTGGTCGGGCATGAACAAGGCCCACAACAGACTGGACGCCAGGTTCAGCGACCAGATCCTGGTCGTCTGCCCGAACCTCACGGTGCTGCACCGCTTGTCGGGACCGGGCGGTCTCGACCCTAAACACCCTGAGTCGTTGTACGTGGACTTCGATCTGATCCCTCCGCAGTATGCGACGCTGCTCGGGCAGGTACGCGTCCAGGTGATGAACTGGCATCAGCTTGCCTCGAAGGAGGATCCGAAACGGTCTGTTGTACGCCGGGGACGTGAGTCCGACGCCGCCTTCTCCCGTCGTGTGCTGACCGACCTCGCGCCATCGGGACGAGTGCTGGTACTCAACGATGAGGCTCATCACGCCTACCGTTTCCCGCCGGATATCAAGCTCACCGGCGAGGCCGCCGAAGATGCGCGCGAAGCCACGATCTGGATTACCGGGCTGGAGCGAATCCATCAGCACCGCGAAATCATCAGGACGATCGATGTATCGGCGACGCCGATGTATCCGGGGTCGATCAAGGGCAAGGCATGGACGCCGTTCGAGTGGATCGTCTCTGACTTCGCGCTCGTCGATGCGATCGAGTCTGGGCTGGTTAAGATTCCGCGGACTCCTACTGACGACAACACCGGCGAGGCAATACCGAAGTACCGCAATCTTTGGGAGCACATCAAGAAGACTCTGCCCAAGCGGAATGAAGTCGGAGATGACTCCCATCCATTGACGGACTATCTCGCCGAGGCCGATGGGCCGCTCAAGCAGCTCGCCGGTGAATGGGAACGCACCTACCGTCTGTGGCAGGCGGGTGGCAGAAAGATCCCTCCTGCCATGGTAGTGATCTGCCACGATACGCATGTTGCCCGGCTGCTAGAACGCCACATCGCAGAACTTGGTGAGGCGAGCCCCGACCTGGTGAACCTTGACGGCATCCCGCAAGTCACCATACGTATCGACTCTGATGCGCTGGCCAAAGCCGAGGCCGGCGAAGTCAACGCGGCGGCGGAGAAGATCCGGGAGGTCGTGGCCACAGTTGGCCGTGAGGGCAAGCCAGGCGAGCAGGTGCGGTGCCTAGTGTCAGTCGCGATGCTCGCAGAAGGATGGGACGCCCGCAACGTCACCCAAATCTTGGGACTACGCGCGTTTGCCTCACAGCTGCTATGTGAACAGGTTGTTGGACGCGGGCTGCGCCGCTCGGACTATTCTGACCTGTCGCAGCCGGAATACGTCGATGTCTACGGCGTGCCATTTCAACTGCTGCCCATGGCGAAGGGTGGCGGAGGGGCACCGGTGAAGCCACCAAACTACACCATCGTCCACACCGTCGCAGACCGTCACCCGCTACGGATCAAGTTCCCCCGGCTAGTGCAAATCGTTCCCGATATCCAGGACACCCTTGATGTCGATGTCGACGCTATCGAGCCGATCCGGGTCAACCCTCGATTTGATCCAACCGACACCTATGTCGAGTTTGACCTCGGACAGCCTCGTGGCGGCATGGGTGGCATGGTGCAGGACCGCGAGCGTGCCTACACAAATTTCCGCACGCAGCGCCTCATGTTCCGAGTTGCGGCCGGCCTGATCGAGCCGTACGGGAAACCGTGGCTGTTCCCGCAGGCACTTCAGATCGCTCAGCATATAGTCCGGCCCTTGCAGGACGGAGGAAAGATCGACTATGCGGACGGTGTTGATCCCAGGGAGATCTGCAACCTTCGGTACTTGACCCTGATCCGTGAGCGACTGGGTGCCGCTCTACGTCCCGGAGAAGGCCCCGAACGATTCCTGCCTGCTCTTGATGAATATCAGCCGATCGGAACAACGGACGGTCTCCACTTCTCTTCGCCAACTGATCGATGCGTTCCCACCCTGCGCAGCCATCTCAGTCATGCAGTCTGTGATTCAGGGCTGGAACGCAAAATCTGTGCGGTCCTCGATTCAGAGGAGATGAGCGACGTCGTTGAGGCGTGGGTGAAGAACCACAAGCTCTTCCTGGAGATTCCATATCTCTACCTAGGAGTGACCCATCGCTATCGGCCTGACTTCGTAGTCAGGCTGACTAGCGGTCGTATCCTCCTGCTGGAGGGCAAGGGAGAACCCAGCGAAAGGGACGATGCGAAGTCTACTGCCGCGCGTCGATGGGTTGAGGCTGTCAACACCTGGGGCGGCCTTGGGGTGTGGGTGCATGCGATCAGCTACAACGCAGCCGAACTCGCAGATCAATTGAAGCAGTTGGCCCAGGACGGGCCGAGGCCGTGACGATCGCTCACTTCGGGTTCTCGCCGACCACGGCTCGGTCAATCGGCGCCGAGCCCCTCCTTTTGCCGTGGCTGAGGCGACAGCAGCATCCTGAGCCATGAACGGACCGGAACTTGTCGCTTCAGGGCGTACCATCATCCGCAACCCCTTCCAGTAGGCGGCGACCTATTCGGGTCCGGGGTCAAGGTCACCTGCTATACGCTCTACACGAACAAGACATTCAGGCGGAAACTGCTACTAAATTTCCCACCGGCACGATCAAGACTTGAGCCATCGAGGCTAGGTCTTGTCTCCCGGGTGTGAGTATTCACTAGACCCGATTTCTGAATACGAGCGCATAAGGGGCGCCTCCAACGATAAACTTCGCTAGTTCATAAGGCCAGCTGATGCCGGTTCAAGGAGTTGAGTGATGCCTTCGTACAGCCAGCTTCGCCTCGCCCGTCTCGCCGAGGCGGCAGCGAGGAAAAATAATGATCCCACTAGGCACAAATGTTTTGTGTCCTACCACCACGACGACCAAGATGAGGTCGCAGAATTTATCAACTCATTCGGCCACGTCTTCATTCCACGAGTGCTCGGCGTATCCGACGAGGATGACATCATCGATAGCGACGACACCGACTATATAATGGACCAGATCCGAGAAAGATATCTGACAGATTCAACTGTGACTATCGTCTTGGTCGGTAAATGTACATGGGCGCGCCGCTATGTCGACTGGGAAGTGTTCTCCACGCTTCGGAACGACAAGAAGAATAGGCGAAGTGGACTCATGGCTATCACGCTCAGGTCCGCCGCCAACTACGCTGAAAAGAAGCTCCCTGCACGGGTTGCAGACAATGTCGACAACGATAAGCTGTATGCACGTTGGTGGAAGTATCCATCGTCGGCCGAATTCTTGCGTGGCTTGATCGAAACCGCATTCCAAGATCGGACAAACAAGGCGGACTTGATTATAAACAGCCGACCACGGAAAATTTACAACTCATCATGCTAACGAGAATCTGTCGTTGCCGGTCTTAGCTTGTTTGCGTGCTCGGCAGCGGCTAGCCTTCACTCGGAGCTTTGATCATCTCTTCGGGTTCTCGAACCCCAGCCAGCTTGGCATAGCCAAGGGCGTACTCCCTGATGCGGGCTTGAACCTGGCGCAGATCCGTTCGGCATTCCATGTTCCCTTCCCATGCCGACTCAGGACTCTCGGGGGCTCCTTGTTCAAATTCCCTTAAGCGCGGATGCCACTTCGATAGAAATGGCCGTAACTCGCGATTGAGCATCGTAATCGCTAGATGTTCCACACTCTGGCTGCCGGGAACAGGGGATGATGGCCTACTAGCCTTGAGCGTGTCTCGGGTGGTGCTGAACAGCCCATAGAGCGAGGTCATTGCCTCCCTAACCAGCCCTTCATCTTCATCGAGTGGCTGGGTGGACACCCGAGTGATGGTCTCGACAAATAATTTCCATGCGACGTGCCTACTCTCGTTGTTTACCACGAAGGTAAGCTCGCTGACCTGAGGGACCTTGACCTTTACCTCGGTCAACCGTGCAGCTTTGTTATAGAGCTGGATCGCGATTACCGCGGCGACGCCAGCGACCATTCCGGTGACCACGAACAGCCATCGACCCTCCACCTTGGTCAGCTGGAAGGTAGCAAGCCCGACAAGTGCTCCAACGATGGCCGCGGCTAGCAGTCGCACCACGAGCCGCCGCATGATCGCGGCCGTACGCGCCTTCATGGTTTGCCTCACCCACAGACCTGTTGTGACAAGCAGGACTTTACTATCGATCTATCTCGTATGCCGGAGCCAGCGGGGGTGAATTGCCCCTCGATGTGTCCCCCGATGTCCCCACGTTTCCGTACGCGCCTGAGCAGCGACGATGCGGTTCGATAGCGGGACAGCGCCTGCCCTGTGTCCAGGAAGGGCAGAGGCGGTCCGTTTAGGCTCGCTAACAACGACTTTGGCCGGACGAGAGGGAACGGGAGCGTCTCGGTTGGGCTCAGTTCGCACCTGTACGGCACTTTCAGGACTGTCCCCAATGTTTCCATTCCAAGTGCGAGACATCGTGGGATGATCTTAAGACCGATGCAGGTCGCGCAAGGCATTCGCGCAGCTCAAAACCGGTAAACCAGGTGGACGACCATCGCTCAGCGCGTGTTGTCTATATCAAGTGCGCGTGGATGCCGTGACATCGCTGACTAAACAACTCGCCTCGATGGCAGTGTGGCTATCCCCGGCCTCGCCCTCCTGCATCGGGCCTGGCCAGGGTCTCCAGTCGCGCATCGTGGATCCGCTCGTTGGTCATGTTTCAAGGGCGGCCTCGATCCGGCGGTTGATCTGGCTGTCGCGTCCGTCGAGGCACTTGGCGTACCGCTTGAGGAGGACCTCCACGCTGTTGCCTGCGCGCTCCGCTACCACCGTCGCGTCGACGCCTGCATTGAGCCAGGTGGACAGGGCGGCGTGGCGCAGGTCGTAGGGCTTTCCGGCGAGGGGCGAGGCGACCTGCTGTGAGGTCAAGGCGAAGCGGCGGGCCTCTTCCCAGGCCCGCGAGTAGGTCGAAGCGCCAAGGACGCCGCCGCGTTCGTTGCGGAACAACCGTCCATCTGGGGCTGTGCCAAACTGGCAGAGGTGTGTTCGCAGGATGCGAACCAGCTCCGGTGGGATCGGCACGGGCCGGACCTCGCGTTCCTCCCGCTGCTTGAGCCCGCGCTGGTCGTGCACGGTCCCGCTGTCGGTCCACTGCTTGCCACTGCTGGGACGGGTGACTTCGAGAGTGAGCAGTCCCCATCCCTCCTCCGGCAGCAGGCAGTCTGTTTCTCGAAGTCCAATGGCCTCGGCAGGGCGGAGGCCGGCGAAGTACAACGTGGCGAAGAACGCCACGAGGCGGCGTCCCCTCGCACGACGCCAGCTACCAACGTAGGAGAGGCTCACGAGGAGTTCGCGGGCCTGGACGGGGTTGACCACGCATCGCCGATCAACGGTGTTATCCCTGGCCACCTTCTTCTGCTTGACGCGCTTGAGCGGATTCTCGGCCAGCTCGCCAAGGTCGATCGCGTATTCAAGAGCGGTGTTGAGGCCGCGACGCCGACGGGCCGTCGTGTCGGCAGCCGCACGTTTGCCGTCGCGCGTGAGGGTGAGTTCCTCGCAGACGTTGCGCGCCACGATGGGGTCTGCGAGGTCGCTCACGTTGATGGTGCCCTTCTGGAGGACGCGAACGACGTAGTTGAGATGAGGCGGGGCCGCCTCGTCCTCCTGGCGCGGTATGAGGGCCCACTGCATCGCGGCTCTGATCTCCTTCTTGGAGAGGCTGGCAGCCTCGTCGGCCAGAAGGGCAAAGGTGGCGACCGTGAGACTGTCCACAATGGCCTCACGGGTCTTGGCGGCGGCACCCTTCCACCGCATCTGCACGTACTTCCTGCAGAAGCCGTACCAGCTCAGAGCAACCTTTTCCGTCTTCGTCATGGAGGCGGGCAGGCCGGTGAGCGTGTCGAAGGGTTCACCTCTCTTCGCGGCCTTGAGCAGGTCGGCACGGAAGCTATCGGCGAGCGCCCTGGTCAGGAACGCCTTGGATTTCGGCTCTGTGCCGACCTTCCATCGAAGCTGGTACGGCTTGGCGCGGCCCTTGCGGTTGCGGATACTCCAGATCACGACCTCGTGAGTCTGCATGTCGCCCCTTTCTAGGCTGCGGTCTGCTCGAAGGTGGTGAGCCAGGCGTCCAGATCGCAGCGGCGGACCTTGCGCTTGCCGTTGGGGAGTTTCAGGGACCTCGGGCCGCGGCCGGTGTTCAGCCAGCGGTAGAAGGTGGACTTCGGAACGTCGATCTCGTCGAGGACCTCGGCGATGGTGAGCAGGGCTTTGGGACGCGTTGTCATGGTGGTGCTTGCCTTTCGGGCATCGTGATCGGTGCTGGGTGAAGCCTCGGCGGTTGTGCATGGCGGCTGGTCGCCGAGAGTGGTTGGGCGGGGGTGAGCCGTCCCAGCCGTCCCAGGGTCATTTCCGCAGGTCAAGCCTGGGACGGCTTGATTTGGTGGGACGGGTCATACCGTCCCAGCGATCGGAGCCGTCCCGTTCTGACCTGCGGTGACGAGGCTGGGACGGCTGGGACGTGCGTCCCTCTCGATCGGGACGACGTCGGCGTTCGGGATGGGGTCGAGGCTGGGGCAGTAGCGGGCCCAGGCGTCGGCGAAGTCGGCGCGGTGGTAGCCCTTGGCCTGGCCGTTCGGGAAGCGGATGTTGCCTGAGCGGATGTCGTACTCGCGCAGCATCGTGCCGAGCTTCATCGCGGTCAGTCCGGCCGGACCGTGGTCGGCCCATTCGCTCTCGGGGTCGCTCTTGAGCCGCTCCAGCAAGACAGCGGTGGGCAGGGCGGTGTCAGGGCCGAAGGCCGTGCGGCAAGCCGTCAGTAGACGTACGCGGGCCGAGGTCTGGCCGTTGTCGTCGGCCTCGGCGGTGAGCTTCAACGTGGCGGCACGAGCCCAATCAGGCCACCCTCCCCCGGCGTGGTCGGCAACGATGACCAAGGGTTCCCAGGTATCGGCCGCGCGGTCTTCGACCGGCATGCTCGGCTCTGCCTCCTCCAGAGCGGGCAGGTCGGCGCGAAGCCACTGGTTCAGGTCGGCCGCCAGCTCGCGAAGTGGCGGACGGTCGCGGCGGTGGCGGTATGGGGCGGCGGTCTCCCCAGGGGCGCGGCGGCGCATGCGGACGACGACGGCGCGGTCCTCGATGGTGTCGGGCATGGCACCGATGCCGGCCAACGCCGCCATGGCGAAGGTCGGGATGCTCTCCACTCGGTTGGTGGCGGCGTCGTAGCGCTTGGCCGGGCGGTTGCGCTGGTGACCGGCGTTGAGCAGGCCGCGAAGGTCCTCGTTGCCGTCGGCCTTGGGGCCGAAGATGGTGTCGGCCTCGTCCACGAGCATGGTCGGCGGATCTTCGGTGATGGAGCGGTAGACGGCAGCGCTGGATGAGTTCACCGTGATGAACGGCTCGTGGCAGGTGGCCTCCACCACGTCCAGGAGTCGGGACTTGCCGCAGCGCTTCTCTGGGCCACGGATGACCAGCCGGGGCGCGTGCGCCCATGCGGGTTGGGCGTGGGTGGCGGCGATCCAGAGGGTGACGGCGTCTGCGGCCTCGCTGCTCGGCAGGATGACGTAGCGGGTGAGTGCGGCGCGTAGTCGGTCGAGCAGGGCGGCGCCGGTGGGTGTGTGGTCGTTCATGGTTGGTGCTCCTTGGATGGTGTTCATGCGGCCCTGCTACGGCGTGGTTGGGCTTTCATGCCTGCGGACAGGCCCGAGGCGATGACGGCGGCGATCTCGCGAGGCGGGTTCGGATCGCCTTCGGCGTTCGCGGCCTCGGCGGCGGACTGGAGAGCGGTGATGACGACCTCGGCGGGCAGCACGCCGCGTGTGACGAGCTGGCCGAGGTTGAAGGCGGCGGTGTTGAGCGCGTGGTTGCGGGTGCCGCGCCGAGCGGTGGCCACCCGTTCCACCTCGCCCCGTAGCGCTGCCTCGCCGTAGCGAGTCAGCCGGTGGTCGGGCAGGATCGCCAGCAGGTCAGCAGTGCTGATCGCGGAAGGTCCAGCGGGTGTGAGGGCCTCAGCGAGCCAGGCCGGAAGCGGCGCGGGTGGTAGGTCGCGGGTGATCTCGTACGGGCCGGTGCCGTCCGGCTGGGTGACCTGGCTGCCAGGCCCGACGACGTACCCGCCATGGGCGCGGGTGTCGATCAGCCAACCGAGGCCGCCGTTGTGGCCTGCGCTGTTACGCAGCCGTACACCCTCGGGTGCGGTGAAGTAGAGGTGCGTGCCGCCGCGTCGCGTGCGCACCGTGAAGGTCTGGTCAGGGTAGGGCTGGCCGTGCTCGGCGCAGAGCAGGCGGAAGACCTCCTCGCCGTCCTGTGGGTCGTGGGTGGCCGGCGGGTGCTCGCCGGGCTTGGGCTGGTCGAGGTCGATCACGACCAGGCGGGACGGGCCGCAGGCGATCCCGATGTTGTACGGCTGGCGCGGCCAGAAGGCGGCGAGGCGGTCGGTGTCCGTAGTGGCGTGCCGTTCCCAGTTGGTGAAGCCGCGCAACGGCTTCTTGCCGCGTGGCGTGAGCGGGAAGACATGCCAGCCGCGAGCCGCGGCTTCCAGGGCCGAGCGGGTCAGGTCAGGCCACCCCATTGGACGCCTCCTGGTCCTCACGCAGCCGAAGGCGGTTGCCTTCGACCAGGTCCTGACGGAAGGCGTCCAATGGGAGGGCGCGGTGCGGGCGATCCGAGCCGAGGCGCTTGGTACACACGCGGATCTGGTGATGGAAATGGTCGCGGGCGTTGGTGGCTGTCATGCTGGCAGTGCCTTTCCTCGTGATCGGGGTGGGTGGCCTCGGCGGTTGTGCTTGGCGGCTGGTCGCCGAGGCCGTATCCCTGGTGCTGCGTGAGTGGCTAGAACGGCGGCTTGTCACCCGATGGAGCAGCGTCGGCCCACGGGTCGGGTGCGGTGCCGTTGTGGCTGGTGTGGGACTTGCGGGCCGCCCTGGCGGGCTTGGCGGTGGCGAAGCGCAGGGATGGGCCGATCTCGTCAACGGTCATCTCCAAGACGGTCCGGTGTTCGCCCTCGTTGGTCTCGTAGGTGCGCATCCGGAGCTGTCCGGAGGCGATGACGCGGGTGCCTCTGGTGAGCGACTCGCAGATGTGCTCGCCGAGGTCGCGCCAGGCCGAGCAGCGCATGAACAGGGCCTCGCCGTCCTCCCACTGCTCAAGCTGCTTGTTGTAGACGCGCGGGCTTGAGGCAATCGTGAAGGTGGCGACGGCCGTTCCGGTCTGAGTGAAGCGGAGCTCGGGGTCGTTGGTCAGGTTGCCGATGATCGTGATGGTGGTCTCGCCGGACATGGCGGGTTCCTTCCGTGGGTCTGGGCTAGTGGGTGCCGTCGCGGTACAGGCGGCGGGCGTAGACGTAGAGCCGCCAGCCGAGGCGGGAGCGCAGGCCGGTGCCGTCGCAGGCGCGGCAGGTGCGGTTCCTGCGGCCGGGACGGCATCGCTGGCAGGCGCCCCAGGGTGACGCGAGGCAGAACACGATGTAACCGACAGTGACTGTTGGTAGGCAGGCGGCTAGAAGGGCGATGGTGGTGGCCATGTGGGCTCCAAGGGCCGATTTCAGGGTTTCCGCAGGTCGGTGCCTAGGCGCTAGATCCCTGGTCGAACATGGTTTTGGGCTCTAGCAGGGCCTCTAGACCTAGAGGGGGCGGCCTCTAGGTCTAGAGGCGATTCAGGGCTCAGGACGCGGCGCTGGTGCTGCGTCCGCCGTCACGGTGTGTGATGGCCTTGGTGATGTCGTCTCGGGCCACGCCGATGCGGTTGGCGCCCTTGCCGCCGGCTTCGGGCGTGCCCCACACCTGCAAGGTCTTGATGCCGTACGGCTTGAGCGCGGTCGTGAGCTGGGCCGTCTTGGCCCCGCCCTCCAGGCCCGCCCACGTGCCATAGATCTCGGGCCGCAACTCTGCCAGGCGATCGACGATGGTCTCGTTCCAGACCTTGGCCTCGGACGGCGGGACAACGGCGAGGATGTCCGCGAGCAGGTCGTACGCGGGTGCGTGCTGCTCGGGCGTCTCGCCGAGCGCGTGTCCGCTCAGCGCTCCCGCGTTGGCCCGTAGTGCGTGGGCGTGGTCGGCGATGCGCTGCGTGGCGGGCGTGTCCAGGTAGGCGGTGCGTACGACCTTGGGCATCGGGGCCGCGCCGAGCAGGTATCCGATCCCGGCGTCTACCGTGGGCTGGAACACCGTGGCGCGGATGCCGTTCTTGTACGCGGACGTGCCGAGGATCATGTCGTTCTCCAGTTGGCCGGCCACTCGCAGGCAGAACCGGATGGTCACGTTCGCGCTGATGCCGGTGGGCAGGCTGTCCTTGTCCGGACGCTGCGTGGCCAGCACCAGGATCACGCCGAGGGCGCGGCCGAGCTTGATGATGAACTCGGCGTCCTGACCGGCCTTGTCGCCGTAGTCGGCGTGGGCGAACAGGTTCTGGCACTCGTCGAAGATGGCGACCAGCGGGTGCAGGCCCAGTGAGCGCTTGTCGGCGATGTGCCGGGTGACCTTCTTGTCCGGGCACAGATCCGGCGGCAGCGCCTTGAGCGCGGCGGCGCGGCGCATGACCTCCTTCCGTAGCAGGGCCAGGGAGTCGGCGGCGTAGGCGATGGCCTCGTCGTCGATGCCGGAGACGTAGCGGTGGCAGTTTTGTTCGTGCGGGTCGAGGTCGCCGGTGCCCTTGAGCTCGTGGATCCACAGCTCTGCGGACGGGTCGAGGGCCGCGCCCGAGGCCAGCACGCGTACCGAGGCCGTCTTGCCCTGACCTGGCTGCGAGCCGATCAGGATGTTCTGCTCGGTGAGCGGGACAACGATGGCGCGGCCTCGCGGGTCGCAGCCGAACGGGATGCCCTTGAAAACGTCATGTGAGCTGGCCTTGAGCAGCGGAGACTTGACGACCGTCTTGGACAGGTCCTTGTCCCCCACCCACAGGATCAGGCGCCCCTCGTGGATGGTCGAATCGCCCTCGGGCCAGATGCACCCGAGCGGGCGGCGCAGCGCCGAGGCCATGCGGTCGCGCTTGTCCATCACGTCCGCCACGGTCACGCCGTACGGCAGATCGATGTCCGCCCGCCAGCCGGGACCGTCGCGGGTGATCGGGGCAACGAACCGGATCGCGTCCTTCGGGTTCTTGGCTACGGCCTGGTTGATGCCGGCGATGCCGAGCACGGTCAGGGCGCGGATGACGATGTCGCTGGTCAACTTCTCCACCGTGGACGGCACCACCGCACGGTTGATCAGCGGGCGGTCGGCGGGCTTGCCAAGGATGCCGAGCATGGCGATGGAGACCGCGAGCGCCATCCACTGCATGGTGGTCGGCTGCGCCGCCACCACGATGGCGGCGATTGCCAGCGTGATCAGCGCGACGACGGAGATCAGAACACGCAGGCGGACGCGGCGGTCTCGCTGCCTGCTGAGCTTGAGATACGCCTCGGGGTCCTCCTTCTGAACGGCGGCCACTCGTACCGGCTCACCCTCCAGGTCGAACGTCCACTTGATGCTCCCGCCGACCAGCCGAAGGAGCCCGCGGGGAGCGCGGGCGGTCAGCCGTCCGCCGTACAGCGGCAGGCGGGCAACCTGGTATCCAGCGATGTGCAGGTAGTGGCGGCTGATCCAGGCGAGGGTGTCGCCGGCTTCGGACCGGGAGCGCAGCCACAGCGGGATGATCGGCTGTCGGCTGCGTGCCTTCGCCTCGAACGCGGTCCGCCAGTCCGCTCCGGTCGGACCGGGCTGGTCGACGCGGACGACCGCGCCTTCAAGGACCGGTCCGTCCGCCTGCGCAGGCGTGTCCGGTTCGGACCGGACGGCTTCCGGCTTCTGGGGCTGGCGTCCGGCGCGGGCGGCGTCCAGGTGGACGATGTCCGCGTCCTTGCCCTGCTCGCGGTCCGCGTCGGACCGGTCCGGCCCGTTGCCGTCGTCGTGGTTCGGGTTGTCCTGCTCGTGAGTCATGATGGGTTCACCTCGTCTGACTTGCTGGTCGCGGGGTCCTGGGGCGCGGTCGTTGTCTTGGCGGATGAGGCCGCGCCCCACGTGGCGGTCAGGGACGATGAGCGGTCGGACCGCTGCTCGTCGGGTCGGTCGGTGGGCGTTGTGGTGGCGGTCGGGGTGTGCGGTCCGTCCGCCTCGGTGATGCCGAGTTCGGTCCGCCAGGTGGCGGCCAACAGGTCGATCCGGTCCGCTGGGAACGGGCGCCGGGTGAGCAGTTCGGCCAGCAGCATGGCGGTGATGGCCTGGATGCGGTCGAAGGTTTGTCCGGGGTAACCGGTGACGGTCCAGCGCCCGTCTTGAAGGTCGGCCACGTGCGGGCAGTCGTCCGAACTCATGCGGTCGTCGGTGATGCGCAGGGTCATTAGGCGGCCTCGTCTTCCCGTTCGGCTGACGGTGTCTGCCTCTTCAGTTGGGTCAGGAGTGCTCCGGCCCGATCGGTCGAGATGCTTTGCCCCAGGCTGCGGATGCCGTCTCGCAGCCGGTCACGGGTCAGCGGCTTCCCTTGGGCCGTCAAGTCGGCGGCCACGCGCCGCCCCAGCGGAACCAGGTCGCCCAGGTTCGCCGTGGTCGGCTTCACGAGCGGCTTCTTCGGCTTGCGCGGAGCTGGCGGAAGGGCCGGAGGGGCCGCTTCTTGCGTGACTTGTACAGCCTTGACGGGCGCGTCCTTCGGCGCGAGTTCGCCGAGGCGGTACAGGGCTCGCTCGCGACGGGTGGCCTTCCAGCGCCAGAGCAGGCCGTACCGATCCTGCAGATCCGTCTTGGCGAGGATGCGCTCACGCTCGCGCCCGAGGGCCTCGGGGTAGCTGCGAACCTCCCACAGCACCATCCGGCGCCACAGCACTACGGTCGCCACTGGTGCCAGCAGCCAGCGTGAGCGGCGGATGCCGTCCATGTGATCGGCCCTGGCCAGGTCGGCACGCTTGCGCAGGACGTGAGCACCGATCTCGATGGCGATGACCCACAGGAGCGGCAGGATCGCATGGGCCACTACGGCGAACCAGTCGGTGCGTGCGCCGAAGTAGCCGATGATGTTGAGGTAGACCGTCGCGGCCGTGAGCGCCCACGGGATGAACCGCAGCCAGCCCAGCCGCATACCGAGGCGGGCGAGCACGATATCGAGCGCGGAGAACACCGCAATACCGAGGTCGATACCGAATGGAACGGTCCAGGCGAACCAGCCGAACGAGGCCTCGGCGGCGTCGGCCACACGCTCGAAGCTGTTGATGAACCCGAGCAGGCCGAGCAGTCCCGTTACCGCCGAGGTGACGGCGATGACGGTCTGTTCGCCTTCGGTCAGCGGGCGGGGCGTGTCGTGGTTGGGATGGGACGTGGTCATGAGTCGAATCTCCTTGCAGGTAGAGCGGGCGGACGTGCGCTGGTGCGCCTCATGCGGCCGCCTCCTCCGCGCAGTCCAGGCACACGCCGGGGTGGCGCGGCAGCTGGTACCCGATGTCTGTCAGGCACTCCGGGCAGGTGCGGCGGGCGGCGTTCGCCGTGGCCAGCGCGGCGCGTTGACGCAGGCTGGCGGTGCGCTTGGGGAGGGCGAAGCGCACGTCGTACAGGTAAGCGGCGCGGACGCCGGGCGCACCGTAGCGGCGGGAGCGCCACAGCACTTGTGCCTGTACGCCCTGAACGCCAGGCCGCAGCCCTTCTGCGGTGAGCTGGCGAAGGGTACGCAGGTGCGGCGGCGCCATCTTCCACGGGTACGTGGGGATCCTGTACCGGTCGCCGGCCGGATCCCAGAAGCGGGCACGAATGCGGCTGGCCATCAGGCCACCTCCAGGTCTTCCAGCTCACCGGCGAGTTCGGCGAACTCCGCGGGTGTGCGCCCCGCCCAGATGCCCGACTTCGGACGGGCCTCCAGCGCATAGAGCCGGCAGAGCTCCAGGGCCGGGCAGGTGGCGCAGACCTCGCGGGCGACGGCTTCGCGGGCCGCGCGCTCATGGCTGCTCTCGATGGTGAGCCGAGGGCCGGTGTGCAGCTCGGGGTCGTAGGTGCATTCGGGGAGCGGCGTTCCGCCGTCCACCTGCCATGCCGTTTCGACTTCGGCGAGCGACATGCGTGCGGGGTGGATGAGGCGGTTCGTGTTGTGTGCCATGGATGGATCTCTCTTTCTGCGTTCAGTTGCGGATGGTCTGGACGAACCGTGCGAACGATTCGGACGCGCTCATGACCAGGTGCGCCGCCGCCTTGACGATGGTCGCGGCGCCCTCGGGGTCCTTGATGGCGTAGAGGACGGCGCAGATCGTGAGGACGGTCGGGAGTACCTTTCGCGGACGGACAAGCATGTTGAGCCCCTCTCGGGTTCTCGAGCCTGCGAGCAGGTTCTAAGAGACATAGAACATGTATAGTCACGGAGAGTCAAGTCCTAGGTACCGACCGTTTCGGGTTCCTGTAGGCCTCGCCTCACTCGTTCCTGCTGACTCAAGGGTTCCTCGCCGCGAGCTCCGGCAACACTGTGATCGCCCCCGGGACTGAATGCACAGGAGGTGCTTTTGGGGGTGTTTTCGGCCCTCGACCAGGAGAAATATCCAGACCAAATTTGTGGAGTTCGAGTCGCGGAAACCTTTGTCCGCGCCATGATGCGAAGGCGCGGATATGTGGAGGTGAACGTGTCTCGAATGCCCAATGTTGCGCTTGCGCAGGTCATGCGGCGCGCGGATTGCTCAAATTCGGGACTTGCTTCGCGAGTGCGGCAAATTGCCCAGAAAGACGGCATAAACCTGAGTTGCACCCATGTGGACGTCAAGCGTTGGCTTGACGGTGTGAAGCCTCGCCCGACGACGGCACGGTTCATCGCCGAGGCCCTCTCTCAGAAGGCCGGCGCGACGTTCTCGTTGGACGACATCGGCTTCGGCAGGGTCGTCACTCCGGAGACGCTTGAAGCCACCCTCGCCCACGGCGGCGGGATATCCGATGTCGGAAGCTTGCTGCTCGGCCTTACCCGGCGGGACCTCGCCGATGATCCCGTCGCGCTGGAGTCCGTGATCGTGCCGGACGCCTGGAGTGAGGCTCTGATCGCGTGGCTACTGTCGCGGCCAGAGCCGCATCAGGCCAGGGATAATGCCCGGCCATCTGTGGGCGCGTGGGACGTACACGCGGTCCGGGCGACCACTGAGATCTTCGCCAATATGGGTTTTCAGTTCGGCGGTGGCCATGCGCGTTCCGCGCTCATCCAGTATTACAACCGCGAAGTCGTCCCAATGCTGAACGGTAAATTTACCGAGCCGGTAGGACGATCGTTGTACGCGGCTGCTGCGGAAATCACCGAGCTGGTCGCCTGGACGGCTTACGACCTGGGCAGACACGGGCTCGCTCAGCGATATTTCCTCCAAGGACTACGCCTCGCGCAAGCGTCGGGGGACCGCATGATGGGCGGTCTGCTGCTCGCCGATATGAGCCATCAGGCCAACTATCTTGGCCGGTACAACCAGGCGATACAGCTTGCACGCGCAGCTCAGGAAGGGTGCAAGGACGTTTCCACTGCCACGCCCATGGCCTTGTTCTACGCCATGGAAGCGCGGGCCCACGCAGGTAACCGCGATGAGGTCCAGTGCGCACGGGCGTTGCTACAGGCCGAGAAGTATTTCAGCAGGCGCAACGTGGAGGATGACCCGCCATGGTCACGCTACTTCGACGCAGCGGAACTGGCCAGCGAAGGTGCGCACTGCTATCGCGACCTCAGAATCCCCTCACAGGCCATGGAATTCGTCGGTCAGGCCGTCGATCTCTGTGACGCGATGTACGTGCGGACGCTCGCCTTCGACCGCCTCGTGCAGGCAGCGAGTTACGTCCACATGGGGCAGCCCGCGAAGGCGGCCTTGGTTGCGCTAGAAGCCGTCAACCTTGCCGGCCCCCTCAAGTCCGCGCGTTATCTCCGGTACATTCGAGACCTGAAAGCCGACCTCGCAGGTTTCGGCTGCGAAGATTCGGTCAGAGCGTTCAACACTCTTGTCACCGAGAAGTACCCTTCCCTCGGCGACTAGAAAGCCCGCCACCGACGAGTCGTATCCGGATTCTGCAGACAGAAAAGGCGATTACGGAACTCGCGAGCGATGGTCTCGTCTTCGTTGACGTTCTGCATCAGCCATGTCGTCATTTTCAACTCGTTGATGTCTCTGAGCACGGGATAGCCCTCCCACGCCAGAACATCGAAGCCGTAGTGCTCCGCGAACTGGTCATATTCGGCACGGGTACCCCAGCCCAGGGAGTGTTCAAGGGCTGTGACAGCGAGATCGGTCTCAGGAGGGCCGAAGGCGAAACGCTCGAAGTCGATCAGCACGATGGTGCCGTCAGCGGTCTTGATGAGGTTGTCAGAGTGAGCGTCACCGTGTACGGCACAGGCGGCGAGAGGGAAATGCAGAGCCTCATAGGCTGTCCGGAGCTGCTGGTACTTCCTCAGCAGGAACTGACGTTCCTCGTCCGAGAGGACATTGGTCGAGGAGATGCGTTCCGATACGCGTCCAAGGATGTCGATCTGTGGCAGCGCCAGATCTTCAGGGACCGGCATCCGATGGAGAGCCCGCAAGACCTCGGCAAGATCGATCAAGGTCGCGGGACCGCCGCCGTTGTCGACGAAGTGCCACAGCGTGACGGGCCTGTCCCTGACAACGAGAGGTTGGGGGTGATGAGTCGTTTGCGCCGCTGGCAGTCCCGCCTCATGAAGCCAGGCGGACACGGCCACCTCTTTGCGAGCGTCGTTAAGAACGTCCAGGCTCCGAGCGATTCGCACGACGATCTGTTCGGCCGCCAGCACGAAGAGGGCATTCTCGCCGAGGCGGATCAGCCGCGCGTCTTCGCTCGCGAGGCCGGCGACCTTACAAGCTTCCTGGAGGGTCGCCTGTGCTTCCTGAGAGGTGAACGGGACTGCGGCTGACTGGAACACGGTCACTAGGAGCCCTTTGGTTGCGTCTTGACCACGCGGCCTCTTCCGGCCCGCTTCTCGACTATCCCTTCTGCTTCTAGCAGCGCGAACGCCCGCCTGACAGTGATACGACCAACGCCTCGCTCTTGGGCCAGTGCATTCTCTCCGGGGAGCACAGCACCTATGGCGAACTGCCCACTGGCTATGTCCTGTCGCAGAGCAGCAGCAACGTCGTCAGCCCGCGTACGCGCATGATCGGGCCCTCCGACGAACCACCCCTTCCCATGGACAGAGGCGATCATCTGTTCAGAGGCAAGCAACTGGAACGCCTGACGGACAGTCCCCTTCGAGACGCCATACTCGTTCGCGGTCGCTGCTTCACCTGGTAGCTGTTGGCCGGCCACGAGTTCGCCGCTCTCGATGCGCTTGCGCATCGCCTCGGCGATCGCTTCGTACTGGGTC
Source organism: Nonomuraea sp. NPDC005650 (assembly GCF_040605375.1). Taxonomy (NCBI): domain Bacteria; kingdom Bacillati; phylum Actinomycetota; class Actinomycetes; order Streptosporangiales; family Streptosporangiaceae; genus Nonomuraea; species Nonomuraea sp. NPDC005650. Next base: position 364,089 of record NZ_JBEXCR010000007.1, read on the forward strand.
GCGGCCGCACGGCGGCCGCCTGGTGGCTCTTTTCCCACCACCCGACGTCCGCGGCCTGCCTCGCTGGCCACCAGTCCCGTACGCTCCAACTCGGCGACGGCCTGGCGTACGGTTCCGCGTGCCACGCCGTATGTGTGGGCAAGGATCGCCTCGGAAGGCAGCATGCCGCCGGCGGGGGGGTCTCCCTCGCGAATGCGACGGCGGATATCCTCGGCTATCCGAACGTAGGTGGGCCCATCCTTCGCCTTGCTCATCGCGCTCCCTCGCCGAGGCACATCGTCTCTAGAGTAGGGCGGACAGGCCAGGACCTGCGGAGTATCGCGACTCCTCGCCTCTTTTGAAGTTCTCCCTCGATGGAGCCATGGACGCGATCCGGCACCAGGTTGGCCAACAAGTCTCAGTTGAGGTCCGAGCGCGGACCAGGAGGGGCTGCGACGCTCTACGCGTCCCCTGGAGCAGTTCCTACGGCAGACGTACGTGACCGTTTAGGCCTCCGGCTCCTGGCCGGCCGCGTGTCACCGCGCCACCCGGCTTTGATGGCAGCATCGTCCGGGTCTTTACACTTGTGCGTCCTCTCGAACTCCGCCATGAGCATCATCCAAAGCTCACGCGCGTGCTTGTAGCGACCCCTACCGGCCTCCTCGTAGCTCTCCCCCGCAGTACGGAGAACGAAGAACTGCCCACCCTGGCCCGCCCACTCATACACTCCGCAGCACGATGTCTCAGTGATCCGAATGTAGTCCCTCCAAGGGCGCAGATAAGGTTCCCAGCGCAGTCCGGGCACGTCAGGATCCGGCATGGCCGCTCGGCCCTTCCACGGCGTACTCCTGCAGGTAGCGGAAGACCTTGCGGCGGCATCGCTGCCATGCGCAGGCGTAGGCGAGCTCTAGGAGCGTGTCGGCTTCGAGCTGCGGCTTGACGCCATAGGCGATCTCGTCGGCGGTCAGTTTGGGCAGCGGCCTGGCCCGCCAGACGCCGAGCTGGTCGTGCCACACGTAGAAGCGCCTGAACGCGCCGCGCAGGTCGTGAGGCGAGACGCCAAAGATGGAAGTCATGCGGGATTGATCTCCCCGTGTTGCGTTGGACAGGGAAGCCAGTCAAAAATCCACTCTGACCGACGTTTGCCCACGTTAACTCTAGGGCCTCATGGCCACAAGGCTCATGGCAACATAGCCGCGTGACACTTGTGTACTGTGATCGACTACAGCTCCGGGGTGCCGGTGTATCGCCAGGTCGCCAACGCGATCCGCGACGACATCACCGCTGGCCGCTACCGGCCGGGAGCGTGGTTGCCCTCGGAGGCTCAGCTCTCGCAGATGTACGAGGTGGGCCGGGACACCGTCCGCGAAGCGCTGGCGTACCTGCGGGCCGAGGGGCGCATCACCACGGTCCGCAAGCGGGGGTCGATGGTGGCCACTGAGCCGACCCGAGAGCCGTACCTCGTCCCTGCTGGCTCGCGAGTGATCGCGCGCATGCCGACCCCAGACGAGCGGCGAGATTTGGCCACGCCAGGGGAGCTACGGGAGTTCGGCGGCATGCCCGAGGGCGTACCGGTCTTCGAGATCGTGCCGGGGCCCCGCAAGCATCGGAAGGTCCTGCGTGGTGACCACGTGGAATTGGCCTTCGACGATCTGCCCGCCAGCGACAGCGAATAAGCCGCGGTTGCTGCACTTCCTTGCTATATATCTGAACTTCTGGAGCCTAAGCTCGCGTACTTCCTGACGATCCGCAACGACGCCATATCGGTCTCGGCATGAGATCTCAACGTCAAGCCAGCACGGGGATACGCTGGTCTGGCTGGCCGTGTGCGTCCCGCCGTTCGTGCTGGAGGCTTGTCATGAGCTACCCCACCGGCCCTGATCCCCGCGTGTGGGAACTGAAGGGGAACTACTCGGGCATCGACCCCGGCCTTATGGCGCTCTTCGAGCCCGCCCTTGGCCGTACTGGGTCCACGATCGAAAGCAGCGAGCCACAGATCCGGCGCACCTTGCAACAGTTCGACCTGGATACCTCGCATCTGACCGCGTTCAGAGAAGCCGCCAACTGGATCAATGCCAAGCGCCCGGAGTTACGACGCCGCAAGGAAACCATCACCGTCGAGAATTCGGAATGGGGAGGGCCTGGCCAGGCCGTGAATGGGATGGCCGGCTTCGACGAAGGACTCTATAGTAAGGCCTCCAACGACCCCGACGTCTACGCCGCCGTTAGCCACTTATCCGCCTACCCCAACGACGCCCAGATCCCAGACTCCGCCCTGGCAGCCCTGGAAAAGCGAGCGTTGGACCCGGAGTTCGCCACCAAGCTCATGTACGCCCTGGGTACGGAGACCTTCCGCAAAATCATGAACAGGGCGATCCACCAGGAAGGTAAAGAGGCCGAGCGCCTTCAGGCCGTGCTGGGCAAGGCGCTCGGCGCAGCGAGCCCACGCCTGGACGCCACCTGGCGCAAGCAGTTGACGGGCGATCTCAGCCGAGGGCAGCACCGCGGGCTCGCACGGGCGCTCAAGTTCGGAAAATTCGACCACGAATTCCTACTGGACGTGGCCAGAAAGGTGGACGCGGCCGAACGCGCCCAACACGACGGCCTACGATATGACAACCCGATGGCGGACGTGTTCGAGGCGCTGGGCCGCCATCCCGCAGCGGCTCAAGAGTTCTTCGCCTACGATCCAACGGCGCTCAAGTACTACGTGACGGAGATGCCGCTGAATGATGGCGGCAAAGCGTTGGGTACGGCTCTGGAGGCGGCCACCATGACGTACCGCGACCATGCGGGCACTCCCATGAACCCATCCCGCGGTTATCTGTCGGCCAAGATCGCCTCGGACGTAATTCACCTCCAGTATGAACGGCTCAAGGCCGATGACCACCCGAAATCCCTGGTGGCGCCCCGCTCCATCGGCCACATCCTGGCGGCGTACATCCCCGACGTCAACCGTGTGGCCGGCACGCCCGGTCTGGAACAACCTGGCGTGTTCCGAGAGGACTACCCGAACCTCCCGGGACGGGAGGACTGGGGTGCCCAGTTTAACAAGAACGAACTCCGCGCAGTGATGCAGGAGGCATTCAAGGAGGACGAGTACGCCTTCGGAATGGTAGCCGCAGCCCAGACGGCATGGGGTGACAAACTCTTCGACCATGGTGCCGGGCAGTTGGCCGCGAAAAGTGGCACCGGGAGTATCCAGACCGCAGCCCTTGAGGTCGGTGCTGGTTTCGGTCTCATCACCGACGCGGCCGGGCTCGCCAGTATTGAAAAGGGCCATGAACTCGACGAGACCCAGAAGCGGAATATAAAGATCCTCATGGCCGTGGTCAACACCGGTCTGGGGTTCGGGCAAACAGGCGGGTGGCCCATTACTGCGAGCACCGTGGGCGCATGGAGCGGCATGATCGAAGAAGGCGTCAAGGGCACCGCAGAAACGGCAGCCGTCCTCGACGCCAACAACGCCCGCGAACAGGCACGGTTCCTCGTACATCAACTCACCGCGCAGGCCATGTTCAACCATGGACTCTTCGGCGCGGGCGACCCACCGGCAAAAACCCACCCATGGGCCTCGCTCACCAACGTCCAACCTGGTGACAACCCACGCAGCGCGCCGAACAACTTCCTGAAGGAGGACGGCAAGACGCTGATGTCACTCCAGGAGATGATCGCGGGCGATGGCCAGCGCTACAACGCGTACCGCACCTGGCTCTATCGACGCCCCGAGGACAACGCGTGGAAATCACTCGACGTACAGAGCAAGCTCGACGAAGGTTTCGACAGCGGCTTCGCCCACTACAGGTGATCACAGCCGGTCGCGGGATAGTGCTCGCATGCGCTCTGATCACCGTTTCAGCATGCATCGCGGACGAGAGCCCGGTCGACACGACCCCACTACCTACCGCATACGGCCCACCCTTCATATGCGGCCACGTTCCCAAAATCGCGGTGGAACGGATGACGGGAGTCACTGACCCGCTGGTCACCGGATCGGTCGAGCTCGCACGAGAGGACAAGCTCAACCCCGCCGTCGGCGCCTGCGCCGCCTACCAGCGAACCGGCGAACGATGGACAGTGCTTCGCATCTTCCAGGACGTCGGCGGCACACGCGGCCAGATCGAGAACCAGCTACGCGACGGAGTCTCCAAGCAGCTGCCAGAGATCGTCCCCGGCAGTTTCGGCTACTACACGACCGACCCCAACGAGAAGACCAGGGCTGGCGCGATGCTGGTGAAAGGCAAGGTGCGGCTGTCCATCGAACTGGTGAAAGGCGTCAAGGGTCGCGACAACACCGCCGACGTGGTGGCCTTGATGAAGCTCATCGCGCCCAAGCTCATCGCCACTACCCTCAACGCCGACGAGAACGGCTGAGCCGATGCCCGACATGGTGCCCAACCCGCTCTACGAAGCGTTACGCGAAGCCGAGCAGAAGATCGCCCCGCTCATCCAAAAGGCCACCGAGGCGATAGAGCAAAATCACAAGGAATTCCACTCCGGGCTAATCTGGATGGGGCCCACGGCCAAGCTCTTTGACTCCCAACTGGAGCTCCACCGTTACCGCGTCGCCCGCGCTGGCAACAACATCCTGGAAGACTTGCGCGAGAAGATGGCCCGCATGCCACGCCAGGTGGACGAGAAACAAGCCCTCGCGCTCACCCGGCAGTACGATTTGTCGTGATGGTGACGGACAATGGCGCGGCAGGTGCATCACGTCTGTTCACTGTCGTTCGGGGTTGAAACGATGATTTAAACAACCGAAGCGGTTAGGATGCGGGAGCCAATTCCAGCGAAACGCTGGTCAGAAGATGTCTCGACAGCTTCGCGGCGCAGCAATCAGCATCCGGCGCCAGAGGCGATGCGGCTCATCCGTCGGGTGAAGCGACCTCAGCGACAGTCTCTACCGCCGAGTAGACAGCTTCTTCAATAAAGTCTTGTCCGAATAGCTCACGAAGCGCATCAGCTAGCAGATAGCACCCAAGCATCCACGCCGTCCGCTCTACTTCATCAACTTTGACCGGGAGCCTATTTCTCCATACGGCGGGATGCTGACCAAGGTGAGCTGCGACCATCGATCCAGAAAATATCGGGACAACTGCAGAGTCCGCACCCCACGACGGCAATACCCGAGAGATCATCAGGGTCACTCTCGCGTATATCTGATCCAAGTGCTCTCGTTCCTCGCCTTCATCTTCGTCTTTCGAAGGCGCAGGGAACATATACCAAGCAATGGTCGCTAGGCCCCCGAGAAAATCCGCTTGACTGATTCCGGAATACTGCGAAACCTGTTTCAACCGCTCCTGATCGATTTTGCCACTCAGTGATCCTAAAAGGAAGCCCGCAGCGGCCTCAACGTTTCCCGGTATCGATATTGGCTCATCGGAATCCTCATCCAACACATCGTCAGGTGTCAGTAGGGGATCGACCTTTCGTATCGCCGCTACTCGTCGACCGTGTTTAGTCAGGAAGACGGGAACGTTTTCATAACACACCTTGTCCACGAGTTGACCGAGAGAAGCCCTGGCATCCCGAAGCCCAACGTCCAATGCCTGATGGCCTGTACCAGGCTCCTGAGCGCTCATGGCCGCTCAACATACAGGGTGTACACCGTGTACACAATGGACTTGGACCCGCCGATGCCCCATCTCTACAGTGGCTCGCATGAAGCTGGCGACAAGGAGGTGATCATCATTGGACTGGCTTACATGCTTGGTAAAGGAGGCAGGGCGGACGATCCGGACATCCTTGGACAGTTGGCCACGGACCGCCCGCCTGTGCGCCATCACAACAGTCGTTGTGATAGGTGCTGCGATCTTGTTGCACGCTCGTTAGGTGCAGCAATTTCCCCAGCACTTTAACGTGATGTGGCTGCAACACTGAAGTTTGGTGCTGCAGCCATCTAACGAGAAGGCATGGCGAGGGCCCGCGAGTACTTCGCGACCATAGGGCGGCCGGTGCACCCATAATAGGAGCGGGTGAGAGGCGGAGAGAACGCACGCCAGGCGGAGGAGAAGCGAGTCCTGGCCCTCACCACTCCGCACGACCCGCCGGATGGTCAATCGGACGAGCGGGTCCCTCCGCAGAGGCTCTCCGGCATGATCGTGGACCATGTGTGGACCATCCATCGCCCGATCTAGCGCTGTCCATGCATAGTGCCTGGTCAGAAACGTGTCCGCCTACAAACACGCAATCCCCTCCGGAGCCGGGTGCGTAGGTTCGAATCCTACAGGGGGCACTCGAGATCTACATCGTAAGATGCGCCAGGACCTGCGGAAACGCAGGTCCTTCTGCGTTCCGGGGTGTGCCACCCGATGCCGCCGATGGCAAGCATGTGCCCATGATCACGTACGAGGAGCGTACGGATCTTAGGCGCCACTCGATGCCGCTGCAGGGCAGCCTGACCGCCCTCCGCGATGTGGCGGCCGGTTAGTGCCTCCGTAACCGAAGGTGTGTCGGAGGCGGTGCCCACCGATGATGCTGATGGTGACAAGATCCCGCACAGGTCCTTGCGATCATGTAGACGAGAACGCCCCCCGCTGTCCGTGGCCATGTAAAAGTGGGTCTGGCCCACTTTCCGTGATCAGTAGCCGTGCAGGACACGGACACGGACGCGGAGAAGGTCGGGGTTGGCTCGCCCGTACATGATCCGTTTGATCATCTTGATGCGGTTCACGTTGCCTTCCACGGCCCCGGAGCTGTAGGGCAGGGTGAGTCCGGCCTTGACCGCCGCCCAGTCCCGGCGAAGACCGGCGACGAAGTCGCGTAGTTCCCGTGCCGGGCTGGCCTCCGCTCGCGCCGCCCAGCCTTCCAGGTCCTGCTCGCCGCGACGGTGGACGAGCATCTCGGCGAACTGGCGCGTCAATTCGGTGACCGAGGCGAGTTCTGGGCAACGGGCGGTGATCTGTTCGAGCTTGGCCAGGTCTTCGGTGGCGACCTTGCTGGGTGGCTGGACGATCCAGCCGGTGACTTCCCGGATCTTGGGCGCGGGCGGCGTTGCGGGTTTGACGGTTGTCGAGCGGAGCTTGGCGGTGAGGCGTCGGAGCGTGCGGGCGCTGCCCAAGTAGCCACGTTCGCGCAGTTCAGTCAGGAGTTGATCGGTGCTGCGGCAGCCTTGCTCCCAGCGGTGCTGCAGGTAGGGAACATGGGCATCGAGGATCGTCCGGTATGGTGCGCGCTCATCGCTGATGAGGTCATCGGCGCTGGCTGCGGTGGCGTAGCGGCGCACGGTCTTGCGATCTAGCCGCAGCTCGCGGCTGATCTGAGTGATATTCGCCCCCTGGGCGAGGGCCTGGTGGATCTCGGCGTGCCGTGCCCTGATGCGGGCTGCCGAAGGGCTTTCCTCGCGGGCCGACTCCAGGGCAGCAGGAGGATCGACGATCTCGGGCTTGGCCGGTTCACGCAGGCGCGCGCGGTGCCGGGACACGGCCCGCTGGACCGCGCCGGACAGATTGTGGAGCAGATGCCAGCGGTCGGCCACTTGCACCGCCAGCGGGGCGCCGCGCCGCGCGCCAGCCCGGTCCCGGCAGATCACTTCGACCCCGGGATGGGCCTCCAGCCAGGCCGCGAACGAGTCCGCCGAGCGATCCGGCAGCAGGTCGACCACATGGCCGCCCTCCACATCGACCAGCACCGTCCCGTAGGTGTGGCCCTTGCGCCAGGCGAACTCATCGACCCCCAGCACCCGCGGAGTCGCCACCTGCGGATCAGGCAAGCTCCGCAACAGCCGCAGCAGCGTCGAACGGCCCACCGCACAGGCCAGACGGGCGGTATGACGGGCACCGGGCCGACCACCCAAAGCCAACGCCACCATCCGCAGCATCGACAACAGCCCCGCCGCGCGCCGGCCGTGCCTGCTGGTCAGACCGAGAACCTGCTCAGCGAAGGTCCGCTTGTCACAGGCGGTGTTGTCGCAAAAGAAGCGGCGCACCCGCGCCTGGAGCAGCACCTCCTGCCCGGCCACCGGCAGATCCGACAGGAACCGCTCATAGCGGCTATGAACCCGCACCGACTCACAGCCACAGGCCGGACATTCACCCTTCGGCTGCGTCGTCGCGGCCTTCACCCGCACGGTCGCGCCCATCCGATGCACCCGCTCGATACGAACGGCGGCAAGATGCGGGAACACGACCGCCAACAGCTCCATGATCGACACAGAGCAGCGTCCCGACACCGGCACCGGCCCGCATCCGGTTCGACATGATTGTGATCTCGAATGGACGGCTGATCACGAAAAGTGGGCCAGACCCAGAATTCGGCCGTCGTTGACACGGCGAGCCGAGAATGATCGTGATCATCGGTCATGCCGCGTAAACCGCAGAACCCGCGCTACGCCACTCGGAGCACATCAGTGCCTTCGATCAACGGTCCGAAGGCAAGTCCCGCACTATGCCGCAGAAAGCCAGATTCCTGTCAGGGAGGAACAGGAGGTGGTCGGCGTCGGAATTCACATCAACAGCTTGGCCCGGCGTATTTCCGCAGGTAACGGAGGACGTTGCGGCGGCTCCGCTGCCAAGTGCATGCGTATGCGAGCTGTAGCAGAGTGTCCGCCACGAGTTCCGGCTTGACCCCGTTGGCGATCTCGTCGGCTTTCAGCTTAGGGAGCGGCTTTGCATGCCACCCGTCGAGGGGGTCATGCCAGACGTAGAAGCGTCTGAACGCGCCGCGAATGTCAGCGGGCAACGCGCTGAGCTTGGAGGCCATCTGCTACTTGATCTTCCGTCTTTGTCGTGGAGAGCGTCTGATGCTCTCTCATGCTCCGGGCGGCTGTTTCTGCGGATACTGCGGGATTGCGCGACCGTCGGCGTTGGCCGACGGCACCTGCGAAGACAGCGTGTGACCTGCTGCTCAGCTCTTGGAGCGCCATTCTGCGGATTGTGCGGATTCTGCTTCCGGAGCGGAGACCAGGACGCCTTCTCATGGTCCGGGTTGGCGGAGCCCATGGGCGTCGTCACAGACCACACCCTGGGTGCCCCTCAGTCTGGTGACTCGGGCGGCAACGCGTCCGCCGTCAGGCCGGCACAGTCGCGGCAGGCTCTTCGGGATGAGCCGGAGAACGGCACAGACCAGCCGGTGAAAGGTAGAGGGCGCACGAGTTCGCCGCAGAGACTCTTTTCCTCGCCCTCCCACACCGCGTGCTGGGCGATGCGCGAACCGCTACCGGTGAGGCCAGTGACTGGGCTGGCCTTTCGTCTCCGAGGACCGATCCCGGGACCCAGATGGGTCAGGTCATCCAAACCCACCGACCAGCGCCGCATACCCTGAGGGCACTCGGACCTTGGAGTATCGAGTTCCACCAAAGCGCACTTACCGAAGTGCAACAGTGTCACGATCGCCCCACACTCGCCGATCAGCGACTTGCATGCCCGAGTAACTGGTGGGCTGTGCTCCAGTCCCGTGATCTTCACTTGGCTACCTGGAGTCAAGGGGCCGCTCATGATCGACCATCAAAGGATGGAGCGATCCAATTCCCCCGCGCGCAGCCAGAGCCCTGCGATGTCCGACGCGGGCTGCCCTGACCGCTGGCCGGGCCTACCCCTCCGGCTCGCCAATGGAGAGCCATCACGTCTCGGCTTCGTCTAGGGAGACGCTCATAGTCGCGGCCAGGGCGTCTTCGGAGGTGAGCACCTCAGCCCACACGGCCTTCCACCTGAGAGGCTTCAGACGTATGCCCCACCGTTCGGACAGGAGCTCCACCAGGCGCAGTCCGCGACCGTGACATGCGTAGCCACTGACCGTTCGGGGACGGGGGAGAGTCGCGGATCCCTCATCGATCACTTCGATACGGACCAGCCCCGCCCTGACTTCGGTCACCTTGGTGGTGATCAGGCCGCCGGGACGTGCCGATCGCGTGTGCAAGACGGCGTTTCCCGCCAACTCGCTGGTCACGAGCTGTGCGTTGTCGATGTTGCGGTGCCCGCCACCGTCAGCACCCGTCCAACGAAGTGCCGAAGCAGTGGCACTGACCAGGGCTCCCCGGGGACGATCAACTCAGCGAGGAACCTGCTCACTGCGCCGCCTTCCAGAGCCGCTGGAATCCGGCATCGCTGATGTCCGCCCATCGCTCACGTCCGCGCCCCCAGGTGAAGACCCATTGCCCCTCTCGGACGGCGGCCCGCACCCGCAGTTCTTCTGAAGTGGAGGCGCGTGAGACGAGCACAAAGGGCTCATCTCGCTTCCGCAAGACGAGCGAGATCGAGGGGGCCACGCCGGCCTCTCGCATGGACCATGCCAGTTTCCCCAGGCAGACATACTGCTCCTCCTGAGGTGTACGTCGTCTTTGAGGTATTGGGACCTGTGATGTTCGCGCCCGGGGCCATCGCACGGGTTCATCCACCCTTCATCGCCAGAGATCGGGGGCATGCGTTGCGCAGCGGACAGACGATGAGGCGATCACCAATCGCTACGCCCCGACTACGCAAAGCCATCGTGCATGAGCATAACTGCAAATGCAATACTGCATCTGCACTCCGCGACCAAGGTCGGCTACGCTGTCCGACGTGGCACGCTATAAGGCCCCTACGACCCGCCTGAGGCGACTTGCTCTGCAATTGCGCCAGCTCAGGGAGGAAGCCGGCCTCAGTCATCAGCAGGTGGCCAATGAGACAGGACTGGTGGCGTCCACCCTGTTCCGCCTCGAAACGGCCAAGACCAAACCGCAACTCCGCACCCTGCGGACGCTCTGCGACCTCTACAGAACTTCGCCGGAACGCCGGGAAGAGTTGGAGGCCCTTCTCCGGGCGGCGTCAGAAGAGACTTGGCTGCAGCCCACTGCGGAATACCTGCCTGGTCCGTACGCTGCGTACATCGGCTTCGAGCGAGAGGCATCCGCCCTCCACAACTTCGAGCCCTCCTTCGTTCCCGGCCTGCTTCAAACGGAGGCGTACGCGAGCGCTGTCATCGCGGGCTCGGCGCCGAAAGCGTCTCCGGAAGAGGTGGATGGCCGAGTGGCGGCGAGGCTGAAGCGCCAGGAACTGCTGACGCAGCAGGAACCACTGACATTGGAAGCCGTCATCGATGAAGCGGTGCTGCACCGGCTGGTCGGAGGCAAGGCCGTCATGTGTGCGCAAGTGGAGTACCTGAGAGAGGCGTCGCGCCAGCCGAACATCAGACTGCAAGTCATCCCGTACGAGGCCGGGGCTCATCCCGGGATGCACGGTAGCTTCGCGATCCTGCGCTTCGAGGAAGCGCAGGACGTCGTCTACATCGAGTCGAGCACGAACGACCTCTTCTTGGAGAGTCAGGAAGATATCGGGCGATATAGCCTTATGTTCACAGACCTGCAGGAGCTGGCTCTTAGCCCAGAGGCGTCGGATGCTCTGTTGGCCAAAGTGCTGGAAGAGGACTGAGGGGAGGACCTAATGGAAGAGATAGACCTGACCGGAGCCGAATGGCGCAAGAGCAGCTTCAGTGGGGGCAACGGTCAGTGTGTCGAGGCTGCCGACCTTGGCACGCACATCGCGGTCCGACACAGCCTCGCTCCCGAGGGGCCGGTGGTGCTGTACACCCGCTCCGAGTGGGCAGCGTTCACTGCTGGTGTCCGCAACGGAGAGTTCGACTTCTGACGCTGGCCTTTAACCCGACCATCCCCCATCGGCTCGCCAATGACAGATTCACGCCTTGAAGTGTTGTTGACGAATTGGATTAGATGGTGCAACTTTGCGGGTTTCGGTAGCGATGGTGATCCGCTGAGTGCGGCGCCAAGGTGTCTAGCCGGCCTTGGGGAGGGTCAGGGTCGCCAAACCGGAGCCTGCATGAGTCGGGGCGGATATGAAGGAGACGGCTCCATCCGGCGGTGGCTTTGCCGCCGTGCCGTCTTCTGCCCCTGTGACCGGCCACTTCACTTCTGGCCACATGACCTCCGGCTGCAGCGACTACAGATGATCATGCGACGACTGATAGCGTCGAGATTGTCGATCCTGTGCGCTGGACCAGATCTTTCAGACCTGGAAGCGGGGGCGAATGACCGTGGACGTGACAGGCCCATCCTCGCACGATGCTGGAACTGGGGAACGTATCACCTCGAGTGACGAAGTTCGCCTCGATAGCCAGACAATCTGGCTTGACGCAAGCGTATTACTTAGTGCTTGGTTTCGTAGGGCGAGGGAGTCACAGCTATCGCACTACGCTGCAGCGGCGGACTGCGCCTCATCAAATCGGTGGCTTGGGATCCCGAGCGTGGTGTTTAGTGCCGCGGCGGGTACCACGCTCTTCGCCACGGCACAGAATCCAAACACATCAATGATGGTGCAGATCGCAGCAGGTTTCGTAGTACTTGTGGCTGGTGCCCTCAGCGCACTGCAGACCTTCCTAGGGCTCAGTGAGCGCGCAGACAAGCATCTTGCCACAGGGGCAGCGTACGGGGTGATCAGGCGGGAAATGGAGCAGCTGCAAGTGCTGCGGCCCGCACGGATCGAAGATCTTCGATCGGCCCTGGCCGACATTCGCCAAAGGTTGGACGATATCTCGGCTACGGCGCCGAACGTCCCTGGCCGGGTGTGGCGAAAGGCTCAGCGCGACATCGCGCACACCACCCGACCGGAGGGATTTACACCGGCCTATCTGAAGAACCAGCGCCGCATCCGTGAGTAGAGCCCAAGCTTAGAGACCGGCCCGCCCTGACTTTTCTGTACATCGTCGCTCTCTCGAGGTTTTCTACCGTAATACTCGACACTCTCATCGTACAGAGCTTTAATAATCTGCTGCACAGCAGGCTGCTCGATCATCTGGCGCCGGATCTGCTGCATGACTTCCTTCGCCTGATCCTGCCTGGTCCACATGCCCAGCAGTTGGCCGGCGTACTCGTCTGCGCATATCTCGAGAGCCTTGTCGCATCGAGCCAGTGCCTCATCATACCTGCTCAGGTTTGCGAGAATCACGCCGCTCCGGAGCAGCGCGAGTGTCACGCCTTGTGCTATACCGTCCTCGTATGCGTCAGAGATATAACGGTCTATCAGCTCGTCGAGCGCCAGCAGAGCCCTTTCGTCATCTCCCGCATCCCCGTAATTCAAGGATGCATCAAGAAGTCCCTGGAGATCGGCAGGGTACTCGGCTCGCTGGCTGATGGTGACGCCGGGAACCTCTGCCGCTATCTTGTGTGCGAGTGCTTGAAGCCATTGGTTGGCGTGATCGTGCATGTGGCGCTCATGCTCCACGGAGCTGACAGGCCTGCTTTTCACCACTAGTTCGCCCAGCTGGTCAACATTCGGGGGATGTGGGATGTTGGCGAACCTTTTGACCATTTCGTCGTACGCCTCCTGTCGCTCGGCGAGGGAGCGCTTCGCGTCTCGTTCTATCTCATAGAGATGATGGTTCTTCTGTGCGAGGTCTGCCGACTCCGGAGTATGGTATTGTATCTCGAATCTACGTGCATTTTTTGCTACAACAAAGACGCAGTTTACTCCCTTGTATGGGTTTCCGGAGACCCACCAGTTCCCCATATACTCTAGGCGGGCGTCGGTGTCTTCTTCCAGCATCTGTACGTGGGCTAGAACAAGGGAAACGAAGCCGTCGGCGGGCAATATTATCTGCCATGCATATAGGTCTGGCACAGCTTTGGTGACGCGGTCCACGAGTGCTAAGAACTCGGGTGAGAGCGCGTCATTTTCATGATCCATCTGTTCGTCGGGGCTCATGGATGCAATCTACCGAGGGTGGCGCAAGTGTGAGACCAGAAGGAGTGAATCATCCCAAGATATGTGGATAGGGTCTTGATCCTCTCCCTCGCCCGATGGATCGATCCCTTGACGCGAATCATGTCGGCCATCGTGATGTCCGGATGCGCAGCCGGAGGCCAAGAACTGCCGTGCGCCTAGGTGATCAATTCCGGGTGGGATCAGTGATTGGCTGACTGCCTGATCAGGGGCGGGGTCGGATGTCCGAGGTGCTTCCGCGCGTAGCGCAGCCAATCGGCCCTCGGAATGGGAGCCCGGCAGGGTTGGTGTCACCGCCAAGCAGATCAACTTACCTCGGACATTAGTGTCGATCTGGAAGGCCCGAGCACCCTTTCTGCTCCAAGCTGTTCGCCGCCAAGTCAGCCAAGCGCTGCCCGGGCTACGCCGACTTCGCCATCGCCGAACTGCTGCTTAATCGCGTACTGATAGAGGGCAAGAAGAGCATGGGCAGCTGCATAGATCACCTCGACTTTCGAGGTCAGGGACACCACTCAAGTCAACAGCGCCACTCGGCGACTCAAGGACACCGAGCCGGTCACCTTCGAGGAGGACGATATCTCTTGGTGCTACCTCCATGGCAAGGCCTGGTTAATGGCCCCGGGATCGGAGCGGTGAGGGGTGTACGTGGTCAAGGGCGATGTCGAACACCCTCGCTTAGGAAGCCGACTCGCGGGTGGGTGGGCGATTAGTCGGTCTGAGAGGCTCTGATGCATGATTACGTACTACTGGCGTGCACACGGCCGCTCCTAAGGAGCATTACTCCAGGTCAAAGGCGCGATTTCGACCGGCCTCCGGAGCCGGGTGCGTAGGTTCGAATCCTACAGGGGCACTCGATCTTGACCGGCGGTTTCGGCCGCTGACCAGGGTGAACATCGTAGGAACGGGCGGGCCTCCAGTCTCACGGGGTCCCGCCCGTTCTCGTTGTAGCTCGCTGGTTGTGGACCGACCGTGATCTTGCATTGCACCGTTGTTGCCGGCTACCTCCGCACGGCGAGAGAGGCACGGTGATCATCGGCAGGCGTTACGTGGGCTCGGGTGGCTGGCCGTTCTTGGCGGCTACCGTTGGGACGGCGAACTCGTCGTAGTCGCGGGGGCTGATGGGCGGAAGGTTCCGTCGGCGCGTTGGCTTGATACGTGAGGTGTCGAAGCCCTCGGGCCATTCGGTCTTCTCATCGAAGACCACTCGTTTCAGTGAGGCGCCTGCGAGGTCGGCACCGGTCAGCGCGGTCTCTCGGAGGTCGGCGTAGTCCATGCGAGCGCCGCGCAAGTTTGCGTTCCGCAGGTCGGCCCTGGTCAGATCCGTCCCACGGAGATCAACACCCTCCGCTATGGCCCCGCTCAGGACAGCGTCGCGCAGGTCGGCCTGGTAGAGAACGGCGTCGATGAGGTTCGCCCCCGCCAGTCGCACTCCGGAGAGATCCACTCGGGTCAGATCGGCTCCGATGAGGGAAGCCTTCGCCAGGTTGCTGAAGTGGAGATCCGCGTCCCGGAGCCGGGTAGAAGCGAGGTTGGCCTTGGGAAGGTCCAAACGGTCGAGATGGAGCACTTGATTTCGGACTGGGTCCCGGCGACCGAGCGCGATCAGCGCCGCGTGGACGTCGGGGGCGCGGAGGGAAAGGTTGACATCGCTGCCTAGCGGTGTGCTGTCCTGCCGCGCGTGCCCAATATTTCGTTGAGGGTCGCGGGTGCGGTTGCCGACGAACGAGGAGAGGATCTCCGAGATGGGCCGGCGGTCGGCCGGGGAGGTGCGGGAGATGCGTTCCAGGGCGTAGATGCCGCCGAGGCGGACGTCCAGGCTTGGATCACCCAGGTGGGTAATAGCAGCAGCGAAGGACTCGGTGGCCTGCCCGTGGCGGCTGAGCTTGAGCTGACGCCAGGTCAGATAGGCACCGATCAGGAGTACCAAACCGCCGACTCCTTGGAGCAGAGCGGTTCGGATGTCGTTCACTGCGGCAGCGTAGTCATCCGGCGGCTTGGCGGTGCCCAGATCCCATGCGAGGACATAGCGCGGAAGGAACAGGGCGCACGCCAGTGTGACGAGTCCTATGAGTGCGGTGAAGACGAAAGGCACCGATACCCGATATCGCCATGCGGTGCGTATCCGCGGGATCTTGTCCGTTCGCACGGGATGGCCGGGAAGGCGGGGTAAGCGATCTTCAAAGCGGCTCATGGACCAACCTGAGGGATCGGCGACGGAGCGGAGTTCCACTGTCTCGCGAGCATGGTCACATGGCCAAGACCGGGACTGCACGGTTCTCGGCCCGAGCGCAAAGCTTCAACCGCGACTGGTGCGACAGCTTCGAGCATACAAAATCGCAGATCAGAGGCGTGATAGATCGTCCGGATGACGCCTGATCACCGTGGCCGGCCCGCACCACTCGATCGCCGACCTCGAACCTGACGACTACGCCGAGACCATGGCCGCCTGAGACACCGCCGCCCTGGCCACCTGGAACCGCCACCTGTCCGCCTTGGCCTCCTTCACCACCACCTGGGCCCAGCGCCAGGACCTCCCGGCCACCAACCCCACCCGTCGGCTCCAGCGCCGCACCCCGCCCGGCGTGGCGACCTCCGGCCCACGCGCGCCCGCAGCCGCCGACATCTGCCCGACCACCGGGTGGGGCCAGCTGTCCTACCCGCGCGCCGAGTACCTGTTCGAGTCCGTTCCGCCGACCTCGACCCGCACAGCCAAGGCTGGACTCTGCACCAACTCCGTCATTCGGCGCTCCAACATCTGGCCCAGGCCGGACGCACCGCACCTGAGTTGCAGGCCAAAAGCCGCCACCGGCATTTGGCCAGCCTCGGCCGTCCGGGTGCCGGGTGCCGTCCGCGCCGCCGAGCACGTCGAGCAGCTGGTCCAGCAAGGCCCGCACCTGCTCCGGCGACTGGCCGTGCCGATCGAACCCGTCGTCGACCAACGCGATGAACGCCCCCCACTGCGCGAGCAGGCCCAGCTCCGCCGGCCCGGCCTGCGGGGCCAGCCATCCGGCCATGCGCCCCTGCCCCATCCGGGCCAGTCGCCGCATCTCCTCCTCGCCGGTGACCAGGTCGTGTCGCGCCGACCAGGAACGGGCCTGGAGTTCGGCAAAGCCCCAGTTCGGATTGCATATGGTAAGAATTTGACTACAGTTAGTAATCATCGCTGGCAGGATACCAAGACGGAGCAATCGGTCGGCGCGTTGGATGGCTGTCTGGGCTGTGCTGGGTTGGTTGGAGGGTCCCAAGACTGGAAGGCTGGGAGTCGTGCCCGCACCGAGACAGGCTTGCTGAAGTGCACGTTGAGCTGAGAATCGGCGGCTCCGAATGCCGGGGGATAGGAGGAGTGATCAACCGGTCTCAGGGGCTTTGATGCATGATCACGTACGAGCGGCGTACAGATGGTCGCTCGTACGGGGTGTTACCCCAGGTCGACGGCATGATTTCGGCCGGCCTCCGGAGCTGGGAGCGCAGGTTCGAATCCTGCGGGGGGCACTCGCGATCACCATCGCAAGATGGGCAAGGACCTGCGGAAACGCAGGTCCTTCTGCGTTCGAGGGGTGCCATCCGCGGCCGCCGATGGCAGGCATATGCCCGTGATCACGTACCAGACGCGTCCGATCATGGGGGCGTAGCCTTGTCTGCGCGCCAAGCTCAAGGAGGCGGGACGGTGAGTCTAGGCAGGCATCCGCGCCTGTCACAGTGGCAGGACACGTCGAACCCGGCTTCCTGGGGTCCGTCCAAGAACTCCACGATGACGTTCTTGAAACAGGCTCGCCATGATCCACGTCGGGTTGACGTACACGGCACCAGAGAGTTCGTGACCGTCGACTCCCTTGATCGTGGCGGACTCTCGTAGTAGCGCGCGATCTCGGCGTCGGGCAGCTCGGTGAGCAGGGCCGGCTGGACCAGGTAGTCGCGTTGATTGCCGTTGGCCGCCAGGAGACCCATCATTCCCAGCTTGGCCCGTTGATCATGCTCGGTGTCGGGCGGGAGTAAGCTTGCCCGCTCATGCGGCCGGGCCAGCTTCTCGTCGTTGCGCTACTCGGGGACCTTGAACACCCAGAACGTAGGCGCTGACGGAGGGGTAAGCGCACGAAAGCGACCACCTGCTCCGCTGCTTCGGTAACGGCTCCGGGGTGCCTGGGGCAGTACCATGCCATCCTCCAGAACGCTCGCCAGATGATCAACATTCAACAACACGAACTGGTGGCAGTGCCGGCGCAGCGAGGGTGCGGACAACGGCGGATCAGGGCCCGTTGACATTGGCGGCTCCAGATAGCGACTCGCCAACGGCCGTTTCGAAGCGAGAAGTGCTGTGAACGGACACCGGTTTCTCCAGGGGGTGGCCACGCCGTTCCTGCTGAGCGGCCAGCTGAAGTCCAGGTGGAAGGCCACTACATGTCCGGACGTGCGGCCGCATCGCACGTTCCCAGTGATCTTCGGTGATCGCGAGGCTTGAACAATGATCGACGTCAGCAGCACCAGCGCGATGGGTCGGGCGGGAGCTATCCCCGCTGAGCGTCCGATGGGGCGGGCGCTGTTTGCCTGCAGGGCTGTCGGGTTGTTCCGGCGCGGTGGTGCGGTCATGCTTCGGGGATGAAGCGACTGACTGTCTTGGTGCCTTTGATCGTGGTCGTGGCTGGTGCTCTGGCGGTCGCGTGCGTGGTGTTCGCGCCCGCCTGGATCATTAGCCATGATCTCGGAGTCGGCGGCCGGTCGGCGTTATCGGCGGTTGATCGGCTCAAGGCGGTCAACGATGTCCGTTCGACGCTGATGCAGGGGTTGGCCGCTGTTGTAGCCCTGGGCGGGATCGCGCTGGGCGCCGTGATGACCCTGCGGCAGATCAGGGTGCATCGGGAAGGACAGTTCATCGACCGGTTCACCAAGGCCATCGAGCAGCTGTCGGGTGATCACGTGGGGACGCGTATGGGGGGCGTCTATGCGCTGGAGCAGATCGCCGAGGTGGCCCCGCATTATCGCGGTCATATCGCAGCTCTGCTGGCCTCGTTCGTCAGGCAGCAGGCGCCGTGGCCGCCGTCGCGGCCGATGCAGGAGGTGGACGCTGAGCGGCAGCGTTACCACGGTGGGCTCCGTGATGACATCGGCGGTGCCATGGCGGCCCTCGGCCGACGTGCGATGATCCCGTCAGGCGTCGGCATCGAGCTGGAGAAGGTCGACTTGCGCGGTGCCGACCTGTCCGGGCAGGACCTGAGCGGGTTCTGCTTCGCCGATTCCAATCTCGACGACGCCATCCTGGCCGGATGTGATCTGTCGAATACGACCTTCACAGGGGCGAGCTTGAGGAACGCCGACCTGACCGGCGCGGTGCTCGTCGGAGCCGACTTCGCCGACTCCGGTCTCGAGGGCATCGCGGGCATCGGTGTGACCCCCGCGGAGTTGGACCTAGCTGCTGGTCACGCCACAACCCGAGCCGAGGGCCAGGCCGAGGCCCATCCATAGCCAGAACCCACCGGCCTGTGAAGTCCCGGTTCCCGACGGAGAGCGGCACGGTCGTAGGCTTCGGCATCCGCTGTACAGGCTGGAGCGCGCTTGCAGACCGAGCGTCGGCCTCCGCGATCCTGGTCTCAGGGGCCTGCCCCTAATGGCCGTCCATCTGGACTTCAGCTGGCGCTCAGCAGGCACGACGTGGCCATTTGCCGGGGAATGGCCTGTTCGCCCACCAGGGTTTTCACATGACCGCTGACAAGTGCCCTCGCAACAATCTTTCGAGCCCTCTCATCGGCACCGAAAATCAGGGCTCATAGGCCCGTTGATTGCCGTAGTTGGCAGTGCGTCGCCACAACGTAGCTACGACCCACCGCTAGCGGACGTTGCTCGGATGATCTCGGCTGCCGAGTCCCTGGGGCGCTAGCTCCGGAGCAGGCCGAGGAGTCGGCGCTCGGCCTGCTCCGCGGTGACTCCCGCAGGCAGGCCGCTCTCGTGCAGGGCGAGGCTGGGCCGTCAGCGCAGCGCTTTGATCACCAGCACCTGTAGGGCGACGAGCTCCGGGTCAGTCTTGGTGAGCTGCCGTTGACGAGTCTGTACGAGCTTGGCGAGCGACACGAGCTTCCCGTCATGCTCGACTTCGCGTCCGGCCCGCCATGTTCTTGTTTCGCGAGGAGCATTGTGGCGACGCAGACGTCTTTGAGCATCGTCCATAAGATTGACGGCGGCATCCGCAATCCAGGCGGGCGGGCTTCAATGCGCGAAGACGTCTGCGATACCTCTGATCTCCAATTGTACTTGAGTCGGCATAAAAGCCATGCACTTCCGGTATAAAGGCAGTAGATCGGCTCGCCCTAGGCGTGATTCAAGCGCTGTCCACAGATCCAATAGATGTCGAACATCCTGTGCGGCGTACTCTACTTGTTCGGCGGACAAAGATGGCGCTGTCCAATTGCTTGTCTGTTGCGCTTTGCTGATACTCACGCCCAGGTAGCGACTCAGTAGGGGTTTGAGGCTGTGTTGAGATCTCTCAACATCGGGATCCACCAGCCGTGAGGCGACCTTGGTGCATATTACAGATTCAGCGTCAACCCCCCAATGTGCGCGTAGGAAGCGCAGGTCGAACGGTGCATGGTGAAATACTTTTATGATGCTTCTGTCCTCCATCACTGCAATGAAATGCCGAGGAGGGATGGGTCGAACCTTGAGAACTACGGCCCCGACGTCAGGAGCGTATAGTTGAACCGTGGCAATTTTCTCGCGCTTCCAGTCGAGGCCGGATGTTTCGATATCGCAGGCCACTGCACCCGCATTTCGTAGAGCCGGCAACATGTCGGCCGGAAGGTCGCCTTCTACGAGGTTGGTCTGCGACAACATGACTCCTCCTTAGTTGACGAGCTTGCTTTGCTCCTCAATTGCCTCGAGCTCGTCGCGGATGAACCGATACAAGCTTCCGCCTGCCCGGCACACGACCGTCGGTACTTGCGATCGCTTACGACTGTGTGAGTACAGGGTCAGGATTGCCGTCTGGTCGAAGCGATAGCAGCTGAAGACGACATCGCCCCTTCTGTAATACACTTGAATCTTTGCCTTGCCTGCCGTGGCGAGGCCCACGAACTCCCGCCGGGATTCCTTGATGGCATTGACAAGGTCCGCGGCTTCCATGGAGAAGCGATCGGCGAGATGGGCGATGGTCACAGAGTCATCGGGGTCAGGTAGGTATACCCGAATCCTCGCATCCGCATTGCCCGCCAGAGCTCTAAGCCGGGACATTTGGGCGTTTCTCCATGTGCGCCCGTAAGCGACGAAGATATCTAGTTTTCGGACATTCCTGAAGAGGTCTTCCCAGTCTGGGTCTTCGACATAATTTGTCCCAATCCTCACAAGCCCGGCAGCCTCCACCTCTGTTGCAGTTCGAGCCGTTTCCAAGATCTCGCGGGAGAATGCGCGCCTGCCCCATAGGTCCCAGACGAGTGCCAGCCCCACCGACACGATGAGGGCAGATCCCAGGTTATTGAGGAGTGCCTTCCCGCCTTCCCACTCGAGGTCCAAGCCTCCGGCGTACAGTAGGACCCCTCCGACGACGGCGACCACGAACGAGATCAGTACAGTCTTGGCCGTGGTGAGCTGCCGATACGGCCTCTCGCGCGACATCCTGTTAATGGCCGCCTCCGTCTCCATGTCCAGCACGCTATGCTTCGCGACTGACATTTTTGGCCTCGGGGTTCCCGAGGGACTGCTTCCGTAGTGAACGTGGCACTCCGGGCATACCTCGGCAACCTACTTAGCTGGGGTGCCCCCATGCGTTGCCGAATTGTGTTTTTAGGATCAGGTGCCGCCGTACGTAATTGCACCTTTCGCCCACGAGATGGAGGTCAGCCTGCGGCTGCAGCGGCTCCAGGCGTGTGGAATGTCCGCGACTGCAGCACATTGCCGACGCTGATCTGCCGGGTTACGTTCGTGCCTGTGTGACCTGTAGTTTCGGCGAGGTGCGGCGTGGCACGAGGTTCTGGTTCGTCGGGTCTCATCGAGACTGGGAAGCCGAGCGGCGCAGGCAGGAACGCGCCGCTGAGCAAGCCCGGCAGAAGCGAGAACGAGAACGCAAGGCCCAGGGGCAACAGCGACTGCAAGCTGAAGCGGCCGCACGAGACGCCGAGGCAGCAGATCGCACCCGCCAGGTCGAAGCACGCGTCGAGGAGTTGGAAGCCCTTCTGCGTTCCTCTTTGACCAGGAACCCGAGGATCCGCTTTGCGGCCCTTCGCCGCAAACCGGAGGTTCCGCTGCTGGATCTAGGCCCACTTGCAAACCCCCTGGCCGCACCCGTGTGGCAACCGCCCCCGTCACCCGGATGGCTGCAGCGCAAGTTCGGAGGCGAACAGCGGTACGAGACGGCCCTTCGCCAAGCGGAAGCCGAACATCAATATCGCGAAACCCAGCGGCAGAAGGAGGTGGTCGAGCGCCGACGAGCTCATCAAGCGCGGGTTTCCGAGGCCGAGCGGGCAGCCGCCGAGCACAACGCGCTCGTTGATGCCATTGGGGCAGGACTACGGGTGGGCGGCCGGCACGCGGTCAGCGACTACATGGACATGGTCTTGCGGGCATCCCCTTATCCCGAGGGTTTCCCGACCGGGCGCAAGACCGGCTACGTCCCTGAGTCCTCGCTGCTCGCCGTCGAGTGGTGCTTGCCGCCGCCGGAGATCGTCCCTGAGAACAAGCTCTTCCGGCACATGATGGGAACGGGTCGCCCTGCACTCTCAGGGGTTCAATGTCCTGAGCCCGATCTCGATGAACCGCCGAGGGCGGCAGGCAGTTCCTCTACCTGATGCTCTTCCCCGCCCCGGCGATCATTCGGCTCATCGGCCGGGGAAGAAGTCCGCGCTCTGGACGTACTCCATGGCCTTCGTGAACACGGGGTCGCTCATGCGGCGCTCCATCTCTTCAGGCGAGACCTCCTCGACGCGGGACTGGATCCACCACAGGTTGCCGAACGGGTCGCGTACGCGCCCCACCCGGTCGCCCCAGAACAGGTGCGTGACCTCGGTCACCGACGTCCCGCCCGCCTCGACGGCGCGGCGGTGGGTGGCGTCGGCGTCGGGGACGTACAGGCGAAGGAAGGCCGGGGTGGGCGGCCAGTGGGAAGCCGCGTCGAACACCATCACCACCGCGTCGCCGATCCGCACCTCCGCGTGCTCGATGCGTCCCTCGTCATTGGCCAGCCTGGCCAGTTCGACGGCGTCGAACGCGGCCTTGAGGTAGTCGATGAGCCCTGCGGTGTCGTGTCCGATGATCCACGGCGTGACAGTGGTGTAGCCCTCTGGAATGTTCATGGCTGGAAGCTATTTCGGAAGTAGGTCAAATCTCGTCCTACATGCGCATCTACGCTGAGATTCATGACCGAGTCCCGGCTCCTGGCCCTGCTGTCGCTGCTCCAGACCTCGCGCGAGTGGCCGGGCGGCGAGCTGGCCGAGCGCCTCGGGGTCAGCCGCCGTACGGTCCGGCGCGACGTTGAGCGCCTGCGCGACCTCGGCTACCCGGTCGAGGCCACCATGGGCGCGGCCGGCGGATACCGGCTGGTCGCGGGCGCGGCAATGCCGCCGCTGCTGCTGGACGACGAGGAGGCGGTGGCCATCGCGGTCGGCCTGTCCACCGCCGCCAGGAACCCGGTCCAGGGCATCGAGGAGGCGTCGGTACGCGCCCTGGCCAAGCTGGAGCAGGTACTGCCGTCCCGCCTGCGCTACCGGGTCAGGTCACTGGGCGGCGCCACCGTCCCGCTGCCCGTGGAGGGCGGGCCGCAGGTCGATCCCGAGGGGCTCACCATGCTGGCGGCGGCCGTGGCGAACCGGGAACGAGTCCGATTCGGGTACCGGGCGAACGACGGTACGAGCAGCGAGCGGCTGGTCGACCCGTATCGCCTCGTCGTGGCCGGGCGGCGCTGGTACCTGCTGGGGCACGACCATGACCGCGACGACTGGCGGATCTTCCGCATCGACCGCATCGCCGATCTGCGGGCGACGGGCGCCAGGGTCGTGCCGCGTGAGCCGCCCTTCGGGGATGCCGCCGCGTACGTCGCCGAGAAGCTCTACTCGCTCGCTCTCACGTACGAGGCCGTCGTCACGCTGCAGACCCGGCCCACGGAGGTGATCAGGGCGCTGGGCGAGGTCGCGCCGATCGACGGGGGGCGCTGCCGGCTGCGCATGCACGGCGACACCCTGGACTGGCTCGCCTTCCGCCTGCTGGGTTTGGGGTGTGAGTTCGAGGTGCACGAGCCGAGCGAGCTCGCCGCGCACCTGCACGCGCTGGCCGCCCGCCTCACGCGAGCCGCAGGAACTCCGGCGCCGGAAGGCTCGCGATCTCCCTGAACTCCTCGGAGAACGCGTGCCGCGCCCCCTCGATCATTCGCGGCAGTGCGATGATCGCGCCCGGGCGGCTCTCGTTCATGGTGGGCGCGGGGTTGCCGCTGAGCACCGAGTTGCGCAAGACCTTCGTCGAGGTGGACGAGCCCGAGGTGAGCGCGGTCGTCGTTGCCGGCAACGACCGTTGGCCGGGCTGACCAGGGGCACGTGGTCACGTAGTTTGTCACCCAGCACCCCTCGGTCGCCTCGCTCGGCCGAGCTCTGGTCGGCAATGCCCTCTGACCAGCAGCTTTGGGAGCTTATTGCCCCTTTCGCCGGTGTCCCAGCGGTGCCCCAAGAACAGCTCGACCAGCGGCGGATCATTTTTTGTCGATCAGTTCGTAGCCGCCCTTGATCAGCGGCGCGTCGGCCGCGGGAGCCATGCACCTGCGGAGCTGACCGTCGCCGGGCTGGGGCCCGCCGCTCAGCCCGATCCGGCTGGGGGCCCCGTGGGCATGGATGCCCCGTTCGGATCGAACGTGGCATGGGCGTCCACCGTGACCTGGATGTCGTTGTCGGGCGCCGGAAAGTACATTCTGGCCCACCCCTTGAGGCGGGAGGTTTTCAGGGCGGACGGGCTCGGGGTGGGTGCGTCGTCCGCCGCCCAGGACGCGCCGGGGCTGGCGAACGCGAGGGTCGAGGCGAGGCCGACCGCGAAGGTCAGGCCCAGAACGGGCGCGCGGTGGGTCCGGTTCAACAGGGCGCACTCCGATCGAACGGGTCGTACTTACGAGGTTTTCGGCCGGCGCCCGGCCGCGATTCCCCTTTCGGAGGAGGCCTGTTCCCCCTTTTGGGTGAACCTGCGAACGGGGCTCGGCCGTGCCGCCGTACGGCATCCACCTGTTGACCGACGTCGGACCGCATAGAGGATCGCCTGCCTGTGACAGAAGTGACCGATGGGGACATAGCGAGACATCGGGCATGGCAACATTTCTGGAGTGAATTCGGTCAAGCAGGCGCCTCGGGGCGGGGATCGGCTGATCCGTGTCTCGATGACGGTCGTGGTGCTGGCGGTCGCGGCGGTGGCTGCGTGGGTGTCGTACTGGCATGCGGTGGCGGTGATCGAGAGGTACGGCGCCGAGGACGAGTTATCGGCGCATCTGGTCCCGGCGACGGTGGACGGCATGATCTACTCCTCCTCGATGGTGCTGCTGTGGTGTGCCCGTTACCGCCTGGCTGTGCCGGCGCTGGCCCGGTGGGCGCTGGCGCTGGGAGTCGCCGCGACGCTGGCGGCGAACATCTTGCACGGGATCGAGAAGGGACCCCTGGCTGCGGCGCTGGCCGCGTGGCCGGCGATCGCCTTGGTGATCTCGTACGAGTTGATCATGTGGGTGGTCCGCTCGGGTCGCGAGATCGCCGATCGCACGCATGACTCAGGGCAGCCGGAGCGAGCGCTCGCCGAGCCTGCGCCCGCGCCCGCGCCCGCGCCCCCGAGCGCCGCCTCGGATCAGGCGCCGCAGCCGGGACCGGTGGCGCAGGTCGAGCCGACACGGGAAACCGGCGAGCGCCGCCGGTCAGCGTCCGCCGAGCCCGAACCGGTGGTTGCGCAGGCGGGCCGAGACGCGCTGACGGGCGAGGTTCGGGAGGACGGCGACCGGAGAGCCCAGGTGGCGGCCCTGCTCGCTCAGGATCCGAACATGACCGGGACCGCGCTCGCCCGAGCGCTGGGGGTGCACGCGAGCACCGCGCGCAAATATCGCCGCGAAGCACTCAACGGGCACGACCGTTCCGCGTAGCGCCAGAACCGGGGCTCGGCGTGGGCAGGGGCATCGAACCGCAGACGGCGGGCTGGGCGATCGACGCCCTCTCGCGCTACGTCAGCGCCTACGCACTGGAGACCTCCCTGGTCGCGTAGCGGAAGAGCCAAAACGATGACGAACTGGTGCGGAGGTTCACCGCGTTGCCCGCCGACCGGTTCCTTCACCCGGCACTGCTGTCCGCGTCAGAAGCGGTAGCGCGCGATCACGGTGCCCAGCCTGGACAAGGACGTGCTGAGTGCGGTCAAGCGGGTCCACAGACGCAGGGCCGGCGGATACTGGGCGACCTCCGGCTCGCGGACGAGCATGATCTCCTCGATGAGCGTGAGCTTGGGATTCCAGCGCACGGGGTCCAGGCTGCCGAAGCCCGGGGACTTGAAGAGGGGGACCAGAAATCGGACGCTGGGGGCGAGTTTCGCAGCCCGTACCGTGAACTTGTTGTAGACGTTGAACACGATCTCCCCGCTGTGGAGATGGTCGGTGAGCCGCCGCAGCAGGGCGATCATGTCGGCTTCGGCGAGGAACGCCATCAGGCCGTCGGCGACGATCACGGCGGGGCGGTCGGCGGGGAGGCTCTCCAGCCAGGCCGGGTCGGTCAGGTCCGCGCCAATGGCGTGGACGTGCGGGCGGTCGGGGATTAGCTGCCGCCGGGCGGTGACGACGTGGGGGAAGTCGACGTCGTACCAGTCGACGGTGGGCGGCGGGTCGATGCGGAACGCCCGCGTGTCCAGCCCGGCGCCCAGGTCGACACCGATCGCGTCGGGATGGCGGGCGATGAACCGCTGCGCGATCTCATCCAGTTTCTTGGCCCGCTGGGCGACTTCGACGCAGGAGACCCTGGTCCAGCGGAGCTTGTCGTCGGTGTAGCCGGTTTTGCGAACGAGTTCGTCGGCCATCGTGTCCCCGAGGATCGGGTCCGGCAGACGGCTGTCGAACGCCCGGCCGGTCAGGGTGATCCACAGAGTTTCCTCCACCGGGGTCAGAGCGGGAAGTGTCATGAGAGTTTCCGTCCTGTCTGGGCCCGCGTACGGGTCGGCTCGTCGGTACCTGCGACTAAGCTACACCTGGACTAAAAGTAGTCCAAGTATACTCATATGCCAGGTGTAGGCTCTCTTGGCATGGCGGACGAGACGCGACGTGAGCGAAAGAAACTCCAGACGAGGCAACTGCTGGTCGACACGGCGCTCAGGCTGTTCGCCGAACAGGGATACGAGCAGACCACCATCGTGCAGATCACCCAGGCGGCCGACGTGGCCAAGAAGACGTTCTTCAACCACTTCCCCACGAAGGAAGACGTGCTGTTCGCCGACACCGACCAGTACGTCCAAGCGGCCGTCGAAGTGATCGGCGAACGAGCGCCGGAGGAACACGTCTCCGACGTAATACTCGAGATCTACGAACGAGTCTTCGCCCGGCGTCTGGCCGAAGGGCCGCTCTCCGGGGCTGGCGGGAATCTGAAGCACCTCGATGACACCGTCATGAAACTGCCTGCCGTGCAGGCCAAGGCCCTGCACGTGCAGTTCGACCTCCAGCAGGCGATCGCCGACGCGCTCCTGAAGGCCTACCCCCGCGTGCTCGACCCGGTTACCGCGGCTGCCGCTGTCGGATCCCTGATGGGGGCCGCTCAAGCCGCCGGCACCGTCAGCCTCCGCCAGGGCCCCTCGATGGAGGAGTACCTGACCTCGATCCGGCGCGCCCTCGACGTCGCCCTCCAGGGACTGCGCTCGTTGTAGACGGGCGCCCACCCATAAGATCGTCAGCCCTCATCGACAAGCAAGGACCTCGTCGAGGTGGCGCTCTGGCGGCGGTGATGCCGTGCGGGCTGTTCGCGGGGGTGCCGTGAGGTGTGGCCGTCAGAGTGGGGCGAGGCGGGTCCTGAGCAGGCAGAACTCGTTGCCTTCTGGATCGGCGAGGACATGCCAGGACTCCTCCCCGGTCTGGCCGACGTCGGCTCGGCGCGCCCCGAGCTTCAGGAGGCGTTCGAGCTCGGCGTCCTGGTCGCGGTCGGTGGCGTTGACGTCGATGTGCAGCCGGAGTGTCCCTTTCTGCGGCTCGTCGTGACGGCTGAGGATGATCGTCGGCTGCGGGCCGCCGAAACCTTCGCGCGGCCCTATCTCGATACTGTCCTCCTCGCGATCGAGCACTACGAAGTCCAGGACCTCGCACCAGAACCGCGCCAGCACCTCGGGGTCCTGGCAGTTGAGCACGAGCTCACTGATACGGCATGCCATTGACGAAACCTGCTCTCAGTGTGGGAACTGCCGGGGTGGCCGCGCGGATCGCATGGGCTCTCCCGCCGGACGAGGATCGTGGGTGGAGCGCAATCCTGATGGCTTACCCGGCCTGGCGGGCCGGGAGCCGATCGGCACGTTGTGCTAATCGTGCTGTCGGCGCACCATCTCGTTGATCCAGATCGGTGCGAACGGAGACGTGCAGCCCGCGGAAGTCGGGTAGTCCTTGAGCACCTCCAGACGCTCACCGATGTCGATGGCACGGGCGCGGTGCTCGGCGTGGTCGATCCCGATCTGAGCCAGGCAGTGGTTCATCGCCCACTGAAGGCGATCCGGGGCGTCCTTCATCTCCGCCTCGATGACGTCGAGCAGTCCTACGAGGTCGAGGCTCTCGGGCTTCTTCGTCACGCGTTCGGTGGTCAGCGCCCAGCCGGCACTCGCGACCGCTGGATCCGGATCGGCGAACCAGGCCAGGCGCAGTTCTTCGGAGTGCGGGTTCTTCTTCACCACGTAGTTCACGAGCCAGTCGTGCACCTTGGGTGTGCGCGCCTCGCGCAACATGACGTCCAACTCGTCACGCTCGAACGCCTTCGGGCGGCAGATCAGGATCGCCAGCAGTCTCGCCGCGGTGTCATCCGTCTCCCAGAGCCGGCACGCGAGTTCCTGCTGTGTCTTCAGCCGCTTCGCGATCGCGCGCAGCTTGCTGAGGTTCACGCCGTGATCGTCACCGTGTTTCTCGTTCACCTCGCGTGCCCTGGGGTCCTCGAGCTCGGCCAGTTCGGCCATCACCTCGGCCACCATCGTCTCGGCCACTTCTGCCTCCTGCCCATCACGTGCGAGATGCAGCCTACGACGGAAGTCGGCGGCGGGCATCGGCCAGGGGAAGTGAGCCGGTTCGGCCGGCCTGACCCCGGCACGCCGTCGTGTCCCCGGGGTCCGGGCGGGACCCCGGGTGACACGCTGCGGGTTGTGGGGGTCGGCATGTTGTCAGGCGGCGTCGAGGGCTTCGGTGATCTTGCG